>CP092079.1:1781742-2099087 GCA_022226955.1 Nitrospira sp.
AATGGTGAGATTGGGGTGATTGGGATTGATCACCTCTTCAGGGTCGATCTTCGGATACTTCGGCCGATAGTCCGGCATAGGGATAATCATGACATTCGGAATCTGGGCGGCAATTTCCAACGTGGCCTTGGCTTTTTCGATCGCATGATCATTCCAGGCCCACAACACCATCGGTCCAGGGAACAGCGTTGCATTCGGGCTAGTCAACATCTTGCGGGCCATCTCTTCGATGACCTTATCCTCGTTAGGCTCCAGCAGTCCGTAGAACAGGCCTTCGCCTGGGTCGGGCAGCGAGACACCGAGCTGCGCAGCAGATGGAGGATGAAATCCGGCCGGTCCCGGAACGATGATTCTCTCTCTCTTGTCTTGCGTTGTTGCCACGCCCGTTCCCCTTTCTTGCCGAATGATCAGACGCTAGGGCTTACCAAAACTGCCGTCGTGCTCTTGTCGCCATAGGTAATATTGTCGGTGATGGCCGCCAGCGGCAATTGATCGATCATGATCATCTTAATGGCGTTGTTTTTAGCCATGTTATCGCACACCCATACACACTGCGCGCATCCCTTGCACCGATCTACGGCCACGTATGCAGACCCGTACTTAAATCCCTTATCCTTCCCCATCTCTTCACTGTACTGGATGGTGTTAGCTTCAGGGCAGTACTGCGTGCAGAGCTTGCAGCTCTTTGCGGCACAAATTTCAACACTGATATCAGCTACGAGATACATGGGAAACTCCTTCTGTATCGCTATTACGCACTAGCCGCGGCCTCGACGGCCGGTGCTTCTACCCGCTTCACGTCTGGAGCAGACCATCCGTGCTCAACGGCATAGTTCCAGCCGGCCCGCATGACGGCCACGTTCTTATCGATCAATTCCTGCTTCTTTTTGAACTTTCTTTCCACCACGCTGTCCAGTGCCGCCGTTCCACCGGATACAACGAATCCTTTGCCCAGGAACCGGTCCTTCACGGCCTGCTCCAGCCCAGCCATGTTCGTCAACCCAGTGATGGCTCCGATACAGCCCATTAAGGCCATATTCGTAGCCAAGTCCATCCCCGCCACTTCCAATGAAAGCTTCGTCGCGGGGAAGTAATACAACTTTGCCCGGCGCTCTTTTAGTTCGGCCGCCTGGTCCCGATGAAGATTCATCGGACCGTCGTTATTGATCAGCGCAACGCCGTCTTCTTTCAGGCCGAAATAGAACGGCATCGTATACGACTTGCCGTGCGTAATAACCTGCGGATGGAAAATGATGATGATGTGCGGGAAAGTGATTTCGCCGATCTCGTAGATCGGTTCATCCGACACCCGCACATAACTCTCAACCGGCGCCATACGCTTTTCAGACCCGTAGAATGGAACGATCGTGCTTTCCCCGCCGGCATTGATGACCGAGGTGCTGAGGATGTGCGATCCCGTCACGACACCCTGTCCACCGACACCTGCCATCCGAATGTTGAAACGCTTTGCCATGGGCAATCCTCCTTACCGGTCAGGCTTATGCTTTGTTGGGAATGGCGCCAGCAGAAGCGGCCGGCTTCGGGAGAAATTCCTTGTAGCCGTAACGCTCAGCCAGATACTGCTTCGCTTCTTCGCTGACATACTCCGTGAACTGATACCGATCGTTTTCAACGTTCTTAGCGTCTTCCATGACCTTATCGGTCGGAATCGCATACTCGATGTTACAAGAAGTATACGCTTGGATGTAGGTGGAGCCCACTTCGCGGGCAATCAGAACCGCTTTCTTGATGACACTCTCGACGCGGCGGGGATTGTTCGGAACGACGGTGGCCACATAGGCGCATCCGGCGACTTTTGCCATCTGCAGCATGTCCATCTTCTCGAACTTCTTGCCCAAGGGGGCCATCTTCAACACCGCACCACGGCTCGTCATACCGCTTTCCTGGCCGCCTGTGTTCCCGTAGACTTCGTTATCCAACATGATCGTGGTAAAGCGCTCCTTGCGGAACCACGAGTGCAGCACTTGCTGGAATCCGATGTCGGCGGTGCCGCCATCGCCAGCCATGACCACCACATCCTTGGGTTTGTCGCCGAACCGGAGGCGAAGACCGCGCGACAACCCGCTGGCCACGCCGTTCTGGTCGCCGTAATTGCCATACACAAACGGAATCGCGGCCTGCGAGATCGCCAATCGGCCGCATCCGGCTGTGCCAACCATAATCGTATCCTCGGGATTCGGAACGGCAATCATCGCGAGACGGATAAAGAGGGTCATGGCACAACCGGCGCACATCGGGTGCTCCTCAAGAATTTCCTTGAAGCTTCCCATCTGGGAAACGGAGATCTTCTTGCCGAACGGACCATGCTCGACCATATCCCGATATTCTTTCGGCATGAACTTCTCGAAGCCGTTTGTAAACTTCACATAATCGAGACTCATCAGGCACCTCCCTTATGTCACTACAACGGTACGCCGTTGCCTATGGTTCAACTCTATCGCGATAAACGAATATGCCCTGCGGGACGAATGAGGATGGACAACACACAACCGCGTCTAACTCTTTCAATTGCGCCACGCATCCTAACAAAGCTGAAAAAAGACTGTCAATTGTATATTCCGCTCAACCCCTCAACTACCAGCGCTTCAAAATACTATAATGTCTCGATATTCAACACAACTTCTCAGAAGGCCCACGACATCCGAAAGAAGGCCTAGGCCCAGCCTGTCTAGGTAGGCCATTCGCCCTAAAAAGAAAATCTCCTGGCGCGCAGACCCAAAAAAATATTTCGACACTCTGTTTGAAATGATACCCGATCATTGCCCATCGCCATCAATCCGGTTAGACTGCCAGCTATGCCACATCGAGTATTGATTCCCGGCGAAGACGATGCCGGAACCCACGCCGGCGGAGTGCATAAGCGCCCGCCGATTCCGGACAACACCGTGAAAGCCGAATGTCCGAAGTTCATGGCCCATGGCCCTTGTGGAGGCGTGCGCAAAGGCGGCTTCTGTGAAGTCTATCCGGACATGAAATGCCCGTGGGTCTCGATGTTTATTGAGCTCGAAAAGATCGGACAGACCGATTGGATGAAACAACTTTAAAAAAAGAGGCGTGACTCGTGAAACGTGACGCAGCGCGACGCACATCGAAAACGACGAAGCTGGGATACAACGAACGGCATGCAAAAAGCGGTATCGCAGCGCCATTGCCTGACATTGAAACATTCCCAAACCAGTACAAGGGCTACGAAATCACGATTGAGATTCCCGAATACACCGCGATCTGCCCCAAAACCAACCTGCCGGACTTCGGCACAGTAACGATCCACTACATGCCGGACAAGGCCTGCCTCGAACTGAAATCACTCAAGATGTACATCCACGCCTATCGCAACCTTGGCATCTTCTATGAAAACGCCGTCAACCGAATTCTCCGCGATGTCGTAAAGTCTTGCAAACCAGCCTGGGCGACCGTCACCGGCGGGTTCACCGCGCGTGGCGGGCTTTCAAGCAAGATCGAAGCACGATACCGCCGCCAATAAATACTCCTTCCAACCATTCGTCAATAACACTCTTCGCACGGCATGCATTCATCAACTCCATAACCTCCGACGAACCTACCCGTTCGAACCCAGCCACCGCTTCACTGCTCCACGCATAACATCTCTACGCAACATCTTCCTAACCGACAGCAACCTCAAGTTACTCACTCTATCCACCGATACCATTCGTGACGAGCCGGAATACTTTGCGTCTTCTAAAGCACCCCTCTGTCCACAGGATTACACCATTATGTCTTTTCGATATATCAGACACAGCACCACCCCAGCCCAACAATGGGTAAGCATACCGTTGACGGCCTTGCTCTTAGGATTCGCGGTGTATGTTTGCGCCTTGCCTGTCTGGGCCACCGAGCCCTCTGTGGCGGATCTCACCGAACTGAGCCTTGAACAACTCATGACCATCGAAGTGACATCCGTCTCCAAGAATGCGCAGCCGCTCGCACAGGCAGCCGCGGCCGTGTTCGTCATTTCACAGGAAGACATCAGACGGTCGGGAGTGAGGACCATTCCAGAAGCCTTGCGCATGGTGCCAGGCATTCAAGTCGCTCGCATCGATTCTCGCCGATGGGCCGTCAGCTCCCGAGGGTTTAATGGAGAGTTCTCGAACAAATTGTTGGTCTTGATGGACGGTCGAACTGTCTACACCCCGCTCTTCTCGGGCGTGTTTTGGGATGTCCAGGACACAGGCCTGGAAGATATCGACCGCATTGAAATCATCCGCGGCCCCGGAGCCACACTCTGGGGCGCGAATGCCGTCAACGGTGTCATCAACATCATTACGAAAAAGGCCAAGGACACTCAGGGACTTCTCGTGATGGCCGGAGCCGGTACGGAAGAACGGGGATTCACCGCTCTGCGCTATGGCGGATCACTCGGAACCGACACGCAATTCCGCATCTATGGGAAATATTTCGACCGGGATGACTTTGCCCGAAGCAACGGCGACCGGGCGGCCGATGGCTGGCGCAATACGAGAGGCGGATTTCGTGTGGATCACGACGCCTCCACTCGCGATAGCGTAACCATCCAGGGAGACTATTACAGCGGCTCTGCCGGGGCAGATTTCCAGGAACCCCTCTTAGCTGCGCCCTTCAGTCAAAATGTGCTGAGCAAATGGGCTTATGCCGGCGGAAATCTTCTGTCGCGATGGAAACATTCGTTCGCCGATGGATCCTCCTTCGTCCTGCAGACGTACTACGACAGGACCGAACGCGAGAGCGCCCTCTTTGGCGAACGGCGGGACACCATCGATCTCGACGCCCAGCATACGTTCGCCTGGGGCAACGTCCAACGAGTGGTGTGGGGGCTCGGATATCGGTTTACGAACGATCAGCTCGTCAATACCTCGACCCTACAGTTCACGCCCTACAGTCGATTCGTCAGCACCTTCAGCGGATTTGCCCAAGACGAAATTACAATCATCCCCGATACCGTGGCCTTCATCGCGGGCACAAAGCTCGAACACAACGACTACACCGGCTTCGTCGTCCAACCGAGCGGCCGTCTGCGCTGGACCCCGACCCATAACCTGACCATCTGGGGAGCAGTCTCGCGGGGCATCCGCACCCCATCGCGCGCTGAAGACGACGTCCGTGTCAATCAACGCGCGCTGCCTCCCAATGCACTCTCCCCTGGCTCTCCAGTCGCCCTGGTCTCCCTGCTCGGCGACCGGGGATTCCAGGCCGAAACCCTGGCCGCGTACGAACTCGGAACCCGTTATCAACCCATCGAATCGCTCTCGATCGATATCGCCGCCTTTTACAACCACTACGACAACCTTCGAAGCTTTGAACCGGGTACGCCGTTTGTGGAAGCCAGCCCTTCACCGGTCCATCTCGTCGTACCGCTGAGAACGAGCAATAAACTCGCCGCAGAAACACACGGCATCGAAGCCTCTACCGACTGGCGTCCGCTGGAATGGTGGCGCCTCCAGACGTCGTATACCTATCTGAACATTCGAATGCTGACTGGCAGTTCATTGGATCCCACAAGAGCAAATGCGAATGGAGAAAGTCCTCAACACCAGGTCTCGGTCCGTTCACTCATGCGACTGCCCGGCAATCTGGAGCTCGACCTCTGGGGCCGCTATACCGATCGACTGCCTGCGATCGCCATTCCCGGATACTTTAACCTCGATGTGCGGCTCGGCTGGCGGCCAGTCAAGAATCTTGAGATCTCCGTCGTCGGGCAAAACCTCCTGGATACCCGTCACCCCGAATTCAGCTCGACCACCGTCCCGCTGAATGGATCGGAAATCCAACGAGGCGCCTATGTAAAAGTCGTGTGGCGGTACTAACGCGCGACCCAGAATTCCGAACGGGGTCGGGATAAGTGCAGATTGCAGCCAGGCAGTGGAGTGCGTTGATACAGGTGACATGGCACGGTTAAATCATCATACACTGGCGCGCGGCCGAACGCATCTTGCGAGGCGGCAAGCGACGGCTATCGAGCCCCAGCGCGCACGCACTGGCGGATGCAGATGGCTGGCGCTGACCATTGCGCTCGCCCTGCTCTTGCCGGCAGGAGAATCTCTGCACGCGCAACCGGCGGGATCCGCCGAATATCTGCTGAAAGCCGCCTTCCTCTATAACATCGCCAAGTTTGTGGAATGGCCGGTCGCGGCAACTCCTGACGGCTCTGCCCCCATCACCTTCTGCATGGTCGGCGAGGCCTTCGGCGACGCCATCAACAGCGTGGACGGCAAGCAGATTCAGGGGCGCCCCATTGCCATCAAACGAGACCCTTCGATCCAATCCGTGAAAGACTGCCACCTGCTCTTTATCAGCGAGACGGAATTCGGCAAGAGCGCCGCCACGCTCGCCGCCGTGAAGGGAAACCCTGTGCTCACCGTCTGCGATGCCGCTCAATGCGCCGAACAGGGAGTTATGGTCAACCTGCAATTGACCGATAATAAAGTGAAGTTGGAGATCAATGTGGACGCGGTGCAGCTGGCCCCCATCAAAATCAGCTCGCAACTCATGAAACTCGCGCGCCTGGTTCCCCACAACCGATAGGACTCCATTTCGATGATTGCCTTTCGTCATTGGCCCATTCACAAGAAACTAACCGCCATCACCATGGCCGTGAGCGGGCTGGTGCTCCTCCTCGCCTCCACCTCATTGGTCCTCAACGATCGCGCCACCGCCCGCGAGGCGCTGGGGCAGGAAATGGCGGCATTAGCGGATCTCGTCGGCGCCAATAGCACGGCCGCCATCACCTTCGACGACAAAAAAGCCGCACTGGAAACGCTCCAGGCGCTTGCACACCATCCGGATTTGCTGCTCGCGGCCACGTATAATCGCGCCGGCGAGCTATTCGCCGTGTATCGTCCAGAAGCGTCACAGATTGAAGCGCCTCCCATTCTGCACCAGAGCACCTCTTCGCAAGTCTTCGAACGCACCAGGCTGCACGTCGTGCATCCGATCACACTCGACCAAGAGCAGCTTGGATCCGTCTACATCCTCACGAGCCTTCAGCCCCTGCAAGACCGGCTGTTTCGAACCATCGCCATTGCAACAGGGTTTATGCTTGCGTCGAGTCTCGTCACCTATGCGATCTCGCGCCGTCTCCACCGCCTGGTGTCCGATCCATTGCACGCACTCGCCTCGACCATGCATCGCGTGTCGGACGAACATAATTACACGCTGCGCGCGCACACTCCGAGCGCGCAGGATGAAATCGGCGTCCTGGCGGACGGCTTCAACCACATGCTGGCGCAAATCCAAGACCGCGATGAGCAGCTGAACGCCTACCGACGCGGGCTTGAGCAACAGGTCTTGCAGCGCACTGAAGAACTCTCTCGCACCATCGACGATCTCGAAACGGCCAAGGCCGCCGCTGAAGCCGCCAGCCGGGCCAAGTCGCAATTTCTCGCTAACATGAGCCATGAGATTCGCACGCCCATGAACGGCGTGCTCGGCATGGCCGAGTTGCTGCTGGCCAGCACGCAAACCGACCGACACCGTCATCTCACCGAAAGCATTCAACGGTCCGGCGAAGCGCTCTTGGCGGTCATTAACGACATTCTCGACTTCTCGAAGATCGAAGCCGGCAAGCTCCAGCTAGAGCAGCTCGACTTCGACATCCAAGAAACCGTGGAGGAGTCCGTGGCGCTGTTCGCCGCGCCGGCGCAGCGAAAAGGGTTGGAGTTAACCTGCCACCTGCCCGGCGCCTTCCAACGAACCCTGCGCGGAGACCCGGTTCGTCTCCGCCAAGTCCTGTTGAACCTCATCAGCAACGCCATCAAGTTTACCTCCCACGGCGGCATCCATGTCCATGTCGAACCTATCGAGGATACCCATGAATCCGTGACGCTCCGCTTCGCCGTGACGGATTCCGGCATCGGCATTCCCGCCGAGGCCCAACCGCGCATCTTCGACGCCTTCTCCCAGGTCGACGGCAGCACCACACGACGATTCGGCGGAACCGGCTTGGGCCTGACGATCGTCAAGGAGTTGGTGACGCTGATGCAGGGCCAGATCGGAGTCGAGAGCCAACTCGGCAACGGCTCAACCTTCTGGTTTACGGCCCACTTTCAACGGCAAGCCGACGTCTCCGTCACAACGCTCCAGCAGGAATCGGATCTTCACGGCAAGCAGATCCTGGTCGTCGACGACACCGCCGCCAATCGAGAAATTCTTGGCGAACATTTGCGGAGCTGGGGCGCCTTCCCAACCATTGCCGCATCGGGACAAGACGCCTTGACCTATTTGCAAGCGGCGGCCGACCGCCAGCAGCCGTTCACTCTGGCCATCCTCGACCTGCATATGCCCAGCATGGATGGATTGATGCTGGCCCATGCGATTCGCGAGGACCGGCGGCTGGCCGGCCTGCGACTCCTGATGCTCACTTCGGTTGGGTACGATTCGTCCAGCAAGGATGCCGACACGATCGATTCCTGGGTCACCAAGCCCATCAGGAAATCGCTATTGCATCAAGCCCTTCTTGGGTTGTGCCGCACAGACTCGGCCGTGCCCCCTGCGCTCCAGCAACCATTGCCCAATACACCCGAGCCATCCCGAATAATCCCGCTGCATATTCTCTTAGTCGAAGATACCCCGGTCAACCGGGAAGTCGGGATCGGCATGCTCGAACTCCTGGGGCATCGAGTCGATGTCGCCGAACACGGACAGCAGGCTGTCGATGCCACCGCGCAGCGGTCCTACGATATCGTGTTGATGGATTGCCAGATGCCGGTGATGGATGGGTTTTCTGCCACTGACGCCATTCGGGAACGGGAACGCGCGAGCAACAACGCCAGGCGGTTGCCGATCATTGCGCTCACCGCCCATGCGGTAGAAGGCGACCGCGAGCGCTGCCTCTCCGCCGGCATGGACGACTACCTCACAAAACCGTTCACGCTGCGGCAACTCCAGAACCTGCTCACCCGTTGGCACCCAGATCACGATGCGCGCCCAGGCTCACGGCATGAGCCGGACCGCGCCGTTCCATCCATCGAAGCCGCAATCGATACGGACGCATGGGATGCCATTCGCGCGCTCCAGCGGCCAGATCGGCCAAACCTCTTGCACAAAACCATCACGCTCTATCTTGCGCATTCGCAATCACTGATCGATCAGCTTCAGCAAACCCTTGCACAACCGGATATTCCATCCGCGCAGATGGCGGCTCATACGATCAAATCTTCCAGCGCGCAGTTGGGCGCGCATCGCCTGGCGCAGTTGTGCCAAGAAGTAGAAGCCGCCTGCCTGGCCGGCACAACGGAACAATTGCCAAAGCTCATTCCCCGCCTCGTCGAAGAACATCGGGTAGCGCGGGCAGCCTTTCAGGCCGCGCTCGACGACGAAAGGCCCTATGCTGCCTGATTGGAAACATACCGCGCGAGTGCTGCTTGCGACCGATAACCCCGTCATCCGGCAATTGGCCTGCGCTGGATGTTGTGCCGGAAAAGCGGTGAGCAACATGCGTGAAACATCCATAACCCTGCCGCTCTCTCTTCCCTATAGCCATGCCCGTAGGGCACCTTTCTTTCACACATTTCGGCAGCGGAGGATTCCTTCCATGCGCGCCGGTAAAGCTCTGCCTCCCCTTTCCGATAAGAGAAACGTATCGGCGTGTTGCGCGCTGGCCTGCTCGCATCCGAGGGCGGCATGATCTCCCACAAACTATTGGCGTCGAAGCACCTGGCCCAGGCTTTCACGCTGCGGCTTGAGCTGCTAATCGGCATCGCGATTCTCGCGACCGGCGGATTCGCCCTCGCTGTCTACGACACGATTAAGACGGTGCAAATTCATGGACCGCTCTATGCCCAAATCGTCCAAAGCAACGATCTCCTCGCCGCCACGCTCCCTCCACCGCTCTATATCGTCGAGTCCTATCTCGTGACGGTAGAACTCTTGAGCGCGCCCCCCTCGCAACAACAGGCGCTCATCGAGCAATTCATCCGGCACGAACAGGCCTACTCGGGCAAGCAGGCCGAGTGGCGCCGCCGCCTCCCGCCAGAATCGTTGCACGGCGCGCTCGCGGAATCAGCTGGCCAATGGGCACAGGCGTTTTACAACCAATGGCATCGCGAATTTCTGCCCGCGCTGGAACGCGGCGACACGCGCGTCATGACCGATCTTGTGTACGGCCCCCTGAGCAACCAGTTCGAGCAACACCGCCGGGAAATTTTAGAACTGACCCAATTTGCCGACACCCAGCGCCGCCACGTCGAAGCAGAAGCCCGCGCGACCTTCAGCGCGCGCCTCTATTTCCTTGGAGGACTGGGAGCCAGCCTCATCGGCGCCATGGTGCTGATTGGCTGGCTGATTAACCGGCAGATCAGCGCGCCGCTTCTCCGCAAACTCCAGGACAGCGATGAGCGCGCCCGCTCTATTGTGACCAGCGCCTTGGACGCCATCATCGTCATGGACGCGCAGGGCCGTATCACCGACTGGAACCCGCAAGCCGAGCGAATTTTAGGCTGGACCAAAGACGAGGTGCTGGGGAAAAAACTTTCGGACACCATTATCCCTCCGCACTATCGCGAACACCACGACCGAGGATTGCAGCAGTACCTGGCGACCGGCGAAGGCCCCGCGCTGGGGAAACGCCTGGAACTGACCGCGCTGCGCGCCGATGGGACGGAGTTCCCGGTTGAGCTGGCCATCACCCCCCTGAGGCTTGCGTCCGGCACGACCTTCAGCGGTTTTATCCGAGATATTTCCGAACGGAAACAATGGGAAGACACGCTGCACACCGTGGTGGAATCCGCGCCGAGCGGGATGGTGCTAGTCGATCAGTCCGGCATTCTGCGCATGGTGAATGCCGAAGTAGAGCGGATCTTCGGATATCCGCGAGCCGAACTGCTTGGCAAGCCAATCGAGACCCTGCTCCCCGAACCGATCCGCCAGCAACATGTCAAAGACCGCACCGCCTTTATGGCCAGCCCCAGTTCCAGAGCGATGGGCACCGGGCGTGCGTTGCATGGGCGGCGAAAAGACGGCTCAGAATTCCCCGTTGAAGTCGGGCTGAAATCCGTTCGCACGGCAACGGGGATCAGCATCATCGCGACCGTCATGGATGTGACAGAGCGGAAACAGATCGAAACGGCCCTCCGCCAGGCCAAGGAACATGCCGAAGCCGCCAACACCTCCAAATCCCAGTTTCTCGCCAACATGAGCCACGAGATCCGGACTCCGATGAACGGCGTCCTCGGCATGGCGGAGCTCCTGCTCAATTCACCGTTGACCGAGAAACAACGGCATCTCGCCAATAGTGTCCACCGCTCAGGGACCGCCTTGCTCGGCATCATCAACGACATTTTGGATTTTTCGAAGATCGAGGCCGGCAAATTGGAACTGGAACGGATCGAGTTCGGACTCCGAGAAACGATCGAAGAAGCCGTGGATCTCTTCGCCGATCCGGTAGGCAAAAAAGGGTTGGAATTGACCTGCTATGTCCCCGATGACATTCCGGATAACGTCATCGGCGATCCGGTCCGGCTGCGACAGGTGCTCCTCAACCTCGTGGGCAACGCCGTGAAGTTTACCTCCCACGGCGAAGTCACCATCCGCGCGGCGCTGCTGAACAAAGAGCACGACCGGCTCACACTGAAAATCGACGTGACCGACACCGGACTGGGGATCCCCCCTCAAGCCCAATCGCGGCTCTTCACCGCGTTTTCCCAGACCGACGGCTCCACGACCAGGCGCTTCGGAGGAACAGGTTTGGGCCTTGCTATTGTCAAACAATTAACCCAGCTCATGGGCGGAGAGGTTGGCGTGACCAGCAAGACCAACCAGGGATCGACGTTCTGGTTCACCACCCAACTGGGCTGGGTCGCGCAACCGCCCGCGTTCAAAGCCACAGACCGGTTTCTGGATCACATGAGAATCCTGGTGGTGGACGACAATGAGACCAACCGCTATATCCTGGAAGCGCACCTGGCCTCCTGGGGGGCTGACACCATCTCCGCCGACTCCGGCGCCGCGGCCCTGGCGCTCCTGCGCGAACAAACAGACCGTCACCTGCCGATCGATCTGGCGATCCTCGATATTCACATGCCCGACATGGACGGCATCATGCTCGCCAAAGCCATCAAGGACGATCCGGCGACCCGTCATATCGATCTGTGGGCGCTCAGCTCCGTCGACAACCTCACCCGCGGCGAGGCCGGTGCCGCGGGAGGATTTTCTACATGGCTCCGAAAGCCCGTGCGGCAATCTCTTCTGAGAGAATGCTTGCGGCGGCGCCGGCAGGGAACTCCCGCCATTTCTTCCGTTCACACTCCGCCGCCGGTCGACCGCTCCTCCATTCTTGGGCGAGTCCTCCTCGTCGAAGATAATTCCGTCAATCGCGAGGTCTCGGTCGGGATGCTCGAACTGATCGGGTATCGGGTGACCGTCGCGGAAAATGGACAGCAAGCGCTTACCGCATCCGCAACCGAAGCCTTCGATCTCATCCTCATGGATTGCCAAATGCCGGTCATGGATGGGTTCACGGCAACGACAGCCATTCGAGCGCGCGAGCGGGACAGAAACGCTTCCCATGTCCCCATCGTCGCCTTGACGGCCAACGCCATGGACGGCGACCGGGAACGCTGTCTGACCGCTGGAATGGACGACTACCTGAGCAAACCCTTTTCCCAGCAAGCGCTGGCAGACATGCTGGCCCGCTGGCAGCCAGCGCATCCCTCAATTCAAGCTTCCCCCACCCAACCAGATACAGAACGATCTGACGCGAAGACGCCTCAGCCGGCGCCGCCGGAAGGACTGATCGACCGAACTGCGTGGGCGGCCATCGCCGCCCTCCAGCGGCCGGGGCAACCGAATCTGCTGCACAAAAGCTTCAGCCTCTATCTCACCAGTTCCCACACACAGGTAGAGAACCTTCAGCGCGCATTCCAGCAGCAAGACCTCCAGGCCATGCTGATGGCGGCCCATACGCTGAAATCGTCAAGCGCCATGCTCGGGGCCAGCGGATTGGCGGCGCTGGCCAGGCAGCTGGAAGCAGCCTGCCGGGCTGAGCAAACGATGCCGGCGATGGAATTGGTCTCTCTCATCGAAACAGAACATCAGCGCGTGTGCGCGTTGTTCCGCCAAGAACTGTCGCAATCACCTGAGGAGGCTGCATGAAACTCTCCACCTTTACCTATCCCGCTTCTCACCGGACACCGATCGCAAGCTTGCCGCTCAAAGATCCAACCCGCACGCTGGTGATTCTATTCGGCCCCTCGCAGCTGCTCAATAATCCGGAGCCGGTCCAAACCGTCCTGACCGCCTATGCCGGCGCCGCCGCCATCGGCTGCTCCAGCTCGGGAGAAATCTTCGGCACGCAGGTCCAGGACGACACCCTGGTGGTCGGACTCTTAGAGTTCGATTCCACCACCGTGCGCACGGCCTCGGCCAAGGTCACCGATCAGAGCCATTCCTTCGACGCGGCGCAGACCATCGCACATCAATTACACGACCCTGCGCTCCGCGGCATCCTGGTCCTGTCGGATGGGCTCGGCGTCAACGGCAGCGACTTGATTCGCGGGCTGAACTCCGTGCTGCCCGCGCATGTCGTCGTCACCGGCGGGCTGGCCGGAGACGGCGATCGATTCAAACAGACCTGGGTGCTGCAAGAGGGGCGTCCCGTATCCGGCTATGTCACCGCCGTGGGATTCTACGGCTCCGCCGTTCGGCTTACCCACGGATCCAAGGGAGGATGGGATCTCTTCGGACCGGAACGGCTAATCACCCGCTCGCGCGGCAACATTCTCTATGAGCTGAATCGCAAACCGGCGCTCCAACTATACAAGGACTACCTGGGCGAGCTCGCCAGCGGGCTGCCCGGCACCGCACTGCATTTCCCACTGGCCATCCGGCGGCAACAGGGCGATGCGAAACATCTCGTGCGGACGATCCTCGCCATCGATGAAACCGACCAATCCCTCACCTTCGCAGGCGATATGCCTGAAGGCGCCTATGCCCAATTCATGCGAGCGAACTTCGACCGCCTGATCCAGGGCGCCTCCGATGCCGCCACCTCGGCGGCCACGACCAAGGCGGCGGCGACTCCGACGCTGTCGATTGCCATCAGTTGCGTCGGACGGCGCATTGTGCTGGGCGAGCGGACGGAAGAAGAAGTCGAGGCGGCCTTCGACATGCTGCCCACCGGATCCGCCCAGATCGGATTCTACTCATATGGCGAAATTTCTCCGTACGCCACAGGCCATTGCGATCTGCACAATCAAACGATGACGCTGACCACCATTTCAGAGGCAGCCTAAGACGGCGATGCACCCGCTCTTGCAACGGCAACTCAAGCGGCTCGGCACCACGCCGACACAGGCCCCCACGGACCTGGCGGCTTGGCAAGCCCTGTTGACGCGCGTAAGCCAGAGCTATACCGAAAGCGATCAGAGCCGCACGCTGCTGGAGCGGTCGCTGGATGTCATGTCGCGAGAAATGCAGGGGTTGTACGAAGATCTCCAGCGTTCCAGTGAAACGGAGCTAGCGAAAGAGCGAACCAAGCTGGAAGCCGTGCTCCATTCGCTCGGCGACGGGCTCTGCGTCGTCGATGCCCAGTGGAACATCGTTCTCGTGAACCCGCAAGCCGAACAGATGTTCGGCTTGCCGCTGGCCAGTCTGAACGGCCAGCCCATCTATCGTTTCCTCTCGCCCAGTCCTGAGGAATTCAGCCATGCGAGCCTCATCACCGATACGACGCTGCCGCCGCTCGAACAGGGCGCGTCTTATCGCACCGACGACGGTCTGCTCTTACGCCACGATGGCCAGATGCTCCCCGTCTCCCTGGCCGTCACACCGGTGTCCGGCGAAGACGCGATCAGCGGCGCCGTGCTGGTCTTCCGGGATATCACCGACCAGAAAAAACTGGAGGAACACCGGGCCGAGAGCGCCGCGCGGCTTCGCCGGATACAAGCCGGGCTGCTGAAGCTGGCGACCAATGCCACCCTCTATCGCGGAGAACGCGCCGAGGGGTTTCCAACCATCGCGGAAGTCGCGGCACAGAGCCTCCAGGTGGCGCGCGTCAGCATCTGGTTCTTCACTGAAGCCCGCGCGGCTCTGCACTGCGCCGAGCTCTTCGAGATCTCGACCGGCGGCCACACCGCCGGCACCGAACTGTCTGCCTCCAGTTACCCCCGATATTTTGCGGAGTTGGCGACAGAAGACGTCATTGTCGCCAATCAAGCTCAGACCGACCTCGCGACATCGGAGTTTGCGACCGACTATCTCATCCCCCTGGGCATCACATCCATGCTGGATGCGCCCATCCGGTCGGCAGGCAAGATGGTCGGCGTCATCTGCCACGAACACATCGGCCCGCCGAGAATCTGGACCGCTGAAGAGCAGCAATTCGCCACCTCCGTCGCCAATACCGTCTCACTGGTCTTAGAGGCCGCCGACCGCCGAAAGGCCGAGCAGGCGCTGCGTGAGAACGAAGAGAAGTATCGTGGCCTCTTCGAAGGCTCCCACGACGCCATCATGATCCTCTCTCATCCGGACTGGAAATTCACCGCCTGCAACCCTGCCACCGTCGCGCTCTTCGGCGCGCAGAGCGTGGAGCAGATCACGACGCTCGGCCCCTGGAATGTGTCGCCAGATCTTCAGCCTGACGGCAAACTGTCCGCCGCCGAGGCGCCGAAAATGATCATGACCGCGCTGCAACAAGGCTCTCATTTTTTTGAGTGGACCCATAAGAAACTCGACGGACCCAATTTCCCCGCGACCGTCTTACTGACCCGCATCACCCTGCAGGGACAGGTGTGCTTGCAAGCGACCGTTCGCAACGTCAGCGAACAAAAACGCGCCGAGATGGCGCTCCGGGAACTATCCACGTTCCAAAAGGCGATGCTGGACAACGCGGGGCACGCCATTATTTCCTATACCCCGGACGGCATCATCTGCCTCTTCAACCCGGCAGCGGAATCGCTCTTGGGGTACCGCGCGGAGGAATTGGTCGGACAAAACCCCGCGCTGTTCCACGATCCGGATGAAGTCGCCGCGCGCGCCCGCCTCTTCTCCGCGGAACTCGGCGTCGCGATCGGACCGGGCTTCGATGCGATCATCGAAAAGAGCCGCCGAGGGCTTCCGAATGAGCATGAGTGGACCTACATTCGAAAAGACGGCACGCGCTTAACCGTGCTCTTGACCGTCACCTCGCTGCGAAACCCGCAGGGCGACATTACCGCCTACCTGGGCATTGCCTCGGACATTACCCCGCGCAAGATCGCCGAGCAGGAATTGATCGCCGCCAAAGAAGCCGCGGAGGCCGCGAACATCGCAAAATCGCGGTTCCTCGCAAATATGAGCCACGAAATTCGCACCCCCATGAACGGAGTCCTCGGGTTGGCGGCGCTCCTGCAACAAACCTCTCTTACTTCCAAGCAACGCCGCCTGACCGACACGATTGTGCGATCGGGCAGCTCACTCCTGGAAATCATCAACGACATTCTCGACTTTTCAAAAATCGAAACCGGCAAGCTGGAATTGGAACACACCGACTTCCCCCTGCGCATGCTAGTGGACGACGTGCTCGAACTCTTTGCCGCACCCGCGCACCAGAAGCACCTCGAACTGATCGGCGATGTCGCCGACACAGTCCCTGCCTTCGTGACAGGCGACCCGGCTCGACTGCGCCAGATCCTCATCAACCTCATCGGTAACGCCATTAAGTTTACGGAACAGGGCGAAGTGATCGTGCAGGTCGTCTGCCGCACCGAAGAAACAGACGCTTCAGTCCTCTGCTTTTCGGTTAAAGACTCCGGCATCGGCATCTCTTCCGACGCGTTGGGCAAAGTATTTCAGCCCTTTGCTCAGGCCGACGGATCGACCACCAGAAAATACGGCGGCACTGGGCTCGGACTCGCCATTGCCAAGCAACTCGTGGCGTTTATGGGAGGAGAGATCTGGGTCGAAAGCCAGGCTGGCTCGGGCGCGACCTTTTTCTTCACTGTGCATCTCGCCCATTCCCACCAGAGCAATTCCGATGTGCTGTTCTCACCTCCTGCCCTGCCGAACCAGCGCGTCCTAGTCGTCGACGACAATCCCACCGTCCGCCTCTCACTCGACCGGCAACTGCGAAACTGGAAAGTCGCTTCCGCGACCGCTGAATCCGGTCAGGCCGCGCTGCGTCTCTTGACTCAGGCGGCACAGGGCGGCCACCCCTACGACACCGTTCTGGTGGACCTAGAAATGCCCCATATGAACGGGCTCGACACCATCCGCGCCATTCACGCGACTCTTCAGAGCCACGCGCCTCGAATCATTCTCATGACACCCATCGACCACATCGACACGGCCGTGTACAACACGGGGCTGATCTCAACGATGCTCACAAAACCCATCCGGCCATCCGAATTTCATCGCGCTCTGTCTGGACAAACCCTCCCTCCCAAGCCCCTCGCGCCTCAACGCCCAGCACAGACGGAAGCACGGCTCGCCACTCATCAGGGATCGATTCTCCTGGCAGAGGATAATGCCGTAAACCAAGACGTCACACTCGGCATGCTAGAAGTTCTTGGATGCACCGCCACCGCCGTCGAGACCGGGCGGCGCGCGGTCGATCTCCTCGCGACCCAACCGTTTAGCCTGATTCTCATGGATTGCCAAATGCCTGAAATGGATGGCTTCGAGGCCACGCGCACGATTCGCCGACAAGAGCACGGGACAGGGAAAAGAATCCCGATTGTGGCGTTGACGGCTCACGCGCTGCAGGGCGATCGCGCCCTCTGCCTGGCAGCCGGAATGGACGATTATTTGAGCAAGCCGTTCACGATCGAACAGTTGAAAGACATTCTCCATCGGTGGCTGCCGACGGCATCGTTCCCATCCCAGCCCGATGTATCTCCCGACACCGCTCAACCCGCGATTCCGCCGGCGCTGCCCACGGCGGCTCAACCAGCCGAGTCGCCCGTAGATCCGAAAAGTTGGGACAGCATTCTCTGCCTCCAACGGCCAGGCCAGCCGGACCTACTCGCGAAAGTCATTGGGCTCTATCTTAAAGATTCGCAAGAATTGGTCGATAAGATACTAGCGGCGGCGGAAGGAAGGGACTTCACGTCCCTGCGGGACGCCTCTCATAGCCTGAAATCGCGCAGCGCCACGCTTGGAGCCTGGCGCGTCGCGGAACTCTGCAAGGAACTGGAAACAGGGGCGCGGGCCCAAACCCTGGCAGGACCGGACGCCGACCGGCTGGGCAGGCAGTTACAACAGACCTTTACCGCAACCTGCGATATCTTTGAACTTGAACGACAGAGGAGAGCGGCATAAATGAATCCTCCCCCACTGGCCCTCATTGTTGACGACGACATTACCTTGCGCGTCCTCGCGCGGGAAGCCTTGGAACAAGCCGGCTGCCGAGTCGAAGATGCGTCGACGGGGCAGGAAGCCCTCGCCGCCTTTCAGCGGGAGATCCCCGACATCGTCCTCTTGGACGTCGTCATGCCAGGGATGGACGGGTTCGCCACCTGCGCGGCCCTCCGCAAGCTGCCCGGAGGAGCGGCCGTGCCTATCCTCATTATGACCGGTCTGGACGATGTGAAGTCCATCGCCACGGCCTACGATGCCGGCGCCA
This sequence comes from Nitrospira sp., assembly GCA_022226955.1. Classification (NCBI taxonomy): domain Bacteria; kingdom Pseudomonadati; phylum Nitrospirota; class Nitrospiria; order Nitrospirales; family Nitrospiraceae; genus Nitrospira; species Nitrospira sp. The sequence continues at coordinate 1,800,293 of CP092079.1, forward strand.
CCGACTTTGTCACGAAACCATGGAATGCGCTGGTGCTCAGTCACCGGGTTCGTTATATGCTGCGCGCCAGCCAGGCCGTGACAGAACTGCTCGAACGGGAGATGAGTCTCGCCGAGGCCCAGCGGATCGCTCACCTGGGGAATTGGCGATGGGATCTGGCATCGAACCGGTTTACCGCTTCGACCGAAGTCTTTCGCATTCTGGGCGTGGTGCCGAACGGCGCCGCACCGAATTTCACCTTCGAGCAATTCATCGCCCGCATGGATTCACCCGATCAAGCCAGCGTCGAGGCCGGAATCCGCCAGGCCATCGCAACCGGGGCGCCCTACTGCCAGGATCACCGCATCCAGCGGCCGGCCGGAGACGTCCGCGTCGTTCACCATTACGCGGAAGCGGTCTTTGAATCGGGCGGCGCCATGACGTCTGTCGTCGGCACGATTCAGGATATTACCAATCAAAAGCAGGCTGAGGCCCAGATTCACTTCCTGTCGAACTACGACCGCCTGACGCAGTTGCCCAATCGCCAGCTGTTTCACGATCGCGTCACCCAGGCGCTCGCCGCGCAAAAGCGGCATGGGCAGCCAGGCGCCGTGCTGCTCCTGAACCTCGACCGGTTTCAACGCATCAACGATACGCTCGGCTCCAAGTCCGGAGACAGCATTCTCCGCGAGGTGGCCGAACGGCTGCGCCATTGTGTGCGGCAATCGGATTCGGTCGCGCGGCACGACGATCAAGAACCCGTCATGCTCTCCCGCCTGAGAGGGGACGAGTTCACCGTGCTGCTGACACATCTGCACTCGGCGCAAAGCGCCTCGAAGGTCGCGCAACGAATTCTGGCTTCCCTCAATGCGCCCTACCAGGTCGACGACCGGTCGGTCGAAGTGACCGCCAGCATCGGCATTGCGCTCCTCGAACAAGACGGCGAGGATCTCGATGCCCTGCTCCGCAACGCGGACGCGGCGGTCCACGCGGCACAAGACAAGGGACGCAATACCTATCAATTCTATTTGCAATCGATGAACGTCGCGCTGGCCGAACGGTTGAGCCTGGAAACGGACCTTCGCCGAGCCCTGGAGCGCAGCGAGTTTGTCCTGCACTATCAGCCGCAAGTCGACATTCGCCGATGGGAAATCGTCGGCGTGGAAGCGCTCATCCGATGGCAGCATCCGGAGCGTGGCATGGTCTCTCCGATGACGTTTATTCCGCTGGCCGAAGAAGTCGGCCTGATCGACCGGATCGGACAGTGGGTGCTGCGCACCGCCTGCGTGCAACAGGTTGCCTGGACAGCCTACGGGCTTGGCGATATCTCTATTGCGATCAATTTGTCGGGAGCCCAGTTCCGGCAAGCCGACCTGGCGGATTCAATCCGCACGATCGTACAGGAAACCGGCGCAAACCCCACCCGCTTAGAGTTGGAACTGACGGAAAGCACCGCGATGCAGAATGCGGAAAACGCGGTCGCGATCCTGCACCAGCTGAAAGGCATGGGATTCAGTCTGTCTATCGACGATTTCGGCACGGGGTATTCGTCGCTGGCCTATCTCAAGCGATTCCCGATCGATACCATCAAAATCGACCGGGCCTTCGTGAAGGATCTCGCGTCAGAAACGGAACATGCCGCGATCGCCATCGCCATTATCGCCATGGCGCACGGGCTCAAACTCCGGGTCTTGGCTGAAGGGGTGGAAACCCAGCCGCAACTCGACATTCTGCGCGATCAAGGCTGCGATGCCATTCAGGGGTATTTCTTCAGCCATCCGCTGCCGGCCGACCGGGTCGAACAGCTGATCCGCGATCTCCGCGCAAAGGCCGGCCACGAACAGCGCGCAGCCTAGCCTCATGCCAGGGTTCGCCGGCTCGCGTCTCGCGTGAGCCGGCTTGTATTTCGATGCGGCACACGATACCCTCGCCCCATCGCCGTTCATTTTCTCCACAATGGCCATCTACGCGATCGGTGACATTCAAGGCTGTGCGCGCTCCCTGGAGCAGTTGCTCGAACGGATCCGGTTCGATTCCTCTGTAGACCGCCTCTGGTGCGTCGGCGATCTGGTCAATCGCGGCCCAGCCTCTCTCCACGTCCTTCGCTATCTCAAACAACTTGGGCCCGCCGCGCAAGTCGTCCTGGGCAATCACGACCTATTCTTGCTCGCCGCGGCGGAAGGCCTCGCCTCTTTGCGGCCCAAAGACACCATCCAAGATATCCTCGCCGCCAATGATCGAGACGAGCTGTTGGAGTGGCTCCGGCGGCAGCCGTTGTTCTATCGCGAAGGCTCGCATGTCATGATTCATGCTGGACTCCTGCCGCAATGGTCGATCGGCGAGGCGGAAAAACTAGCACGCGAAGTTGAAACGGTCCTCGCCGGACCTGAGGCTCGAACATTCCTGCACGCACTCTTCCACGGCAGCGCTCCACAATGGAGTCCGTCACTGACCGGCTATGAACGTGTAACAGCTATCGCGCGGGCACTCACCAAACTTCGCACCTGCACTCCAGAAGGCACGTTATCCGGGTTTTCCGGCTCTCCGAGCGACGCTCCTCCTGGATATCTCCCCTGGTTCCGTATTCCGAACAGGCGCAATAGCGACCACACCATTTTCTTCGGCCATTGGGCCGCGCTCGGCTTGCACCTCGAATCGAATCTGTTGGGGCTAGACAGCGGCTGTGTGTGGGGCCGGCAACTGACGGCGGTCAGGCTGGAGGACCGGGCAGTCTTTCAAGTGGACTACGCAGATGACCGCGGATAAATGCTAGCAGGCTCTTGCCGGCTGCGAGGATTGAATCGTCACACGCCGACTGCCAGCCGTACAAGCGGAACCTCTTCTCCGATCCCAAAAGTCAGCGGCTCTTTGATGCTATCGGGATCCACATAGGTTCCAAACAGCCGATCCCAAATCGTAAATAGCGCCGCGAGATTCGCCTTGGAATGAAGCGGGTTATCGCTGTGATGGATGTGATGATACCGCGGCGTGACGACAAACCATTCCAGCCAATTCGAGCGCCAGGTCACATTGACATGCATCCAATCGTTCTGGAACGCATTGAATGCGCCGATGGCCAGCTCCATCCACCAGGGGCTCAATCCCAAAAACGACCAGGCAAAAATGTACGGCAAATTAACAATGACCTGCTGAGGAACGGTGGTCCGCACTCCGGCAAGCCAATACATATACTTGGGTGCATGGTGCCATTTGTGAATGCGCCAGACAGGCTTCGTATGCATCAACCGATGGATCCAATAATGGCCAAAATCCGCCACGACAAAATAGCAGAACACGCGCACCGGAAGAGGCAACGCAAGAATCGCCTCCGGGAGATTCGGGCGGATGGCGATCCAGCGATCGAGATAGATCGCACAGGGGAAAATCACAAAGAAATAGAAACAGGCAGCGGCTAGATCGTTGAGCATCACCTTGCGATATTCGACCACCCGGCTCGGCCAGATCAGTTCGATGGCGGTGATGCCGATGCAGCGTCCGACAAACAGCAGGGGGAAAAAAAGATTGTTATCGAGAATGAACTGACGAAACTCTCGACTCAACAGGTACTCGGCCCATTCCATCTCGATCGCCCCTTCCAATCCTGCGGGGCCACCGTACCAGACTCACCGCGGCGAATCTCTCCCTCTTTCGGAGGGCAGATATTTCACAAAACACCGTCACAGCGCTCACTGGCGCGCACGAACAGGCCGCCCTATTCCACGGTCCGCTGAACGACACGTAGCTGCCCGCGATCCTGCCACAACTCGATCCAGGGCGGGGAATCTCGCCGGGTCCAGAGGAGCAACTGGCAATCCGGCCGCTCGTCCCATTCTCCGACACGCCACAACCTCGGCCAGCCGCCTACAACGACATCGATCGTGCGCTCCGCCACATCCAATTGTTCCCGATACGCTGAGGCGCACAACTCTGTCGCCTGATGGTCCTTGAACTGCGGGCTATACCCCCATTCCGGCTGCCATTGATTGGTGCGCAACCATGTGAGAACCGCCGCAGACCCGTACCGAAAGATGGCATCCAGCGGAGGGAAACTCGCCGTCTGATGGGCATACAACTTTATGCCGTCGGGAATCGCCGGCAGTGTGGCATGCCGATTCACCAGCACAAGCCCCGTCGCGCGATCTTCCTGATTGGCATAGACGCTGAAACAGCCGGTCAACCCATGTTCTCCAGGCACAATTCGACTTGCCACGGAAATCCAATGACGAAACCGCGCATCCCGCAGGGGCACGACTCCCATCCCGCCCCAAACCCCAGCGTAGTCGTCTCCGTGACAAGTCAAATGGACACAGGGCTTTGCCAGCCTGCGCCCTTCTTCCAAGAGTTCCTCAGGAGTCATCCCTACTCCAATCGACTCGACAGCCGCGATTCACTGTTGCGTTGACTGCGCGTTGACCGATCAAAGAGGCCGTCGCATGGCCAGTCGTCGAGAAAGATGACGGCCCACGCGCTGAATCGCGGACTCAGTGATAGGACTCGGAATCGCTGGGAAACTGTCCGAGTTCGACTTCTTCCTTAAACTGGCGCAGCGCCTGGAGCGCATCCGTTTTGAGATGAGCGTATGGCTTGACGAATTTCGGCACAAACTCGTCGAACAGCCCGAGGAGATCGTAAATGACCAACACCTGGCCGTCGCAATCGGGGCCGGCGCCGATCCCGATCGTGGGGATCGACAGCTCCGCCGTGATGTCCTTCGCCAGCGACACGGGAATAGCTTCGAGGACAATTCCGAAGGCCCCGGCCGCTTCCAGTGCTTTCGCGTCGGCCAGCAACTCCTTCGCCCGGTCCTTGGCCTTGCCCTGCACCTTGTAGCCGCCGTATTGGTTCACTGACTGCGGCGTCATGCCGATATGCCCCATCACAGGAATGCCCACCGCGGTCATCGCTTCGACCCGGCCGGCCATGGCCTGCCCTCCTTCGAGCTTCACCGCATGTGCGCCCGCCTGAATCAAACGCCCGGCATTCCGCAGCGCATCGTCTTGACTGGCTTGATAGGACATGAACGGCATATCGCCAATGACCAGCGCCTGTTGCGCCGCGCGGGCGACCAGCTTGGTATGGTACAGCATGTCGTCCATCGTGACGGAGACGGTATTGGCCTGTCCCTGCACAACCACGCCCAGCGAATCCCCGACCAGAATGGCGGGGATTCCAGCCTGCTCGACAATGCGCGCGAAGAGCGCATCGTACGCAGTCACGACCGTGAGCTTCTTCCCCTGGCGTTTGTACTGTTGAAACTCTGGAATCGTCATCAGCCGAGTTTCGCCTTCGTGATGATGTCTGCCAAACGATGCGTGCCTTTGATGGCCATGATATGGACTCCGTCGCAATGCGCACGCACCGCATTGATGGTGCGCACGGCAATCTCCACGCCGACATCTTCCGCCTTGTCGCCGGCGGCTTTCAATTCATCGATCATCTCCTGCGGCACCGACACGCCGGGAATGTTGGCGTTCATAAACTCGGCCATTTTGTGATTCCGCAGCAACAGAATGCCGGCCAGCACTTTGACCTTGTACGGCCGCACCACCTTCATGAAGGCCGCAAACAACTCAGGATTATAGATCGCCTGGGTTTGAAAGAACTGCGCGCCAGCTTTGACCTTCACTTCAAACTTTGCCAGCATCGGCCCGACTGGATCGGCCTCCGGAGTCACCGCCGCGCCGATGGTAAAGGCCGTCGAGCCATCCAGCTTATTGCCGGCCATGTCCCGGCCATTATTCAGCCCCTGCACCAATTGCATGACCTGCACGGAGTCGAGATCGTAGACCGGCTTCGCCTCTTTGTGATCGCCGACCGTCGGGTAATCTCCGGTCAGACAGAGGATATTGCGGATGCCGAGCATATGGGCGCCCATGAGATCGGACTGCATGGCAATGCGGTTTCGATCCCGGCAGGTCAGCTGCATGACCGGATCGTGACCCATTTCATAGAGCAACCGGCAGACCGGCAGCGACCCGGCCCGCACGACAGCGGCCGTATTGTCGGTCACGTTGACGCCATGCACCCGTCCGACCAGTGTCTTCGCGCTCTCCAGGACCTTCGAAATATTGGTGCCCTTCGGCGGATTGTACTCAATCGTCACGGCAAACTGCCCGCTACTCAACACCTCGCTCAACCGCCGCGGTTCCTTGCTCATGCATCCCCCTCACCCTTCATCTACTCCCCTACTTCACCCCTACCCTATTGTAGGCAGACTGGAGGCTCTCCACTGCGCGCATTGACCGAGCACATTCCGATTGTGCGCGTTCAGCGAGCACAGGAGCCCCCAATCTGACTACACCATCCCCGTCATCCGCTTCGCCGACTCCACGGTATTCGCCAGCAACATGGCAATCGTCATCGGGCCGACACCACCGGGCACAGGACTGATCCAGCCGGCCTTTTGGCTCACCGGTTCAAAGTCGACGTCGCCGCAGAGCTTTCCATCCGTCCACCGGTTGGTGCCCACATCGATCACGACTGCGCCTTCTTTCACCATATCGGCCGTGACAAACTTGGCTTTCCCGATCGCGACCAGCAAGAGATCCGCTTCACGACAGACCGCCGGCAAATCCTTGGTCTTGGAATGGCAAATCGTCACAGTCGCATTGCGCTGCAACAGCATGAGCGCCAACGGCTTTCCGACAATATTGCTGCGGCCCAAGACCACCGCGCGCTTGCCTTCAATGCCGACACCCGTGGATTCGAGCATCTTGATAACACCTTTGGGAGTGCAGGCTTCAAAAACCGGGTTCCCCTCAACCAAGCGTCCAAAATTATACGGATGAAACCCGTCGGCATCTTTGTCCGGCGACACCGCTTCAAGCACGACGCGGCTGTCGATGTGCTTGGGAAGCGGAAGCTGCACCAAAATTCCGTGAATCTTGGAATCCCGGTTCATCTTTTCAATCAAAGCCAGCAGCTCGGCCTGCGTCGTGCTGGCCGGCAACTTGTGGTCGTCGATATAGATGCCTGCCGCTTCGCTCGCTTTCTGCTTGCTCTTCACATATTGATGCGACGCAGGATCGTCACCCACTAAAATCGTGGCCAGGCCAGGCTTGACCCCGGTCTTTGCCAAGACCGCCGCCGAGTCGACTGCCAGCCCGTCGCGAACTTGCTGCGCCAATGCTTTCCCGTCGATGAGTCGTGCTCCCACAATTCCCTCCCTGAATTCAAGCGGTTGGCCTTCTCACTCGCAGGCACCTTAACAGGGCATTTTTCATCAAGTCAACGGCCGAACAGCCGGTGCGGGAAGGAACGTCCCCCCGGCCGTATACTGCCCCGCCTCACCCTCAATATCGCGCACCTTCACAGCCGTTCCTTGACAGTCTCTTCACCCGTTCGCTACGATGCACTACACTCTTCACCGTGATCGACCGAGCTTGAATATCCCACTATCCATCGATAAATTTCGCCACCCCTTTTTAAGGACGGCGCTCGCTTGCTGTGCGCTTGCAGGCTCGTCGAGTCTCCTCCACGCAGCCCAGATTACCGGATTGGAAGCGCCGAATAGCTTCGTCGGCGACCAGCAAGGCAAAGAATTCTTTATCTCCAATGTGAATGGAGAACCGGACGCCCGCGATAATAATGGCTTCATCACCAAGGTGGATGCCGAAGGGAAAGTCCTCAACCTCAAGTTTATCCAAGGCGGCATTGTCGATGTCATGCTCCATGCCCCCAAAGGGCTGGCCGTCGTCGATCAAACCCTGTACGTCGCCGACCTCGACCAGTTGAAGGGGTTCGATCGATCGACCGGAAAATCCCTTGCGGTGATCAACTTTCCCCCGCTTCCCTCAAAAGACGCCGTCTCGCTCACTGATGTCACCGCCGGGCCGAACGGCCTGCTCTATGCCTCGGATCAATCGCACAACACGATCTACCGCATCGAGCCTGCGGCCGGTCATCGCGCAAGCCTGTTTATTCATGACGACCGCCTCGCCGGCCCCTCCGGCCTCGCCGTTCATCCGAGGACCGGCCATCTCATTGTCGTGAGTTGGGAGAAGGGCAAAATCTTCGACATCACCCCCGAAGGCCAGCTCTCCGAGCTGGAGTCGAACGGATTTTTTACCGGCCGCTTTCAAAACCTGAGCGGCGTCGATTTCGACCGGTGGGGCAACATGTATGTCTCGGATTTTTCCAGGGGGAAAATCTGGCGCATGACCAGAGATCAGCACTTCCAGGTAATTGCCGAATATCTCCTCTCCCCCGCCGATATCAGCATCGACCGGGCCAACAATTTGATTCTCGTGCCCTATCACTATGCCCACGCAGCGGAGATCAACGGACTCGAAGCGCCCTCGGATGGCAAAAGCCGCGATAACCGCCGGACGCTCGCCGACTATGGGTTTGGCGCCGCGGGTCCACCGCAACCCGCAAAGGGCAAGGAAGGAACCGCCACTAAATGAGCCTCTGCGCCTACTGCAACCAACGCAAGGGCAAGCGCGCCTGCCCCGGATTGAGTGGACTCATCTGCAGCCAATGTTGCGGGGAGCATCGTCTCGTGCGCGTGACCTGCCCCAGCGACTGCGCCTATCTCGATAGCGGCAGCGACTACCAGCAAAAGCGGCTTGCCGTGCAATTCATGCCGCTCCGCCGGGAGTTCTACCGGGAACTCGGCGAACTCGGCGGCGCGCAAGCCGTCTCGCTCTTCAATCTCATTGAAGTGATCACGGTCAGCTTTTTTCAGGGGCGGCGAGACGGACAGGATGCGGAAGTCATCGCGGCGATTCAGGGGCTGCGACGCACGCTCAGTCCGCTGCATGTGCCGGCGGCCCCCATGCCTGTCTTTGCCGAACATCTGATCAAGGAATACGAGGCCTTCAAAAAACAAAACCCGAAGCAGATCGCCGACTCATCCAATGCGCCAGAAATTCTCGACCGGGCAGTCGAATTTGTGTCGGAGTTTTCAGGAAAAGATTTTCAATCCCGCCGCTTCCTCGCGGGGCTCGTCGGTTATGTCACGGCTTATCATCCCGAGATCGCCGCCAGCCTTCAGAAGAAACATGAGCCGGGCCATATCGTCCTGCACGGCCAATCCTTCATGCCGCCGCCCGCCGCCGCTGAATCTCATACCCACGGACCGGACTGCCAGCATCATCACCACTGAATCACTCGCCCACGGCTCGGCTCAGGGTCTCCTCGCAGCTGGCGGTCCGCTGTAATGTGCGCTCAATAAATCCCGCAAGCTGAAAATCCGCTCCGTTCGAAAGGGAGAGCACTTCCACGCCGAACTCATTCCCGCGATCCCACTGCACCCTCGCTTGATCGATATCGATCGGGGCCGACACGCCTGGCAGCCATACACGAATCATCACAGGCGCGCGCAGAGGGAGTACCGCTTTCCCCTGCCGCTCGATCCGAAACCCGTTCAACGAAAGATCGCGCACCCTGCAGCGATGAATGGCACTGGACGTCAGAACACAGGCCTGACAGTCCCGCTCGACTCGCCGGTATAGGCGCCGCGTCGATGAGCTTTTCATCGCACACCTCCTTGCTAATCACTCCCCCGGCTTCGATAAAGCGAGAATACCGCGGAGCGGCTCCGTGGGAAATCCCACAAAAGCCCCCCTCCGAAAGTAGGGGGCAGCAATACCGCCTGGCAGCGATGGAGATCAGATCGATGTAGCGCAGGGAAGGACCGATGGAAGGAAACCGCTGCCTCCCCTATATGAAGGAAGCAGCGGTTGAAGGAAGTGGCGTCGAACTGCCGCTGTTCTATTCGAGAATCGTCACCGTCATCTCAACTCGCTCGTTCGGCAGGTCGCGCTCGTTTCTCGGCAAACCCACAATCTTGTCGGCCACACCGATCCCTTTGGTGACTTCTCCAAAGACGGTGTATTTCCGGTCAAGAAACCGCGAGTCTTCCACGACGATGAAAAACTGCGACCCTGCCGTATCCGGATCGTTCGCCCGCGCCATCGAGACAATGCCCCGCTTGTGAGGCGTATCGCTGAACTCCGCCTTGATTGTGTAGCCTGGACCACCCTGTCCATAGGCATCCTTCTTCAGCGAATCCTTGGTATTCGGATCGCCGCCTTGGATCATGAACCCGGGGATCACCCGATGAAAGACCGTGCCGTTATAAAATCCCTCCTTGGCCAGCTTGACGAAGTTCTCCACATGTTTCGGAGCTAGATCGGGACGCAGCTTCAGTTCGATCTCGCCGAATTTCGTTTTAATGATCGCCCGAGGTCCATTAGATGGCTCGACTTTCGGAGCCGGCGCTTTCTCCGCGGCATCGCTGGCGCCAGGCCCAAATGCGAACGGAAGACATACTGCCAATACCGCACATCCTAACAACTGGCTCAATCTTCTCTGCATCGTCGCCCTCCCTTTCACGTAAAATCCCTGCAGTGACTATAGCCACCCTCACGTCTGGCTTCAAGACTCGATCCGGTCGAGCGCATGATGGGCCGCCATCTGTTCCGCCTCTTTCTTGCTCGCCCCCTGTCCGGTCCCCTCCACTAGCTCATTGACCCGCACTTCAACTTCGAAATGCTTCTGATGATCCGGCCCGGACTCGCGCACCATCACATACTGCGGCAGCCGGTCATATCGCTTCTGACACCATTCCTGAAGCCTGGTCTTGTAATCTTCCTCTCCCGGCGAAGCTTGATGGGCCTCGGCCTGGCGCAATTCGTCCTGCAAGACATCCAGCGTAAAGGTCCGGCTGGCCTCTAAGCCCCCATCGAGGTAGACCGCAGCAATCACCGCCTCCAAGGCGTCGGCCAGCAAGGAAGATTTCTCCCGCCCCTGCGAACGCTCTTCCCCGCGCCCCAACCGCAGCATCGCGCCGAGATTCATCCGGCGGGCCGCCTGAGCCAGGGAGGCCTCGCTGACAAGATGCGCCTTCAGTTTGGATAGCGCCCCTTCACTGAGTTGCGGATAGCGCTGCGCCAGATGGTCGCTGACGATCAGAGAGAGCACTGCGTCGCCGAGAAATTCCAGCCGCTCGTTATGGGTTTGCGCGGCGCTTTTCCGCTCATTGACGTAAGATTTGTGCGTCAATGCTTCCGCGAGCACACGAGCATTCTTGAACTGATAATGGGGCAGGAACGGAAGAGAATCGGCTGGAGGAGCCGTGGTCATAGGCGCGACCGCGCTAGGCCTCGAGGCGCTTGAAAATCAGACAGGCATTCACCCCGCCGAATCCGAACGAGTTGGAGAGCGCCACCTGAATCGGCACCGCTCTGGCTGTATTCGGCACATAGTCGAGATCGCACGCCGGATCGGGGTTTTCCAGATTGATCGTGGGAGGCAGGAGCCCATGATGGAGCGCCAAAATACTGAACACGGCTTCGATACCGCCGGCCGCGCCCAATAAATGTCCCGTCATCGACTTGGTCGAACTGACGGGGATTCGATAGGCCTGCTGGCCGAACACCTGTTTGATGGCGCGCGTCTCAATAGCATCGGCCATCGTCGATGTCCCATGCGCATTGATATAGCCGACCCGGTCTTTGGCGATCCCGGCATCTTTCAACGCCAGTTCCATGCAACGCACGGCGCCTTCGCCTTCTTCAGGCGGCGCGGTGATGTGATACGCATCGCTGTTCATGCCGTATCCGATCAATTCCGCGTAGATCCTGACACCCCGACGCCGCGCATGCTCCAGCTCTTCCAAGACAACGACGCCGGCGCCTTCGCCCAGGACGAATCCGTCTCGATCCTTGTCGAACGGCCGGCTGGCCCTGGCCGGCTCATCGTTGCGAAACGAGAGGGCCTTCGCCGCGGCGAACCCCGCCACACCCAGCGGCGTGATCGCCGCCTCCGCGCCGCCCGCGACCATGACGTCGGCATCGCCATGCTGGATCAGCCGGAAGGCATCGCCGATGCAATGGTTCCCCGTCGCGCAAGCGGTGACCGCGCAGGAATTCGGTCCCTTGGCGCCGATGCGAATCGCCACCTGGCCCGAGGCCAGATTGATAATGGTCATGGGAATGAAGAACGGCGACACACGGCCGGGGCCTTTTTCCTTGAGCACATCGTGATAATGCTCGATTGCACCCAGCCCGCCGATGCCGGATCCGATATAGACGCCGACTTTCGTGGCCTCTTCAGGGGCAACCTTCAACCCGGCATCATCCACCGCCAGCTGGGCGGCGCCCACGGCGTAGTGGATGAAGGTGTCCATCTTTTTGATTTCTTTTTTTTCGATGAACTGTCCTGGATCGAAATCGCGCACTTCGCCGGCGATCTGCGCGTCATAGGCGGCCGGATCGAATTTGGTGATCCGCCCGATGCCGGATTGCCCGGCACAGAGCGCCGTCCAGGTCTTGTCCACCCCTGTGCCCAAGGGTGTGACCAGGCCTAATCCCGTCACGACGATGCGCCTTGTCGATCGCTCAGACATAGATCCCGCTTACGATTTTTCCTTGATGTAATCCAAGGCTTTCCCAACCGTCAGAATCTTTTCGGCGTCCTCGTCGGGAATTTCGATTTCGAATTCTTCTTCAAGCGCCATGACCAGCTCGACCGTATCGAGCGAATCGGCTCCCAGGTCTTCGACAAACGAGGCTTCAGGGACCACTTCGTCTTCTTCGACGCCGAGCTGTTCGGCAATAATCTTTTTCACGCGCTCATCAACGGTTGCCATCGATCTGCCTACCTCCTTCCCCAACGTGACTGACCCGGCGCTGCACCATGGGGATATGCTGCAGCTGGTTGTTCCCAGACATCGGGGACCATCTATACCATTAACATACCGCCATTCACATGCAAAACATGCCCCGTAATATACGCCGCTTCATCGGAGACAAGAAAGCGGACCGCCGCCGCAATATCGGCCGGCGTGCCTAACCGTCCCAGCGGAATCTGCTTCTGCAGCGTGTCTTTCACATCATCCGACAAGCCATGCGTCATCGCCGTATCGATAAACCCCGGCGCCACCGCATTGACCGTCACATTGCGCGTCGCATACTCGCGCCCGACCGTCTTGGTGAACCCAATCACGGCCGCTTTCGACGCGGCGTAATTCGCCTGTCCGGCGTTGCCCATCACGCCGACGATCGACGCAATATTGACGATGCGACCATACCGCTGCTTGGTCATCGGCTGCAAGACCGCCTTGGTGCAATTGAACGTGCCGTTCAGATTGACCTGCAACACCAGATTCCAGTCTTCTTCTTTCATCCGAAGCAACAATCCGTCGCGCGTGATTCCGGCATTGTTGACTAAAATATCGATCTTGCCCCAGGCCTTAACTACCTGCTCGGCCATAGCCTTGGTATCGGCCGCATCCGCCACGTTGACTTTCACGTTGAGCGCTTTCCGGCCCAACGCTTCGACCGCCTTCACCGTCTCTTGCGAGCGGCTGGGATCCAGGTCCGCGACGACGATGTCCGCGCCCGCTTGCGCCAGCGTTTCCGCAATCGCCCGACCGATGCCCTGTGCCGCTCCTGTCACTATCGCGACGCGCCCTTGCAATGACATGCCGACTTCCTTGTTAAACGTGAGCAATCAGGCCGGATGCGCAGCGCCGAGCGCTTGCAACGTCGCATCCAACGATTTGGGGTCATGAACGTTCAAGAGTGTTGCATCCGGAAGAATGCGCTTGATCAGACCCGTCAACACGGTCCCGGGTCCGACTTCGATAAAGGTTGTCACGCCCAGCTTCGCCATTGCCTGCACCGAGTCTTCCCAGAGCACTGACGACGGCAGTTGACGAACCAGCGAAGGTTGGATCTCGGCGGCCCGGCTGATGGGTTTAGCCTCGGCATTATTAATAAGCGGCATGGCCAAGTCAGTCCATTGCACCACCGCCAAATCTTTCGACAGCCGATCTGCCGCCACCTGCATTAATGGCGTATGAACCGGCACACTCACTGGCAGCGGAATCGCTTTTTTGCAGCCTTTGCTTTTGGCCAATTCAATCGCCCGCTCGACCGCAGCCTTTTCACCGGCAATGACTACCTGCCCAGGCGAGTTAAAGTTGGCTGCGGCGACCACGCCGGCCGATGAGGCTTCGCGACAGACGTCTCGTACGACATCCGGTGCCAGTCCAAGCAGCGCCGCCACCTGGCCGGTGCCCGGCGGCACAGCTTCGGACATATAACGTCCGCGCTTTTGGACAAGTCCGACCGCATCGCGGAACGATACTCCGCCCGCCGCCACCAACGCCGAATATTCACCCAAGCTATGCCCAGCCACCGCCATTGGCTTCAGGCCGGCTGAGTCCAACGTCTTAAGTGCCGCGATGCTGCTCACCAACAAGGCTGGCTGCGTATTCTCTGTGAGATTCAATCGTTCTGCCGGCCCATCGAAACAGAGCGCCGCACTATCGTAACCCAGGACAGACGACGCCTCGTCGTAGACTTGCTTCAGCGTGGGATAGGCCTCGCACAGCGCCTTGCCCATGCCGACCGACTGCGACCCTTGTCCTGGAAATACCAATCCGATGCCTAAATTCATGGGGGGTAGATATCTTAGAAATGACGTGGAATGTCAACGGGAAAAGTTTGCATGACGGCGATGCGTCCACTCGCCGCTGTCACCAGCGGATCAGCGCCGACGCCCAGGTCAACCCGGCTCCAAACGCGCCGAGCATGACCAGCGATCCGTCCTGGACCCGTCCTGCGCGAACCGCCTCGTCCAGCGCAATGGGAATCGACGCGGCCGATGTATTGCCATACCGCTCAAGATTCAACATCACCTTCTCAAGCGGAAGACCGAGCCGCTCCGTCACTGCTTTGAGAATCCGCACGTTGGCCTGATGCGGCACATAGAGATCGAGATCCTCGACCGTGAGGCGATTGGCCGCCAGCGTCTCGCGCGCAACTTCTTCCAGCATCCGCACGGCGACTTTGAAGGTCTCGTTTCCCTTCATCTTGATGAAGTGCGCCCGCTCGGCCACCACCTGATCGGACGGCGGCATGCGCGATCCGCCTCCCGGCACGGCAATCAAGTCACAGAGGCTGCCGTCCGACCGCAAATGCGTCGAGAGAATGCCCCGCGTCTCATCGCTCGCGCTGACCACCGCAGCCCCAGCCCCATCACCGAACAGAATGCAGGTATTGCGATCGGTCCAATCAGTCATCGCCGACATCACCTCGGATCCGATCACAAGGACATGCCGCATCCCGGTTCGCACGTAGGCATCCGCCACCGACAAGGCATAGACAAATCCACAACAGGCCGCCGATAGGTCGCAGGCCGCCGCCTTCGTGGCGCCCAATTGATGCTGCACCAGACAGGCGGTCGCCGGAAGCGGATAGTCGCCCGTGCAGGTAGCAACCAGGATCATATCGAGATCGGAGGCCGCAATGCCGGCGGCCGCCAATGCGCGCCGTCCGGCCTGGACCGCAAGGTCCGAGCAGGCTTCGCCCGAAGCCGCAATGTGGCGCTCGCTGATCCCCGTCCGTTCGCGAATCCACTCGTCGGACGTCGCTACCATGCGCTCAAGCTCCGCATTGGTCATGATGCGCGAGGGGGCGTAGGATCCGGTTCCCGTGATGCGAGCGTTCATGCGGAGGGCTCCACGGGAGGTGGACTCGCCAGACTCTCTTCGATATCGCGTTGAATCAGTTCATGGACACGCCCTTCGGCCATGCCTTTGGCACGGCGGATGGCGTTCTTGATGGCTTTTGCCGACGAGCGGCCGTGGCAAATCATGGTGATCCCGTTCACTCCGAGCAGCGGTGCGCCACCGAACTCCGCATAGTCGATCTTGCGTTTCAAATTGAGCAGCGGCGCCGCGATCAGCGGATAGGCCAGCCGGCCCAGCCATGAGCCGGAGATCTCCTTGATCAGAAGCTTTTTGATCGTCTCGGCCACGCCCTCTGAAATTTTCAGCGCGACATTGCCGATAAATCCATCGCAGACCACCACATCTGCCGTTCCGCTATAAACCTCGCGCCCCTCGACGTTGCCGATGAAATTCAACGAACTGGCTTTCAACAGCTTGAACGCTTCCTTTGTGACTTCATTCCCCTTGCTGTCTTCCTCACCGATGCTCAGAAGGCCAACGCGAGGATTCGGCTTGCGAAAGAGATGCTTCCCGTACTCGTTCCCCATTAGGGCGAATTGTTCGAGATGTTTCGCGGAACAATCGACATTGGCACCGACGTCCAGCATGATGGCTTCGCCGGTGAGTGTCGGCAGACTAGTGGCAATGGCTGGTCGTTCGACTCCCTTGGTCAATCCCAGCACGAAAAACGACGCCACCATACTCGCGCCGGTATTCCCGGGGCTGACGACCGCGCCGGCCTCGCCGCTCTTCACCAACTCTGTTGCAATCCAAATCGATGAATCTCGTTTTTTACGCGCCACCGACGCCGGCGATTCATGCATTTCCACGACCTGCGGCGCATGCCGGATCGAGAGGCGTCCATCGGTCGCGCCAAGACGCGCGCGTTCGCGCGTTAACGTCGCCTCATCGCCGACGAGAACAATCTCGACGTCGAGTTCCTTGGCGGCCTGCATGGCGCCCTCGATACAGGGTGCCGGACCATGGTCCCCCCCCATCGCATCAAGCGCGATCTTCATAGGGAGTCACGTACTCGAAAATGGGTGAACGAACAACGCCCACTGAGCACTCGCGCTGCCCCCTGTTGTGCGATAGGCGGCACCAGAAGCGCAGGGCCATGGTCTCGCACGATCACAGCAAGCGCGATCTTCATACAGGATACTGTACTCGAGATTGGAATAGATGACTGAACAAGCGTGGCACCCGTGATTGTCCTCGATGTGCCGAGAGCTTAGCGCAGGCGCATGAAATGCACAACCGGAGCGAACGATGGCGGAGCCCACGCGGACTCCGCCATATCTGTCCCTGCGGTTTGCTAGGCCTCTTCGACCTGAATGACGGCTTTGCCCTTGTAGGTTCCGCAGTTCAAGCACGTATAGTGCGGCAGCTTCAGTTCATGGCACTGCGGGCATACGGACATCCCCGGAGGGGTCATCCGCAGCTTTTGCGTGCGGCGCTTGTCGCGGCGCGCACGAGAATGTTTATGTTTCGGATTAGGCATGGCAACTCCTTCCCACGTTCAAGACCACCGGGAGATCCGCTCCCTCGGCGTCACTTCTGTTCAGTCTTCAAACTCTTCAAGGCTTGAAACGGATTGGCCGGCGCCTCTTCTTGGCAAGCGCACCGCCCGTCATTCAAATTCTTTCCGCACTGCGGGCACAGCCCGGCGCAATCTGGCTTGCACAATGGATGCATCGGGTCGGACAAAATCACTTGTTCTCGCAACATCGGCGCGAGCTCCAAATGATCCCCTCCGTAATGATAAATCTCGTCATCCGTCTCGTCCGGCTCAGCCTCTACCGGCTCAACCGCCCGCTTGCGATGATCGATCCGCTTGGCCGCCGGCGGAACCGCTTTCGGCTCCGGTTCATAGACCACGCGAAGCGCAAACGCCAGCGGCTCGGGAAAAGGAGCCAGGCACCGCACACACTCCCGAATCGCCGTGCCCTCCACCACTCCGGTCACGCAAATGGTGCGCTCGAATTTGGTCAGGTCCAACCCGACCGCCAGCGAGCCTTCGAGCTGCGTATCCGCGCCGGTCAGCCCAATCTCGTCAGCCGTCACATCTCCGGTCAGCGACAAGCCGTCCGCGGAGATATCTGCAAGATGCGGTGTGAGCAGATCCATCATGATCTCCGGCAACGCGCCGGCTCCCCACGCCTTCATACCGTCACGTTCGCTCACGCCCGTTATCGCTCCTCGGCAAAACTGATGATCGCAATATGCCGGGCGCGCTTGACCGAAATCGTCAATTCACGCTGATGCCGCATGCAGTTCCCGGAAATCCGGCGCGGAACGATCCGGCCGCGCTCCGTCAGGAAATTCCTGAGCAAGCCGGCATCCTTAAAATCGATCGGAGCCTTTTCCAAGCAAAACCGGCAAGGCCGGCGCCGTTGAAACAACCGTCCGCCACCCCCGCCACCATCACGGCGATCACCGCCGCCTGCACCACCACCTGATCGTTCCATCACTGCCTCCTCATTCGTCCGACATCAATGCTGTTCGTCATATTCATAACTGGGTTCGTCATGAATTGGCGGTTCACCGCCAGATCCACCGCTGGCTCCGCCGCCATCTTGACGCTTCGGCATAAAGGTGACGCTCTGCGCCACGACTTCATGCTTGCTCCGTTTCTGGCCATCTTCGGTTTCCCAGCGTCGTTGCTGCAACCGCCCCTCAACGATCGCTCCATTGCCTTTGCTCAAATACTGCCCGCAATGCTCCGCCTGCTTGCCGAATACTACGATATCGACAAAACAAACTTCTTCTTTCAATTCCTCGCCCTGCTTGAACCTCCGGCTCACGGCCAGGCCAAAGCTCGCGACTGGAGTTCCGCTCGGCGTGTAGCGCAGCTCGGGATTCCGCGTGAGATTGCCCATGAGGATGACTTTATTAAATCCGGCCACCGTCAGTCTCCTGCGCTGAGGCTTCCAACGGACGCGGCGGAACGAGTTCTTTTTCCAAATGGACGGTTAAAAACTTGAGAATGTTGTCTTCTAAGCGGTAGGCCCGCTCCAGTTCGCCGACCGTGGTGTTCGGCGCGCGAAAATAGAAATAGGCGTAGGTGCCTTTTCGCTCATGCCGCACTTCGTAAGCGAGTTTTTTCTTGCCCCAATTCTCGGCCTTGATGAATTGCGCGCCAGTCTTATCGGCCACGGCTTTCATCTTGTCGATCAGGGTGTTGGTCTCCTCGTCGGAGACGGACGGACGGATAATGAACAGAGACTCGTACAGCTCCATGCGGAAATCCTCCTGGACAAAGGCCCCGGATCTAGTCCGGAGCGAGGTGTAGGCGCCTCTATATGAGGCATGAGAACGGTGGACGGTATCACAGCGACAAAGAAACTGTCAATTGAATGAGCCTGCTCGTGAGCCGTTCGGGATGGGCCAGTGCCTCGCCGCAATAACCAGCCAGCCCCTTCGATCAAACCAATGGGTCAGCTCAAGAAGATGAAGATCCACTCCACGGCTCTCTTGCCTTTCCTCAGTCACAGCTTACGTCTCATCCTGCATGGGCTTCTCGCGAATATTGAATTGATTCATGGCCGTGGAAAGACCGCGATGGATCAGGCACTCCAATGCATCGACGGCTCGCTCCAAACACGGTGTCAAGACCGCCATCTCGTTCTGCGTGACAGGCTGCAACACATAGTCGGCGGCATCCAAGCCAGGAGCAGGGCGTCCAATTCCAATTTTGATCCGGATAAACTGCGGAGTCCCAAGCGCCTCGATTACCGACTTGATCCCATTATGCCCGCCCGCCCCGCCGCCTTGTTTGATGCGTAAGCGGCCCGGCTCTAAATCGAGATCGTCGTGAATGAGAATCAGATTGTCCGGTTTGATTTTAAATTCGCGCAGCAGGCCCTTGAGAGGAGGACCGGTGAGATTCATCCAGTCCAACAGCCCGGCGAGCTCGATGAACTCCGAGCCCAGCCGACCAGATCCTCGTTGGGCAGTACCACGAGAAGCGAGGCGGATAGACCATCGAGCGGCGGCCCGCTCGATGGTCCACATGCCGACATTGTGACGGGTCTGGGCGTAGGCTTTGCCTGGATTGCCCAGTCCGACGAGGAGATGCACCGCTACTTCTTCTTTTCAGGTTCCTTCTTGTCAGCCTTCGGAGCGTCCTTGCCAGCGGCTTTCTTATCGCCACCCTTGGCATCTCCGGCTGCTGCGGCCGCGCCCGCTTTCGCGGGCTCTCCGCCTTCTCCTGCTTCCTTGCCCTTCGCCGCGACTTCCGGCTCTGTCGCCGCGCCAGCGCCGCCAGTCAACAACGCTTCCAGCTTGGCATCGGAAATCGGCGCCGCCACACTGACAATCATCAGGTCTTCGTCATCAAGGAATCGGATGCCTTCACGCCGCGCAACATCCTTGAGGTGAATGCCCTGGCTGATGCCCAGAGACGAGGCATCCACGTCGATCTGATCGGGTAACACCGCCGGCGCACACTCGATGTTGAGTTCGCGCGTATTGTTATGCAACACGCCGCCTTCTTTCACGCCGATCGGAATGCCGCCGGTCACATGCACCGGCACCTTGACGCGAATTGGCTTGTCCATCGAGACCTCAAACAGGTCCGCATGAAGCACGGCACCAGTAATGGGATCGACTTGATAATCGCGCAGCAACGCCGTGCGACTCGCCTTAGTCGTCGCTCCGCCTATGGTCAAGGATACCAACACCGTGCTGCCGGCCTGCGCCTTGAGAATCTTCACCAATTCATCCGGGTTGGCGGTTAATAACACACATTCCTCTTGGCCATAGAGAACAGCAGGGATCTTGCCGCTCCGTCGCAACTGACGTGCGACCCCCTTGCCAGATTGCTCCCGTACGGTCACTGCTAAATCAAATTTCATGATGCTCCTCCGTCTCTCGTGCGTCGATCGAGCCCCTGCGATTCAAGGACTCAGGCAAATAATGAGCTGACTGATTCGTCTTCGTGAATGCGCCGAATGGCCTCGCCTAATAACGGCGCAACCGAGAGTTGATGCAACTTGTGGCAGACCTGGTCCTTCCCGCGGAAGGGAATAGTGTTGGCCACAACCACCTGCGACAAGCAGGATTTTGTGATCCGCTCCAAGGCCGGCCCAGACAGGACCGCATGCGTGCAGGCCGCCCACACATCTAACGCCCCCTTGTCGGCACAAGCCTGTGCGCCCTGCACAATAGTTCCGGCCGTATCGATCATATCGTCTAGAAGCAATACGCTCTTCCCCTGCACATCGCCGATGATATTCATGATCTGCGCTTGATTGGGGCCTTCACGGCGCTTATCGATAATGGCGAGATTGGCCTGCAACCGCTTGGCAAACGCGCGAGCGCGCTCGACCCCACCGGCGTCCGGCGATACCACCACTAAGTCACTGATCTTCTTCTTAGTGATGTAGTCCAAGAATACCGGCAAGGCATATAAGTGATCGACTGGCACATTGAAAAATCCCTGGATCTGCCCCGCATGAAGGTCCATCGTCAACACGCGGTCGGCGCCGGCCGTACTGATCAAATCCGCCACTAGCTTCGCTGAAATCGGTACGCGCGGTTGATCCTTTCGATCCTGCCGCCCATACCCAAAGTAGGGAATAACCGCGGTGATCCGGTTCGCCGACGAGCGTTTCAGCGCATCGATGATGATCAACAGCTCCAAAAGCGAGTCGTTCACTGGCTGACAAGTCGATTGCACGACAAAGACATCGGCCCCGCGCACATTTTCATCGACTTTGACGCGGATCTCGCCATCGCTAAAAGAGGCTACCGTGGCCTCTCCAAGCTTTTGCCCGAGATAGGCGCAAATTTCATGGGCAAGCGCAGGATTAGCGTTCCCAGAGAATATTTTCAGTTCTCTGTTCATCACCGACTCCTCAAAGCTTTCAATCTCTTACGTATGAGCTAATTGAATTATTAAACGAATTGACTTGCCGGCGGACGTCGACAGCGTGCGGACAGCCCGCCACCTTGATCGCAGTTCGCTGCGGAAAAAGCCAACCAAGTGGTGGAATGTATCGGAAAGATCTCGGATTTGTCAACCGATTACTAGCGAATCGATCAGAAGATCACTCAACTCGTAATTTTCCAGAATTGGGCTGCACCACAAAAACCTTCAACTCTGAACGCCCTTGAAAGAACGCCGCTGCCCGACGAGCGCCGGCCTCTTCCTGAAATATTCCAAAGACAGTCGCACCGCTGCCGGACAGCAAGGCCAGCTGCGCGCCCTGGCTCAACAAGTCCAACTTGATCTGCCGCAGAACAGGGTGCGTCGCAAATACCGGACCTTCGAAATCGTTTGCAGCTAGACCGATCATTTCATCCCATGTAGTCCGGCCCTGCGATTCTAGTTGGATACATTGTTGGGAAAGCGGGATCACACCCTGCCGAGTTGCAGACAATTGCTGATACGCCCACTTTGTCTCCACTGGAAAACCTGGATTTACAAGCACCGCCCACCGGGAATCGGCCACATGAATCGCCCGAACCTGCTCACCGCGACCAGCAACCACCGCAGTGGGCGCATGAAAAAAGAACGGTACGTCGCTTCCAAGCTCCTGACCTATTTCTGCCATCCGTGCGGCAGACCAACCCAGATTCAGCAGTCGATCAATTCCGAGGATGGTCGCCGCCGCATTGCTGCTCCCGCCGCCAAGGCCGGCGCCCATCGGAATCCGCTTTACCAGCTGAATATCAAGCCCAACCTTTCGCGGCACTTGCGCAAGCGCGGCGGCCGCAGCACGATAGACCAAATTGGTCTGATCGGCATTCAGTGACGGGTTGTCGCACTGCAACCGGATTTCGGCATGCTTCGGAGCGAGGCGAATGGCAACCTCGTCTTCAAGCCCCACCGTCTGCATGAGAGTCCACAAATTGTGAAACCCATCAGCGCGGCGATCGAGCACACGAAGAATTAGGTTAACCTTGGCTGGAGCGAATACGGTCACGGCGGATTGAGGCGGGTGGGACGAATCTTCGTACAGTCTAGTCACGGCCTCCCTTTATAGCATACTTCTCAAGCCGGTAGCGGAACGATCGAGTGTTGAGCCGGAGCAATCGCGCCGCTTTCTTTTTCACCCACTTGGTCCGTTCCAAAGCCTTCAACAAGAGATCCTTTTCAAGGCCGTTGATCATTCCCTCAAGATCCACGCCATCCTCCGGCAGATCGGTCGAAATCCCTCCCTGCGGTTGAGGCGAAATTGTGCGGTGAAACCATCCGCGCATATCCACGTCTGTCACCGGACCACCGGTTGAAAATGCGACCACTCGTTCAATCAAGTTTTCCAGCTCTCGCACATTGCCGCGCCACTCATGCCTCGCCAGCACCTGCATCGCCTCGGGACTGATCGTCGGCGCCGGCTTCCCACTCTCCTTGGAAAACCGCGTGAGAAAATGCGTGACGAGGAGCGGAATGTCGCCGGAACGCAGGCGAAGCGGCGGAAGACGGATTGGGATGACATCCAATCGATAGTACAAATCTTCACGAAACGAGCCGTCCGCGACCGCTTTCTCAAGATTTTTATTCGTCGCAGCGACTATGCGCACATCAACCTTAATATCCTGAGTACCACCGACCCGGCGAAATTCACGTTCCTGGATCACCCGCAATAACTTCACCTGGATGGTTGGCGTCGTATCCCCGACCTCGTCCAGAAATATCGTGCCGCCGTTCGCGATTTCAAACAGCCCGGCTTTGTTGGAAATGGCGCCGGAGAACGACCCTTTCATATGACCAAACAACTCACTCTCCAGTAATGTTTCCGGCACGGCACTGCAGTTCACGGCCACAAACGGCGACGCGCTACGCATGCTGTTGTAATGAATCGCCCGGGCAACCAGCTCTTTCCCAGTTCCGCTCTCTCCGCAAATCAGCACATTGCCTCGTGAGTCGGCGATTTTCTTCACCACCTCGAACACCTTCTGCATCGACTCGCTTTTCCCCACTAACTGAGCAAAGGACGATTGGCTCGCCATCTCGCGCTTCAACAATATGTTCTCTGTCGTCAACCTCCGCTTTTCGAGCGCATTCCGGACAATCAATTGCACTTCATCGACCTGAAACGGCTTCGTTAAATAGTCGTACGCCCCCTGCTTCATCGCCTCCACAGCCGAATCGGCCGTGGCAAACGCCGTAATGATCAGCACCACGGTCTCCGGCGACGCGGACTTGACGGCTCGGAGCACGTCCATCCCGTCTACTTTAGGCATCCGCAGATCGGTGATCACCAGATCGAAGATCTCTTTCTGTAGCTGCTCGATCGCCTCCTCACCGCCTGAGACACTCGTGGCTGCATACCCAGCCCGATTGAGCATAATGCTCAAGACGTCTCGCAAACCTGGTTCATCGTCGACGACTAAGATCTTTTCCATGGCTCCCTGCCTTCATGCCAAAGTCTCACGCCCACTTCGATCGATCGGGGCAAACACACCACAAATCGAGACCCCCCATGCTCTTTGCTCTCGACCTTGATCCATCCGCCGTGCAAATCGACAATCCGATGCACCGCCGCAAGGCCCAATCCAGACCCCTGTGTTTTTGTCGTAAAGAATGGGAGAAAGATATTGTCGAGATTTTTCTTCGAAATTCCTTCACCGGTATCTTGGAAAGAAATCTCGATGACATCTCCTTTGCGCCCGCCGACATCGATGGGCCGGCAGCCGGTTGCGATCGTCAACCGCCCGCCCTTCGACATGGCGTCGAACGCATTCGTCGCGAGATTCCAGAACACCTGCTTCAGCTGATTTTGATCGACCTGCCCGACCAGCGCCTCGCAAGACGGCTTTGTCTCAATGCGAATATTCACCCTAGCTTGAGCTTCATGCTGTACCAGATCGAGCGTCTCAGCAAGAAGTTTGTTCAAATCGTGCTCGGCCAAATTTAGCGCCGGCGGCCGCGCATACTGAAGAAACTCCGTGATGATTGTATTCAGTCGAGTCGCCTCCCGAATGGCAATGTCCATCAACCGTTGACTCGTTTCATCCGCATGCAAATCCTTCCGCAACATTTGCATCGCCCCGGCCAATGCACCCAGCGGGTTGCGGATTTCGTGTGCCATCCCAGCCGACATTTCTCCCAGACTGGCCATCCAATCCTTTCGACGCATCTCCTCTTCAAGGTCCCGAATCTGCGTGAGGTCCTTAAAGACGCCAACCATCCCCGTCGTCTTCCCGCATTCTTGAAGCGGCGATAGCGTCATGCCCAACACCAGTCGATTCCCGTCCGCGCGCACGCATTCCACTTCGAACCGCATGTGGGCAGCCCCTTCGTCAGGCACATCCAGCGGTCGGTCCGAATGCCAATTGAACACCTCTCGCCAAACACGCCCGTGAACTTGCGCAAGACTATATCCAGTGGATTCCTGAGCGGCAGGGTTAAAGGAGGTGATTCGCCCATCCTTGTCAGCGGTAAATACGCCGCTGCTGATACTGCGAACAATATTCTCATGGAATGCCTGCAGCCGGCTCAGTCCCTGCTCTTTTTCCCTGAGCGAATGATCCGCACGTTGAAGCTGTTCGGTTAACAAGCCACTCAAAAACCCCACCACTAGCAATGCCAGGCTATGTACGCCAAACGCCTGAAGCGTCTCAGGAGCGCTCAACCTTGTTCGAGGCAACCAACCCCAGGCTTCGGTTAATCCATATAGTTGCAGATTCGTGAGTACGCCAA
The DNA here is from genome assembly GCA_022226955.1 of Nitrospira sp. NCBI lineage: Bacteria > Pseudomonadati > Nitrospirota > Nitrospiria > Nitrospirales > Nitrospiraceae > Nitrospira > Nitrospira sp. Next base: position 1,825,384 of record CP092079.1, read on the forward strand.
AGCAGATGACGCACAAACTGGCGGTTAGAAGGCCAACCTTCCGTCGAGGGATAAGACTTGCCAGTGTTACTGAAATCACGTACAGCACCAAAAACGGACTCTCGATCCCCCCGGTCCTGGCGATTAAGACCGTCTCTAATAAAAAATCGATGCCGATTTGCACCCAGGCGAGTTGAACCAACCCCTCAGCGGTAGTCATAAACCGAAGTGCAACGGCATACCCAATCGTAATCGCGTAAGTGAACACGATCAGGCCATAGAACGTCTCGACCTGCTCCCCTCTGGTTACTTGAAACGTGAGAGAAAGCCCGAGGAGGAGAGTCACAACGAGGACTCTCAGGCCGATCAGCCATTGGATTCTTGCTTTCATTTCAATCACAAAAACTCCGAATCCTAGGGGAGATCACCGCTTCGCGAAGCCGCAGAAAAGGGGATGGGATGCAGCCGGCATGAATGAGAGGCCGAAGAGAAATCGGTGCAACAACTCAGTCAGACCGGCGGACATCGGCAAGCTATTGCGCCAATGTCCGCCGGCCGACAAACACCTCGTTATCCAATCGCCGATGCCATCGTGAAGATTGGCAAATACATGGCGATGACGATGAACCCGACGGTGACGCCGAGAAACACCATCATCATCGGTTCCAACAATGCCGTCAGATTCGTTACCGCCGCATCGACTTCGTCCTCATAAAAATCGGCGATTTTCCCGAGCATATTGTCGAGCGCGCCGGTGGATTCGCCGACGGCAATCATGTGGGTCACCATTTTGGGGAAGGCCTCGCTCTTGGCCAGCGGCTCGGAAATCGTCTTTCCACCGCTGATGCTAACCCGGGCGTCCAGCAGCACATTCTCGATGACTTTATTCCCGGCTGTCTTAGCGCAAATCGACAAAGCCTCCAACAGAGGCACTCCGCTCGTAATCAATGTGCCTAATGTCCGCGTAAACTTGGCCACCGATGCCTTTCGGATCAAGTCACCGAACACCGGCAATTTCAGAACTATCTTATCGACTGTAAGCTTACCCTGAGGGGTCGCATAGTACTTCTTGAACGCAATCACTCCGGCAACGATCACGCCGAGAATAACGTACCAATACCCTTGCGCAAAGTTACTCATGTCGATGACGAGCTGCGTCGGCGCTGGCAACGCCATTTTCCCATTCGACATTTCCTTGAACATTTTTTCAAACACCGGAATGACCCAGATCATCAACACCGTGATCACAATCGCGGCGATACCGCAAATAGCCGCCGGATACACCATGGCGCTCTTAATCTGCGATTTCAGCTTCATCGCCTTTTCAATGTGCTTGGAGAGCCGCCCAAGAATCGTATCCAGCAATCCGCCGACTTCGCCAGCGTTCACCATGTTGCAATAGAGATCGTCGAAGATTTTCGGGTGCCGCCGCAACGCATCGGAAAAGGTCGATCCACCCTCAACGGCGACCTTGATGTCGCCCACGGCTTTTCGAAGCGCGGCATTTTCAGACTGTGTCGAGAGAATCTCCAAACATTGGATCAAGGGCAAACCCGCATTGATCATCGTCCCAAACTGACGGGTAAACACGACCAGATCCTTTTCCGTCATCCCATTGCCGAAGCTCAGCGTGAACCCTTCTTTCGCCCCCTTCTCCTCCAGGCTCGTCACCACCACGCTTTGCTTCCGAAGTTGGTCGACAGCCTCACTCCGGTTCTTGGCCACCAGCTCGCCCTTCTTGACCGCACCAGACTTGCTTCGTCCAACGTATGCAAACGTAGCCATAGACGTGTCACCCTGTTGTGGCTCTCTGAGCCGGTTAGGGAATACCCGAATACTGTCGAGGTGAGTCTACTGGGGAGGCAAAAACCTGTCAAAATAAATGCATTATTTACGCGGGTTAAGAGCGGTGAGAGCGCACAGACGCTATCCGACAGGACCGCTCAAGTGGGTCCGCCGGTATCCTCGATATAAATAGTGCAACCCGGAGCCTAACGTAAACGCCACCATCACCAGGAGCAACGGAAACAACACCCCGATCTTCATACCCCGCCAAATCATGGCGACCACAGATACGACATAGGCCAACTGGCACAATGTCGTACCTTTGCCCCATATCGTCGGCGTGATGTCGATGGCAATATTCGTCACATGCGCGACCACAGTCCCCAGCATCAAGATAAGATCCCTGCTCACCACCAGGATTACCACCCATGATGGCACCAGATGCAGGATCGAGAGTGTGAGAAAGGCCGACGTGAGGAGGAGCTTATCGGCGAGAGGATCGAGAATTTTCCCCAACTCTGTCTGCTGATTGGTCATGCGCGCCACCAGCCCATCCAATGCGTCGGTGATCCCGGCGCAGAGCAAGGCCGCCAGCGCATACCCGTACTGCCGATAGGTCATGAATCCCACGAACACGGGAATCAGGAGGATCCGCAAGATTGTCAGGCTGTTCGGTATGTTCATGCGGTTACGCGGAACCTCCATCTTCCGTCTCGAAGAACACCGGGCGCCATCTTAGTGAGAGGATTTTGGCCTTGTCAACGCGGTTGCAGTCGCGCGGCCAGCCGCCTATAATCGCGCTCGTCATCCCACTACGGACTCGCGGGAGGAATCGATGAGCGCGTTACCCTTGATGATGAAGAAAGACGGGCTTGCCGAGAAGCATCAGCTGGAAGGCATCGACCCAAGCGATCGCTATTTCAGCCGCGCCCTTCTCGTGAATCGCACCAGCGCCGGCTATTCAGGGAAAATCATGTATGAAGCTCTCGTCGTCCAAGGAACGGCTCACTCAACCATCGGCGCGGCCGTGCGCGAGATCGTCGAAAAACTTCAAGGAATGGGGTTTGTGCGCATGCGCACAAGAGCCAACTTCAGAGGCGCTCGGTATCTCGCCGAAAAAGAAACCTGGATCGACTATCCCGACCCCGCCTAATCGCCGCCGATATATTCCCGATACACCAGCTCATGGATGAGCGGCCGAAACGCCTTGATCCGCTCATTCTTCCTGGTCGGATGCACCCGATTGGATAGCATCACGATCTCCAGCTCATGAAGCGGATCGATCCACACCGATGTCCCCGTATATCCTAAATGCCCAAAAGCGACGTCAGGGAAAAATCGCCCAGCCGATGACGGCGGCGACGGAGTGTCCCACCCCAACGCCCAACTCGATCCAGGCACAACAGCCTGTCGACCAGTAAACTCTTTGACAAGGACAGGGTCTAGCACAGACGGCCGTCCATGATAGGCTTCAAGCCACGCCCCAGTCACCGCCAACACCGCTTCTGCCGTGCCAAAGAGCCCCGCATGCCCGGCGACGCCGCCTAACGCCGCCGCGTTTTCATCGTGGACTTCGCCGCACAAAAGCCGGCCCCTCCAGGTATCTTGTTCAGTCGGGGCAACACCGCCCCCACGACGGCGAGCCTCCTCAAGAAAGGTATCGGCCCATTCTGTCGGCACAAATCCTAGCTGCGCCGCTCCTGCCAAAAGTGCGATCCGGTCACGAAAAAATTCCTGGAGCGGAATCCCGCTCCGTCGCTCCACGATTATTCCCAGAAGCATAAACCCAAGATCGCTGTAGAGACTTCGTGCCCCCCGCTCATAGATCAGGGCTTCGTCTCCGATCAGCTTCACGACCGCGGTGCGAGAAAGACCGCGCTGTTGTTCCGTCGCAGGGATGCAAGCGGTTGGACTCAGCCGTTCATAATACCCTCGCCAACCGGGAAGTCCTGAACTATGCGTCAACAGATGCCAGATCGACGCCTGGCCGATCGGACGGCCAGCCAGCTCCGGAAGTATCGATTCAACTCGATCATCAAGCTGATATTGTCCGGCTTGGATAAGCAACGCCACGGCCGTCACCGTGGACAATGGCTTCGTGAGCGACGCCAAATCGTAGACCGTCGCCAGCTGAACGCGGTGAGCCGCGTCAAGCGTCGACACGAGCCCCGCGGTGAACTGGTCGATCTGGCCGCCGCCACGACGCACCGCCAACACGACTCCGGGAAACACGCCGTCCGTGACGGCCTGTTCAAGCGCCGCCTGAATTAGAGGGGAATTCGACATAATAGTGGAGAGTCACTCACGAAGCTGACAAGCGCGCGTTGCCCACGCATCAACACACTGGAGCAGGAGACCGGAAACAAAAGCGATTCAACCGCGCGCCGCCGAAAACATCATGAGCGCGCCGGGCTCGACTCGCCCTCCATCTTTCCCTCGGACACAACCCCGCCGTCTTGATAGGCTTCCGTCGACTCGACATCCAGCATACGCTCGAACGTATGGAGGGTGGCTCGCATTCGCTCGACCATGAGCAGCCGTTGTTTCTGCAACTGGGATAAATCCCGCTGCGTCTCGCCCAATTCCACTCGCGCTTGGCGAATAACCTCGCCGGCCTTTAGCTCCGCTTCCTTGACGATCAGTTCGGCATCGCGGTTCGCGCTGCGCTTGACATCGTCGGCCAGCGCCTGCGCGGCAACCAGCGTGTTCGACAGCGTCGTCTCGGTCCGCTTTAATTCGGACACCTGCTGCTCCGCCATGCCCAGCCGCTCCCGCAGGAGCGCATTGTCGCGATTCAACGATTCCACGGTTTGCGCCAACTCTTCGAGAAACCGGTTGACCTCCTCGCGATCGTAGCCGCGAAGTTTCGTGCTGAACACCATTTGCTGAATGTCGAGCGGTGTGATCTTCATAGATGCCCCCATTCGTTGAATCAGTTCATCCGCAACGCCAAATCTTTTAAGGACTGCACCACCGCAAACTGCAGAAACGTCAATGCGAGAATGGCGATAATCGGCGAGAGGTCGATGCCCATGCGCCACCCCATCCACCGGCGAATAGGCGCGAGCACCGGCTCCGTTGCGCGGTCGAGGAATTGGACAATCGGATTCCATGGGTCGGGATTAACCCAGGAAATCAACGCCCGGGCAATAATGATCCACATATACAGCCACAACACATAATCCAGCACCGTGGCCACCCCCAACAACACATTCCCAAACACAAACATCAGCGTCCAAGCTCCTGAGATCGTTTTGTCGCCGCTTCGACAGCATTGATGAGCGTCGCGCGCATCCCCCCGACTTCGAGACGATGCAGGCCGGCAATCGTCGTCCCGCCCGGAGAGGCGACTTTGTCTTTGAGTCGAGCGGGATGTTCACCGGTTTCAATCACCATCTTGGCGGCACCTAAAACGGTTTGCGCGGCCAACACTTCTGCCGTCGCGCGGGGCAATCCCATCTTCACGCCGCCGTCGGCCATCGCTTCGATAGCCAGAAACACGTAGGCCGGACCGCTGCCACTAAGTCCCGTGACCGCATCCATCAACCGCTCTTCAACCGTCACAACTTTCCCAACCGATTCAAACATGGCGCGCGCCGTGCCGGCGTCCGACTCAGAGACTCCCGGCCCGATGGCCAGCGCCGTCATCCCTTCCTGCACCATGGCCGGGGTGTTCGGCATGGCTCGCACCACTCGCGTTCCCACCCCGCCGGCTTTCGTAATGGCCTCCATCGGAATCCCGGCAGCCACGGATACCGTGAGCGCACGTTTCAATTCCCCAGCAATATCCTTCATGACTCCGTCGAGAATCTGCGGCTTGACGGCGAGCACAATAATCCCGGCCCACGCAGCCGCCTCTCGATTCGTCCCGCCCACACGAATACCGTAGAGGCGCTTCAATGTCTCGCCGCGCGCCGCCACCGGATCTGTGGCCCAGATCCGATCAGGTTCGCACCGGCGGGTCGCCACCAGCCCTGCGATCAACGCCTCGGCCATCTGGCCGCCGCCGATAAACGCAATATTTTCCGCAATGCCGGGCTTAGACATGGCGCGCTCCGAAAAGCGCCGTGCCAACACGCACCAGCGTGGCTCCCTCTTCGATCGCTATTTCAAAATCGTGCGACATGCCCATGGACAACTCCTGCATCGCCAACGACGGAATCCCTTCTGCCTTAATGCGCACGCCGAGCTCACGCAGCGCACGAAAATACGGCCGGGCTGCTTCCGGCTGCGCCGTTGGAGGCGGAATCGTCATCAACCCTTGAATCCGGAGATGCGGCAGACCGCCGAGACTTGCCAAGGCCCGCATCAACCCGTCCGGCTGAAACCCGGCCTTACTGGCTTCACCGGCAATGTTCACTTCCAGCAGCACCGCCTGCGTCACACCGGCAGCACCGGCACGGCGATCGATTTCCTGCGCCAGTTCGACAGAGTCCACCGAATGAATCAGCTCGAACCGGCCGATCGCATCGCGCACTTTTCGCCGCTGGAGCTGGCCGATAAAATGCCAGCGGGGCGACAGATCTCGAAGTAGCGCGCCTTTTGACAGCGCCTCCTGCATCCGATTCTCCCCCAAGAGGGAGAGGCCGGCCTGGAGTCCTTCCCTGATCCGCTCCGCCGAAACAGTCTTCGTTGCGGCAACAAGCCGGACAGACTCCGGCGATCTACCGGTCCGTTCCGCGGCACTGCGGAGACGATCCAGCACCCGATGCACGCGCCGGGCAAGAGAATCGTCTGCGTCCCGCTCCATCATCACTGCACCAGCGCACGTCCTATTCCCATATACCCGACCAGCTGGCGCTATTCTAACGGAACCCCTTGGGAATTGGCAGAGGCGCTGCCACCGCCGCTTTTACATGCTCGCGGATAGCCCGATCGCGCTCACCATCGTCCCAATCACTTTGCCTTCGCGGCGATAGGAGAAAAAGAGATCTTCGTGGCAAATCGTACAGACGTTGACACTGGTGACCCGCTCACCGGCAATCCCGCAATCCTGCGCTTGCTGCCTGATCAACGCTTTCAAATCAAGGCGCGCTTTGCCCTCGCGATAATCGCGCAACACCGTCTCCCACCAAGGGAATCGCCGCCGGATTTCATCCAACACCGGTTCGTCCACCTCATAGCAGCAGACGCCGGCAGAAGGACCGATGCTGACGTGCAGTTGGTCGAGATCGGCTCCGAATCGCGCCTGCATCAGCGCCAGCGTCTTCGGCACAATCCCGGCCACGGCCCCGCGCCATCCGGCATGGATCGCAGCCACCACCCGCCGCCGCGCATCGTGCACCAGCACTGGCACGCAGTCGGCGGTGCGCACCGCCACCATCGTCCCAGGCTGATCGGTGACCAGCGCATCCCATCCGCCATCGAACCGGTCGGCATCGGTCACCGGACGATCGACGACGAGCGCCTCCGTCCCATGCACCTGTTTCACCGATAAGATCCAGGGGGCCGAAACACCGGGCGCGCGCATTGGCGCGCCGGTCCCCAACCGCAGTTGTTCGGCATGCGCTCTGGTGCCGAAAAAGTGCCGGACTCCACTCCTCGCAGAAGCAAACGCCGGCACCGTAATCACCGATGCTCGTCCCATGCGTCGATCCTCTTGCCTTTTACCTCGCGGCGCCAAGAATGGCGCGCGCCTAGTTCACTTGCTTCCGAAGGAACGTGGGCACATCCCATTCATCTTCCGCCACGAGCGCCCGATCGATCGCCTCACGGGTATCGTTTCGTTGGCGCAGGAAGGTGGGACGATCCAGATCTTTCATCGGCCGATCGGTCATGCCCATGGCCGTGCTCACCCCCACACCCGCCAACACCGGCTGCACCGGCTTCGCCGCGCGGGCCGACGTCTGTTCGACGCTCGCCGTCATTGCGACCATGTCTTCTTCGAATTCAAAGCCCGTCGCGATCACCGTCACCACCAAATCGTCGCCCATATCGGGATTGATCACTTGACCAACAATGATGTTCGCCTCCGAATCGGCGGTTTGCTGAATGATCGAGGCCGCCTCTTCAATTTCGTGCAACGTCATGTTCGGGCCGCCGGTGATGTTCAGCAGTACGCCGCGGGCGCCCTGCACACTGCCTTCTTCCAGGAGCGGGCTGCAGATCGCCCGTTGAGCGGACTCGATCGCGCGATTGGCGCCCCGCGCGATGCCCATGCCCATGACCGCGCGGCCCGTATGCGACATGATCGTCCGCACATCGGCAAAGTCGACGTTGACGTGGCCCGTCGTCGTGATCACATCGGCAATGCCTTGAATCGCCTGGCGCAGCACATCGTCGGCAACCTTGAAGGCTTCGAGCAACGGCGTCGACTTATCGACAATCCCTAACAGACGCTGATTCGGAATCACGAGCAACGTATCGACATGCCGGCGAAGATCGCGAATGCCTTCTTCCGCATGTTTATGACGGCGCTGGCCTTCATATTGAAACGGCTTGGTCACCACGCCCACGGTGAGAATGCCTTGCTCCCGCGCAATGCTGGCCACGATGGGGGCCGCGCCGGTGCCGGTGCCGCCGCCCATGCCGGCCGTGACGAACACCATGTCGGCGCCTTCGAGGCATTCCCGGATGTGCTCTTTGCTCTCAAGCGCCGCGTCTTTCCCAATCTCCGGACGAGCGCCCGCGCCGAGTCCGCGAGTCCGCTCGGGACCCAATTGAATCTTGTATGGCGCCAGCGACCGGTCGAGCGCTTGCAGGTCGGTGTTGGCCGCGATGAAATCGACCCGGGCAAGCCCCGACCCGATCATCGTATTCACGGCATTGCAGCCGGCCCCGCCGACTCCGACAACTTTGATCCTGACCGGTAATAACGCATCTTCTTGGAATGAGAACATTGCGGCACCTCCTCGCCTGTGATCGCCGAGCGGCACCATGCCGCGCGCGAAAGTTAGAACACTTCCAACACCCGTTTCGTCCACCCCACCATCTTGGTCCAAGCCCCTCCGTTCCGGAGACCCGCGGTATCCAATTCGTCGGCATGCTTCCGGGCATGCAACAACAGCCCGACGCCGGTGGCATGGCCGGGATTGCTCACAATATCTCTGAGCCCGCCGACGCCCGACGGCGTCCCACGGCGCGCCGGCAGGTTCAACACCTTCTCCGCCGCATCCGGCATCCCTTCGAGCAACGACGTGCCGCCGGTCAACACCACCCCGGCGCCTAACATGCCTTCGTACCCGGCCCGGGCGATCTCGCGCCGGACCAGCTCGAACATTTCCTCGACTCGCGGTTCGAGAATCTCGGCGATATCCCGGCGGGAGAACGTCCGGGCCGGACGGTCGCCCACCGACGGCACCTCGACAGTCTCATGTCCAGCTACCAAGTCTGTCCGGGCCGTGCCGTACTGCATCTTGATTTTCTCGGCCTCGGTCTGAGACGTCAGCAAGCCAATCGCCAGATCCTTCGTGAGATTCTGCCCGCCGATGGGAAGCACCGCCGAATGCCGGATGCTGCCCTCGAAGAAAATCGCCAGGTCGGTCGTCCCTCCGCCGAGATCCACCATGGCCACGCCCAAATCGCGCTCCTCCTGGCTCAAGACCGCTTCGCTGGACGCCAGGGGCTGGAGAATGATGTCCACCACATCGAGCCCCGCGCGGTTGACGCTCTTGATGATGTTTTGCGCGGAGGTCACCGCGCCGGTAATCACATGCACGTTGACTTCGAGCCTGGTCCCGGACAGCCCGAGCGGCTCGCGCACGCCGTCCTGCCCATCGACCATGTATTCGCGGGGCAAGACGTGCAGAATGCGCCGCTCATGCGGAATCACCGCCAGCGTCCGGGCGCTTTCGATCGCCCGGTGAATATCCTCGCGCGTCACTTCGGCCTTCTTCAGCGCCACGACGCCCTTGCAGTTCTCCGCCGAGATATGGCTGCCGGCGATGCCGGTATAGACCGAATTGATCTGGACCGCCGCCATCAGCTCAGCCTCTTCGACCGCCTTCTTAATCGACTCCACCGTGCTCTCGATATCGACGACCACCCCTTTGCGGAGGCCGCGAGACGGACTGGCGCCGACGCCGATGACGTTCAACGCGCCGTCGTCCGTAATCTCCACGACAATCGCGCAGATCTTGGTCGTTCCGATATCGAGCCCGACAAGGATTTGATCTCGTTTTGACACCGCGATCACCCCCTCTCTCGCACAATCACACGATTCTCGTATCGCAGATCGATTTCATTCCCGCTCCGGCCATGCCCATCGAACGTCACCGTCTTGAGCGACGGCTTGATTCGTTGAAATCGCTCCCATTGATCGCTCACCGCCTCTTCACCGAATTGAAACTGCACGCCCCGGACGGAGGCCACCAGGTTGGCAGGATTCGCGGCGTTCACTTGCAAACGCCCCTCGATGCTCTGCCCGACTAATCGCGCCAGTTCAATGCCGGACTTGACCGCCCGGCGCGCCGCCGCATCCCCGCGCAACAGCTCCCGGGAGCCCAAGCCCGTGACCATCGGAAACATCACGTTGTCGTCCTGCCCCAATCGCGCCAGCACATGCCCCTCGTCATCGCTCAAGAAGTTTTCCGAATTGGCGTGCACGATCGCCGCGGGTTTGCGCTCGACCACGGAAATATGCAGCTCATGAAACAGCACCCGAGTCACCACCGCATCCTTCACCCAGGGATGAGACTCCACCCGTTCCTTTATCGCCGTCGTCACGATGTGGTGAAGCGGGGTTCCAGGCTTGAGGGCCAGCCGATCCACCAGCTCCTGCTTTCCGATCTGATGCGCCCCTTCAACCGTCACCGTCTTGATCTCGAGGAGGCGCTGAAGCAACGGGCCTGAGCGCTGCACGCCAACGACCAAGCCCCAGCCAACCAGCACCGCACCGACCCCAATCGCACTCCATCGAATGAACTGCCGGCCCTTCGCCGCCACCTGCGCGCGGCGAGCCACACGGCTCTGATTCGCGGCCTGATTGGAGCGATCCCCTTTCCATTGATTCTGCCGGGGGCCATCCGGCTTCTGCGCATTGCGGCGCGCGACCGTCCAGTTTTTCATACCCTCGATCCTTTGCCTTTTCCGACGGACGCCATTCTGCCGGCGCGGTCCAGCGCCGACTGCAAGATGCGCTCGACTAAGCTGTCGTAATCGATGCCGGCTTGGCCCGCCGCCATTGGCAACAAACTGGTCTCCGTCATGCCGGGCACGGTATTGATCTCCAACATGTAGGGCTTGCCGCGAGGGGTAACTCTGAAATCCACGCGCGCGGCCCCTTCACAACCCAGCGCCTCATAGGTCCGGCGCCCCAATTCGGCAATCTGCTTCAATATCTTGGCGGGCAGTGGAGCCGGACAGAGATATTGGGTTTTGCCTTTTTGATACTTCGCTGAAAAATCGTAAAAGCCGCCTGGCGCCACGATTTCCACCGCCGGCAAGATCGTGAGCGCCCCGGACGGCCCGCCCAAAATCGACACCGTCGTTTCGTGACCAGGGATATAGGCTTCGACCATCGCATCCGGATCGTACCGATGGGCCAGCGCCAGCGCTTCTTTCCACTGGCCAGGCTTCCGGACAATGGAGACGCCAATCGTGGACCCCTGCGAGGCCGGCTTCACCACCACCGGCAATGCCAGTTTCGCCGCCTTCAGCACCATCGCCAACGACGGCTGTTCTCCGCGCCGCACTTGCGTCCCAGCCGGAACCGGCACGTGGGCCGACACCGCCAGCGTTTTCGTCGTCACCTTGTGCATGCCCATCGCGCTCGCCTGCACACCGGATCCCGTGTAGGGAATTCCGAGCGTTTCTAAAAACCCCTGGATCGTCCCGTCTTCGCCGCCCGGGCCATGCAGGGCAAGAAACGCCAGCTCGACCTTGTGCTTCGCCACATCGCGATACAGATTCGGGCTCACGTCGATCGCCACCGCTCGATAGCCCCGGCGGAGCAGCGACTGGTGCACCGCCCGCCCGGTGCGCAGGGAAATCTCGCGCTCGGACGATTGCCCACCCATCAACACCCCGATTTGCTTTTTCGTAAGCACCCGCCGATTCGCCATGACCGCTCCTCGCTTACGCCCGTCCGACCACCTTGAGTTCCAATTCCAGTTTCACGCCCGTCTTTTTCGCCACCGCCGTCCGGACTTTCCGAATCAGCGCCAGCACATCCTTGGCACTCGCCTGCCCTTGATTCACAATAAAGTTCGCATGCCTGTCCGAGACCTGCGCATCGCCGACCTGGGCGCCTTTGAGCCCCGCCGAATCGATAACGCGCCCCGCCGAATCCTTGGGGGGGTTCTTGAACACACAACCGGCGCTCGGCAGCGCCAGCGGCTGCGTATCACGGCGGTAGTGCAGATAGTCTTTCACGACTTTCTCGACTTCCGCCCGCACACCCGCCTTCAGCTGCATCCATACGCCCACGACCACGCCGGCAGGCAACGCCGCCCGGCGATAGGCGAAAGGAATCTCCGACGCGGGAATCTCGACAATCTCGCCCTTGCGATTCACCAGCCGCACGGCCTTCACCGCATCTTTCATCTCACCCAGCCTTGTGCCCGCATTCATCACGACGCATCCCGCGACCGTGCCGGGAATACCGGCGGCCCATTCGAGCCCGGCCAGCGCATGGCGGATGGCATATCCGATCAACGTCGGCATCCCCACGCCTCCTTCGGCATAGAGCACCGCTCCCGGCTCTTCCCTGATCGCGCGGAGCGTTCCAAGATTGACCACCACCCCTTTGATCCCCTTGTCGCGAATGAGGAGATTCGTCCCGCCCACCACAAACAGCGGCAGCTTCTGAGCCGCCGTTTGCCGGACCAGCCGCGCCACGTCCTCGACATCGGCCGGTTCGACCAAGACATCGGCCGGTCCCCCGATTCGGAAGGACGTGTACTCTTTGAGCGGCGCATTGAACGACACGGTCCCGCGAATCCCCTCGACCGCAGCGTCCAATCGACGCTGAGCGATGGCCCGGCGGCCGGTCTGTCCATCTGTCCGTCCTTGCCCCGCCATTGCCTATGTCGCGGAATCGGGCGCCAGTCGCGCCAGCAATCCCGTCCCAGCTTTCCAAATATCGCCGGCCCCCAGCGTCACGACCAGATCGCCCGGCTGCAAATGCGGCAAAACCTGGTCCGGCAATGTTTCCTTCTTCTCGATGAACGTGACACTCTGATGCCCGGCAGCCTTGATACTGTCGGCCAGCGCGGCGCCGGAGACGCCCGGGATCGGCGCTTCACCGGCCGCATAGATCTCCGTCATAAACAACAGGTCCGCTTGATCGAAGGCATGCGTAAATTCATTGATCACATCGCGTGTCCGGCTGTACCGGTGCGGTTGGAACAGCACGACAAGGCGGCGGCCCCACCCCTGCTTCGCCGCCGCCAAGGTCGCCTTGACCTCGGTAGGATGATGGCCGTAGTCGTCCACGACCATAATCCCGTTCGCTTCTCCGCGCAGATGAAACCGCCGCTCCACACCCGTGAACGCCGCCAGCCCCTTGCGGATCAAATCGACCGGCACCTCCAGTTCGATACCGATGGCGATTGCCGCCAATGCGTTGGAGACGTTGTGGATACCGGGAACGGCGAGCCTGAACGGCCCGAGGTTTTTCCCTCGAAAATGGGCACGGAATTCAGCCCCCCATTGCTTGAGGCTGATATCGGTCGCTCTGAAATCCGGCACCACCCCGGGGCGTTCGTGCAGCCCATAGGTGTGGTATCGCTTCACGATACGAGGAAACAGCGCGTGCAACCGCTCGTCGTCGGAGCAGAGCACCGCCAGCCCATAGAAGGGAATCTTATTAATGAATTCGAGAAAGCTGTCGTAGATCTTTTCCATCGACCCGTAGTGGTCGAGGTGCTCGCGGTCCAGATTGGTCACCGCCACAATCGTGGGCGACAGACGGAGAAACGAGCCGTCGCTCTCATCGGCTTCCGCCACCAGCAACTCGCCGCGGCCGAGCCGCGCATGGCTGCCGAGGGCATTCACCTTGCCGCCGATCACCATCGTCGGGTCCAATCCGCCGGAAGCCAGCACGTTCGCGACCATCGAGGTCGTTGTCGTCTTGCCATGGGCCCCGGCGATGGCGACACCGAACTTCAACCGCATCAGCTCGGCCAGCATTTCCGCCCGGGGAATCACCGGCACTTGCCTGGCCTTCGCCGCCTGCACTTCAGAATTGGTCGCAGCTACCGCGGAGGAGATCACCACCACCTGCGCCTCGCCGATATTGGCTTCCTGATGGCCGATGGCAATCCGTCCGCCAAGCTCTTCCAGCCGCCTGGTGGTTTCCGAGGCCTGCAAATCCGACCCGCTGACTTTGTACCCCATGGTCAGCAAGACCTCTGCGATCCCGCTCATGCCCGACCCACCGATTCCGACCAGATGAATGTGTTGTGTTTTTCGAAACATGGCCGTTCGCCTCAATCCTGGTGATCCTGTTGATGGTCGCTGTCCCTGTCCTCGCGTCGTGACTGCATTAGACTCCTGCCGCGCCAACAGTCCGGTGGATGTCATGATTCATCCCCATGAGCGCATAGCATTCGTGGACAATCTTCTCGGCCGCATCGGTTCGACTCATCGCCCGGCTCTTCTCCCGCATCGCGCGCAGACGGTCCGGCTGCTGCAACAACGTGGCGATGGACTCCGCCAGCTGCGCTCCGGTCAACTCCGGCTGCGGCAGCACCACCGCGCCGCCCGCCGCCTCCATCGCCCGCGCATTCTTCATTTGATGGTCATAGATCGCCGTCGGCAGCGGGATCAGAATGGCCGGCTTCCCGCAGGCCGTCAGCTCCGCAATCGTCATCGCTCCGGCGCGCGCCACCACGAGATCGGCCGCCCCCAACACCGCCGGCATGTCGTAGAAAAACGGGGCGATCTGAGCCTGCTCAGCCCCAACACCCGCCTGCCGATAGGCCTCGACCACCCGCGCATGATCGGCCTCGCCGGTTTGATGCGTGATGGAAAGCCCAGGCAGTTTCTGCGCCAATGCCGCCAATCCATCGACGACGGCGCTGTTGATCGCCTTCGCGCCCTGGCTGCCGCCAAAAATCAACAATCGTGGCCGAGTCCCGCTTACCGGCGCAGACGGGTCGAGCACCTCCAAAAACGGCTGCCTGATCGGAGTGCCGAACAGGCGAACTTTGTCCTTCGCAAATTTCTCGGCGGCGGAAGCAAACCCCAGGAACACACGTTGCGCACAAGAGCCGACCGCAATATTCGCCATACCCGGATAGGCATTCGGCTCCAGAATGACTCGAGCGATCCTCTTCAATGCCGCCGCCACGACCATCGCCGGGCTGGTGTAGCCGCCCACGCCGATCACGAGATCCGCCCGATACCGGGAGATCAGCCGCATCGACTGCCAGAGGCTGGCCGGCACAGAACACAACCCTCGCAATGCGTCCCCCAATCCTTTTCCCATCACCGGCTTCGCCGTAATGAGTTCGAGTGGAAACCCTTCATGCGCCAGCACCTTGGTTTCAATTCCTTTCGCCGTACCGACAAACACGATCCTGGTCGATGGATCGTGCCGCTGAAACTCCCGAGCCAATGCCACCGCTGGATACAGATGTCCGCCCGTGCCTCCTGCGGCAATGAGGATTGTCATCCGCGCCCGGACCCGCCGCGGCCGCTCCGCCGGCCGCCTTCTTCCGGGCCCGCTTGGCGGTCTCTCGAAATATTCAATAAGATCCCGACCGCCAGCAGACTGACCACCAGGGACGATCCGCCATAGCTCACGAACGGCAGCGTCAATCCTTTGGTCGGCAACATCCCCGTCGCCACCGCGGCATTCACCAGCGCCTGCCCGCCGATCAGCAGCGTGATCCCGATGCCCAAATACCGTCCGAAGGGCATCCGGGCTCTGGCGGCAATCTGAAAACCGCGCACCACAAACAACGCAAAGAGCAATACGATCGCACCCGTCCCCACCAAGCCCAACTCTTCGCCGACCAGCGCCAGCACGAAGTCCGTATGGGCTTCGGGAAGAAAGAACAGTTTCTGCTTCCCCTCCCCCAACCCCACTCCGAAAGGGCCTCCGCTGCCGAACGCGAGAAAGGACTGGGTGATCTGAAATCCGGCGTTTGCCGGGTCCTTCCAAGGCGCCAAAAACGTCATGAGGCGCTGCCGCCGGTAACTCGAGCCGAGGACGAGCACCAAAACGACCGGCACCGCGCACAATCCCAACCCCAGCAGATGTTTCAATTCCGCGCCGCCGAGAAACAGCAGTCCGATCGTCACGAGACCGATCACGACCACCGTCCCGAGGTCCGGTTCCAACAACACCAGACCGCATAGCACGCCGATCACGAGCAGCACGGGCAGCAGGCCAGAGGAGAAGCTCTTGATCAGGTCTTCCTTTTTGGTCAGATAGGCCGCCAGATAAATCACCGCCACCAGCTTGACCATCTCGGCCGGCTGAATCGAAATTGGCCCGAGACGCAACCAACGCCGCGCGCCTTTGGCCGCAACCCCGAGCGAGGGGACCAAAACCATTGCCAGCAGCAGCGTCATTAGCCCCAACAGCGGCACCGACAGCCGCTTCCACCAGATGTAGTCGACCCGCGACGCGATGTGCAGCAGCACGAATCCGAAGGCCAGCCAGGCCAGCTGCCGTTTGAGAAAATAGCCAGAGTCGTGAAACCGATTCCCCGCCACCACCGCGCTCGCGCTGAACACCATCACCAGGCCGACCAAGGCCAGCACCATCGTGACAATCAACAGCGTGTGATCCATCGGCACCCGCTTCTTCGCGGCGCGGGAGCTCGTAGTGGGCCACGGCAATGACAAGGTTCCTGCGGCTCTCTGTGACATCGTCCAGCGTCACATCTCCTTTGACTCGCCGCCCGTTAGGCCGGCAACGATTGCACGAGGGCCTTAAACTGCCGGCCCCGGTCCTGATAATCCGCGAACATGTCGAAACTGGCGCAGGCCGGAGAAAACAGCACGACGCCGCCGGATGCGGCACTGTCGGCCGCCGTCTGCACCGCCTCCTTCAATGTGGCCGCCCGGCTGACCGCAGGGAATCCGTCCATCGCCTGCGCAATCAACGGTGCCGCCTCTCCGATCAAAATCAGCCCCTTCACACGCCGGCGAATGGCCGGCGCGAGGCGAGAAAAATCTCCACCCTTGTCGCGGCCGCCGGCAATCAACCACAGGGGTTGATCGATACTTTCAATCGCTTTGAGGGTGGCATCGACATTCGTTCCCTTGGAATCGTTGACGAACCGGACTCCGCGGCGATCCCGCACAATTTCCAGCGCATGCTCCAGGCCCGGGAAGGTCTGAAGAACCCGCCTGACCGATTCAAGCGAACCACCGCCCAGCAGCGCATAGGTGGCGGCCACCATCGCGTTCTCCACGTTGTGATCGCCGATGATCTTGATCTCCTGCCGCCGGCAGATCTCCTGCCGCGCGCCCATCACCGTCGTCATGAGTCGATCGCCATCCAGATACGTGCCACCGGTGACGTCCACCGGCAGCGCCGATTGCCTCGTGAATCCCAACACTCTGGCTTTGACATGGTGTCGAAGCGCTGCCACGCGTTGATCGTCCAGGTTGAAGAGGGCATAGTCGGTCTGCTTCTGGCTTTCGAAAATGCGCCGCTTCGCCGCCACATATTCGTCGATCGACTCGTAGCGGTCCTGATGATCCACCGTCACATTCAGAAGCCCGGCGATCCAGGGATGGAATTGCTCGACCGTCTCCAACTGAAAGCTGGAGACCTCCACCACGAGAACATCGAACGGATTGGGCAATCCCTGCTGCGACGCCAGCACCATTGGCATGGCTGCTTCGCTCAGCGCCGTGCCGAGATTTCCTCCGACAAACACCCGCTTCCCGCTGTCTTGCAGCATTTTCCCGATCAGCGTGACGGTCGTGCTTTTGCCGTTGGTTCCAGTCAGCGCCAGCATCGGAGCCGAGACAAATCGCGACGCCAATTCCAACTCGCTAATCACCTTCACACCACGCCGCCGCACCCGCTCCAGCGCCTCCATCCGATAGGGCACGCCGGGACTGATGACGACAAGTTCAGCCGACTCCAACGCCGTTTCGTACCGGCTGCCGACTATGACTTCGACAGGCGTGCCCTCTAATTGCGCGAAGGCTGGACCGAGCTCGCCCCGCTCTTTCCGGTCGGCCACGGTAACGTGGGCGCCGACGGCCTGGAGCAACCGCGCGGCAGCGACGCCGCTGCGGGCCAACCCAACCACCGTGACCTTCGTACTCTTCAATTGCATGACGTCTTCGCTCACCATGTCATTCCGCTCATTCCACCTTCGCGCGTTATCGCAACTTCAGCGTGCTCAAGCTTAAGAGGGCCAGGAGAATAGCGATGATCCAGAGCCGAACGACGACCTTCGGTTCTTCCCACCCTTTCATTTCGAAGTGATGGTGAATCGGGGCCATCAGGAAGATCCGCTTCCCGCGCGACTTGAACGACAGGACTTGAAAAATGACCGATACCGCTTCGATGACGAACACGCCGCCGACCAGGAGGAGCAACAATTCGTGTTTGCTGATGACGGCGACGGTGCCGAGCGCGGCGCCGAGCGGAAGCGACCCCACATCGCCCATGAACACGGACGCCGGATAGGTGTTGAACCATAAGAACCCGAGGCTCGACCCGAGAATGGCCGCGGTGAACACGGCGATTTCACCGGCATTTTCAATGTGCGGGATCAGCAGATAGTCCGACATCAGCCGGTGCCCGGCAACATAGGCGACAATCGTATAGGCCAGGGCCGTAATCATGACCGGGCCGATGGCCAGGCCGTCGAGACCGTCGGTCAGATTGACGGCGTTCGAACTTCCCACGATGACGAGCACCGCGAAAACGATGTAGAACCAGCCTAGGTCCGGCGTGAAGTTCTTGAAAAATGGCACGCTGAGCTTGGTCGTGTATCCCGGCAGGAAATACAGCGTCAGAGCGATCGCCAAGGCAATCGCGACTTGCGCGATAAACTTCTGCGACGCCGACAATCCCTTCGATTGCCGTTTGATGAATTTGAGATAGTCGTCGGCAAACCCGATCGCGCCGAACCCCACCATCGCCCCAAGCACCAGCCACACATATGGCTTCGTAATATCGGCCCAGAGCAGCGTGGAAAGAACGACCGCGAAGAGAATCAGCAGGCCGCCCATCGTGGGAGTCCCGCTCTTCGCCAAATGACTCTTCGGTCCATCGTCGCGGATCTGCTGGCCCAGCTTAATTTCTTGTAGTTTGCGGATCAGCCAGGGCGCCAGAATGAAGGCAATCAGAAACGCCGTCACCGCCGCATAAATAATGCGGAAGCTTTGATAGCGAAAGACGTTCAGGAACGAGAACTCTGTGTGGAGCGGATAGAGCCAGTTATACAGCATAGGACAACCGTCACGACGGCGCTGGGGGCCTACAGCACCGAACTTCTTTCTGCCCCTAAGAGAATTACGAGGCCTTCGTCGAAACCCGCTTCACGCCCTGCAAGGCGCTGACGACTTGCTCCATCTTCATCCCGCGCGACGCCTTGACGAGCACCACGTCCCCGGCGGCCGCCATGGCTTTCGTCGCGGCTGCGGCTGCGGCCGCATCCGCCACTTCCAACACTCTGGCCGGCTCCATCCCGGCCCGGCGCGCGCCCTCTGCCAACCCACGCCCCAATGTGCCGGATGCGATCAAGTGCGAAATGCCCTGCTCCGCGACAAAGGCGCCGACCTCTTCGTGCATGCGCAACGCGCCCGGCCCGAGTTCCAGCATATCGCCCAACACCGCAATGGTCTTTCGTCCAGCCCCCGATTGAGCCAGCAGCTGCACGGCCGCCTTCATCGAGGCAGGATTCGCGTTATAACAATCGTTGATCACTCGGATTCCCTGGCTCATGACCATCTGCGACCGCATCGCCGCCGGACGAAATCGCGACAGGCCCTGCGCAATGTCGGCGCCGGACAGGCCGAGCACCGTTCCGACCGCCGCGGCAGCCAAGGCATTCGCCACATTATGCGAACCCTGCACCTTCATGCGGACGATGGTGTGACGCATCTTCCCTGGCAAGAGCAGCCGAAACACTGTTCCATCGAACCCGTCGGACTTTTCCTGGAGCGCCTGCACATCCGCTTTGGACGAATATCCGAAGGACAGGACGCGGCATCGGGCCCGCGCGGCCAAATAGTCGAAATACGGATCGTCGGCGTTCAGAACGGCTGTACCCTCCGGCGGCAACAGATCGAGCAATTCCGCCTTCGCCTGCGCCGATCCCTCCATGCTGCCGAAAAACTCCAGGTGATCCGGCCCAATATTCGTGATGATGCCGATGGTCGGGCGGGCGATTTCGCATAGGCGCGTCGTCTGCCCGATGTTGTCGACGCCCATTTCGATGACGGCGGCCTCATGCCGGTCCGTCAACCTCAAGAGAGTGTGCGGCACGCCGATCCGATTATTGAAATTGCTTTCCGTCTTCAACACCCGCCAGCGCTGTCCCATGACGCTCGCCACCATGTCCTTCGTGGTGGTCTTTCCGTTACTACCCGTCACGGCCACCAGAGGAATGTTGAACCGGCTGCGGTGATGCGTGGCCAGCTGCTGATAGGCGAAGAGCGGATCTCGCACGCCCAGGATGAAGGGCGGCGCCGACTTGGCTCCCGCCTTCAACAAGGCCGGAGTAACGGCATAGTTGTCCTGCACAATGACGCCGGCAGCGCCCAGGGAGAGCGCCGCCGCCACATAGTCATGACCGTCGAATCGATCGCCTCGAATCGCGATAAAGAGCTCGCCCGCGCGGATGGCCCGCGAGTCGAGACTGAGCTGTCGAATACGTTGTTTCGCCCATCGAGACGCATCGCCGGACAGCATTTTGACGCTGATCACTTCTCGAAGCTCTTCGCCGGTTAAGAGCGGCATGGGCATCCCAATCTGTGACAGAACCCCGGTTGAATCAGGCGCAATTTGTCAACTCACGGATCGCATCGCGGGCGACTTCACGGTCGTCAAAATGAAACTTTTTTGTCCCGATAATTTGATAGTCCTCATGCCCCTTCCCGGCAATGAGCACCATGTCGCCTGGCTGGGCGGCCCGCATGGCGACGGCAATCGCTTCACGCCGATCGGCTACCTTCCGATAGGTCACGTGCGGCCGCTGTTGCAGCGCTTCCCGCACGCCGACTTCCACTTCATCCAGAATCGATAAAGGATTTTCCGTGCGCGGGTTATCCGATGTCAGGATAACCACGTCGCTGTACTGAACGGCCGCGCGCCCCATCTTGGGCCGCTTCCCGCGATCTCGATCTCCTCCGCACCCGAACACGGTAATGATCCGGCCAGCCTTCAACGCCTGCGCAGCGGACAGCAACCGAACCAGTGCGTCTTCCGTATGGGCGTAATCCACGACGACGGTAAACGGCTGCCCGGCCATGACACGCTCGAATCGCCCAGGCACATTGGTAACGCGGGGCACGGCCTGCCGCACCTGATCGACCGTCGCGCCTTCGTGCAAAGCCACGCCGATGGCTGCCAGCATGTTGTAGACGTTGTGCTCGCCGACCAGATGGCTGTCGACCGGAAAGGTCCCGGCGGGCGTCGCCGCCATAAACGTGGTGCCGTCGAGAGAAAGCTGCACGCGCTCCGCCCGAAGGTCGGCCTTGCCCTTGATTCCGTATGTCCACACCGGCGCGGCGCAGAGAGACGCGATGCGGACCCCGCTGGGGTCGTCGCTGTTGACGATCGCCCGCTTGTTCGGCTTTTTGGTCCCAGTCAATCCTGTAAACAGCCGCAGCTTGGCCTGAAAATATTCTTCCATCGTCTTATGGAAATCGAGATGATCCTGGGTCAAATTCGAAAACACGGCGACGTCATACTCGCTTCCGCTCACGCGATCCTGCGCAAGCGCGTGCGACGACACTTCCATCACCGCTGCCGAGCAGCCACTGTCAACCATTCGCTTCAAAAGTTGCTGCAACTCCAGCGCGCCCGGCGTGGTATGGGACGCCGGAACGATCTCGCACCCGATCTGATACGCCACGGTTCCGATCAAACCGATCGTGCCTCCAACAGCTTCCAGCAAGGCCTTGCACACATAGGCCGTCGTCGTCTTTCCATTCGTTCCGGTAATGCCGATCATTCGCAGGCGTCCGGATGGATCGCCATAAAACCGGCTTCCCAAATACCCCAGCGCCTTGCGTGAATCCGAAACCCGCACGTGCGGACGATCGATCCCGGCAACCGGCTCCTGCATCACCACGGCCGCCGCCCCGGCTGCGAGCGCGGAAGAAATATAGCGGTGGCCATCGACCTGCTCGCCCTTCACAGCAACAAAGAGACTTCCCGCCTGGACCGCTCTGGAATCGTCGGTAATAGCAGCCAGCGACACCTGGCGATCCCCCCACTGCTCAAGAACCTCGACCTGCCCGCGCAACGACTCCGTCAATTGTTCCAAGGTCATCATCCGGTACTCACGCTACCGGCGGTGAGGTGCCATCGCCAGCTTCACTGGCTCATTCGAGGAGACGCCGAGATAATTCAGCACTTGCTCGCCGACACGGCGAAAAACTGGTGCGGCAATCGTTCCGCCCCAGGATTCGCCTTGCGGCTCATCGATCACCACAATCATCGCCAAGCGGGGATTGTCGGCAGGAACAAACCCGACGAACGACCCAACAAACAACGTCGACGAATAGGCGCCGGTGCGCGGATCGATCTTCTGCGCCGTGCCCGTCTTTCCGGCCACTCTGAACCCAGGGATCGCCGCCTTTACCCCGGTCCCGTCCGTCACCACACTTTCAAGGATCGACGTCACCGCCCGCGCGGTTTCGGGCGACACCACTCGACGTTTGACTTGCGGCAAAACCTGCCGAAGCATTTTCCCCTGCGCATCGCGGACCTCGGACACCACATACGGCTTCATCAACACCCCGCCGTTCGCCAAGGCCGCCACAGCGGACACCATCTGAATCGGCGTCACTCCGATTTCTTGCCCCATTGAAATCGAGGCCAGCGATCGACGCCCCCACTCTTTGGGATGTTTGACCAGCCCCCCGACTTCCCCAGGAAGATCAATCTCCGTCTTCTGCCCAAACCCAAAGGCCTGCAGATAGCGATACAACCGCTGATCGCCCAGAGCCATCCCGGTTTTGGCTGCACCGATGTTGCTCGACTTCTGAATCACCTGGGCAAACGTCATCCATCCAAGTTTTTCGTGGTCATGGATGACGGTGTTCGCAATCGTCATCCGTCCGTTTTCACCATTCACCATGGTGCCCGGCTTCATGACTTTCTCTTCCAACGCCGCCGCCGCGACGAGCGCTTTCATCGTCGAGCCAGGCTCGTAAGCATCGGTCAACGCTCGATTCCGCCAGCGATCCGCCGTCAGGGAAGCCACCGCATTCGGATCGAAACGAGGACTGACCGCCAGCGCAAGGACTGCACCGGTCTGAGGGTCGAGCACAATGACGGCGCCGGACTTCGCACGGGCTTTGGCAACAGCCTCTTCCAATTCTTTTTCAGCGATGTACTGAATGACTTCGTCGATCGTCATGACCAGACTATGACCGGCGGCAGGAACCTGCTCGGCCTGCCCTTTCGGAAACACCGTCCGGCCCATGGCATCGCGCTGCAAAATCACGACTCGCTTCTCGCCATGGAGCTGCGACTCATACCGCCGCTCAAGCCCCTCAAGCCCTTCTCCATCCATCCCGGCAAATCCCAGCACATGAGCCAGAAGCGGCCCCTTGGGGTAAAATCGGCGCCCCTCCATCACTAGCCCAATCCCCTCCATCGGCATACGCTCAAGGCGATGCCCTTGCTCAGGATCCAGCTTTCTCGCGAGCCACACAAAACTGCGATCCTGCCGGAGCTTCTTTTCCAATTCGTCGGTTCGGACCTGCAGCACGGGCGAGAGAGAACGAGCCGTTTTAGCAGGGCTTTCGAGAGCGGTCGGAATGCCGAACACGGAAGGCACTTCCATATTCATCGCGAGCACTTTGCCGTGACGATCCATCACAGTCCCTCGAGCCCCCTCCAGGGACACCGTCTTCTGATGTTGACGGTCGGCCTTGGCCGTAAGCTCCGCCGCCTGCAATACCTGCAAACTCACCAATCGAAACAGCACCACCGCAAACCCGCAGAGCATCACCAACAGCAGCGCATACCGCCGGCCCCGTGACGGCGAACCAGTCACTATCGCCTCCCGTCCAATACATCGTTCCTGGCAATCCGCAGTTCCGCTGCGGAGGCAGGCGAGTCCTTTGATTTCGATTGCACCATCACAACCTGGCCAGGCTGCGGCAAACTCATTCCAAACTTTTCGGTCGCAACCTTCGCAATCCGATCGGGCGAGCTCAGCGCTGAGAACTTGACCTTCAGCTCATCGCGTTCCCGCTCGAGCACTACCTTCTCATGCTTCAACCGCTCAACCTGATATCCCAGACGCACCGTATCCACCCGCTCCCACACAAACACGAACACCAGACAAAGCCCGGCTGTCACAGCGAGCATTTTCATTGCATAGACTCCTTCGCCAGACGCTCAACGACCCGCAACTTGGCGCTACGCGCGCGAGGATTCGCCTGACACTCTGCCTCGGAAGGGACCTGAGGCTTCTTGGTCAGCACCGCCACCAGAGGATGCGGCCGCTCCGCTAAATCGCGGAACGTATGCTTCACAATTCGATCTTCGAGCGAATGAAACGAAATGACTGCGAGACGACCGCCGGGCCGCAACATGTCGACCGCGTCACGGATCGCTGGCTCAAGCACATCCAACTCACGATTGACCGCAATGCGCAGCGCCTGAAACGTCCTTGTCGCGCAGTGGATGCGCCCGCGCCGATACGCAGCGGGCACGGAGTCCTTGATCACCGCGGTCAAATCCTGCGTCGAAGCCAGCGCCTGCCGCTCGCGGGCACGAACAATCGCACGCGCAATGCGGCGGGAGAATCGCTCTTCGCCATACTGAAAAATGAGATCCGCCAATTCCGACTCCGGCAATGCATTCACCAACTGGCCGGCCGTTGCCCCCATCGATTGATCCATACGCATATCCAGCGGGCCATCTTTCTGAAAACTGAACCCTCGGCTCGGATCGTCCAACTGAGGTGAAGACACCCCAAGATCAAACAGAGCTCCGTCAACTGCGGAAACGTCGACCGTTCGCAATAGCCGTTTCACGTCGACGAAGTCTCCCCTGATCAGAATTGCACGCGCGCCAAACTCGGCAAGGCGCACCTTAGAATAGGTGAGCGCTTCCTCATCTCGATCAATCCCGACAAGAACGGCTTTATTTCCAGCCGTTTCAAGCAACTTCTTGCTATGCCCACCATACCCCACTGTGCCATCGACAAATGTCTCCGCAAGATCCCTAACGAGCCAAGCTGTTACTTCATCAATAAAAACAGGGGCATGCCTAACACCACCAGAAATACTTTTCTCACCACTTATATCCACTTTCACCCACTTAAAGGCGAGTATACTCCCGATTGACTCCTTGTCAATAGCAAATTCATGGACTTAGATGATTTTAAGTCGGCGATGAAATTCGCCTGAAATTTCAGAGAGGACGCTCGAATTTGAGCAGATCGACTGAACCTGCTTTCTGAATTTTTTGCTAAATCCACCACATCTTAGTTGCAGAGGCCTGATCGCAATGTGACCTGTTACGATCCACGATTAGGGCATGGCCCGCGGAACATCCCGCATTCGTCGAGAAATTACGGGCCAGCCTCATCAACCCGAGATCAGACCGACACTGTTCCGATAGAGTAGATTCGTTGACTTTGATGAACTAGGAGGGGAGAATCTTTTTATGCTTTCCGCAAGACAACAACGCCTGACCATGACCATCCTCGCTTTAGCAGGCATCATCTCTTTTCTTGGGTACGTTACGCGCGCAGAAGCCGCTCCTCAACTCGAATTTTGCGAACACAGCTCTTCCGATCAACAATTGCGAGCCTCTAGGAATACATCCTCATCTAGCGCTACCGGCTGCGTGCCCCTGGTAGAAAAGAAAGAGCCATCCACGCTCGATGGACGCATAAACCAGGAATCAGCGCGCCAAATGAAGGTCGACAATTTACAAAGCGAAGCCGTGACGTTTCTTCAACGGTACAATCAGTTTCTTGAATGTTGCAGGACCGATTTGACCGAGCTCCAATCGGTGGAAGAGCTCGGCAACGAGGTCAATGAATTATTGATCATGGCCCAAACAGGCCTCTTCAGTGAACATATGAAGCTCAGGGGCTGGACCATTGCGGAGCTTTTGCCGCCCGTCGCCAAGGCACGCGCGGATTTGAAGCGATTGCACGCTAGACTAGAAACCATCGGCAACGCACGGAGCCAGCTCGACCAGCTTGACTACGAATCCTCCGCAAAGGAATCGCGCCGCATCCACGAGCTGGAAGATTCCATTCAAAAAGATTTCCAGACTCGCTCCCTGCCAGGGGGGCCAAAAACCGGAGCAGGCATTGGCGCCAGCTCAACCGTAGGCACCAACATCGGACGAACACCACGAGCCGGCACGGACATTGGAGCCGGAGGTTCGCAGGCAAGCGATGTCGGCGCGACGCCGCGAAGCGGGGCATCCATCGGAGCCAGCGGACCGACCGGTTTTGACATCGGAGCAACCGGCCGCGCCGGAGCAAATATCGGTGAGTCGCGCCTGAATTCAGATCAATCCGCGGTAGGATCCAGCCTGCAACAATCGACTGTCGGATCGAACATCGGCGACACGTCGGTAGGATCCAGCCTAGGGCAATCGACCATCGGGTCCAGCTTAAGCGACACCTCCATCGGGTCATCGCTCGGCGGGTCATCAATCGGATCAAGCCTGCAAAACCGCAGTACCAATCGCTGACAGTCCCTCCCTCCCTGCCTGTCAATTCAGGGATGCATCTCATTTCCGGCGTAGAGCGGCGGCATCGACTCCCACGTTTCGCCCGCATCCTTACTCCGATACAATCCACTCCCATTCGTCCCCGCATAGAACAGCTTCGGATCCGACGGGCTCTGCGCAATCGTTCGAATATTGGTCGTTGCAAATCCGCGATTCATTGCCATCCAAGTCGCGCCACCGTCTTCGCTCCGATGCACGCCATCGCGCCCCGTGATGTAAACCACCCCTTTACGCGTACGATCGAGCAGCATGGCAATAATCATCTGATCCGCCAGCGACTCTCCGATGCGCTTCCAGGAGACCGCTCCATCCGTTGTTTTGTAGAGGCCGGCGAGCGTCGCCGCATAAACCGTGTCAGGCTCGTAGGGATCGACGTGAATCGACGTGACATTCAACGCGCGCGACGTCTTCACCATATCCGCCGGCACCAACCCATTATTCGCTTTTTCCCAATGCCCCGCCTGGTCGACCGACTTGTACACGCCTCCACTCGTCCCTGCATAGAGAATCGCCGGGCGCGTCGGATCCATGCCCAACGTCACCACCATCAGCACTTCTTTCATCCCCTCCATCCGCTTCGTCCAGCTCTCGCCGCCATTCTTGGTTTCAAAGACCCCCATCGTGGTCGCAATGAGAATGTGCTGATTGTCGGCCGGATCGAACACGAATTGATTCACCACCGACGTAATGGTGGCATCATCCAACCCTGAACGCATTGAGGCCCATCGCTGACCGCCATCGTGACTCTTAAAGACCGCATCGCCTTTCGTCCCGGCATACACCGTCGCGGGATAGGCCGAATCAATCGCCAGCGAGATCACCCGCGAGTGGCTCATTCCCTTCGACAGATTCGCCCACGTCTGCCCGGCGTCACGCGTCTTATAGATGTAATCGTTCGTCGCGACATAGATGATGTCAGGATTCTTGGGATGGAGCTGTAACACAACAATAGGGTCGCTGCGATTGCAGCCGGCGAGAGCGGCTAGGAACAGCAGCAAAGAGAAAAGACTTGTCATGAGGCGGAGATGCACGCCACGGCCTTATCGATAATTGGTAAATTGCAGATCAATCCCGAAATCTTTCCCCTTGAGGAACGACATCGTGGCCTGCAAATCGTCTTTGCTCTTGCTGAGCACCCGCACTTGCTCGCCTTGAATCTGCGCCTGCACTTTCAGCTTCGATTCCTTGACCGCCTTCGTAATCTCTTTCGCCTTCTCGGTGGCAATCCCGCTCTGAATCTTCGCTGTTTGCCGAACCGTCCCGCTGAGCGCCGGCTCAATGGCGCCATAATCGAATGCCTTCAACGACACTCCGCGCTTCGTGCATTTCGTCTTAATGATGTCGATCACCGCATTGAGCTTGTACTCGTCATCCGACAGAATCACGAGCTCCTTCTCTTTTTCCTTGAGCGTAATCTCGGTTTTTGAATCCTTGAAATCGAACCGCTGCTTCACTTCCTTCGTCGCCTGATCGACCACATTCCGCAACTCCTGCATATTCACTTCCGACACCACATCGAATGAAAATTGATCCGCCATCTCTTCCTCCTCGCTAACAACAGCCGGTTCCGTCCGGCAACCTGAATCCCTTACAAGGCTCCTCTTTCGTCACCGCCGTTTGCATCCGCCCCGCCGAACCGCCACCGGCCATCACCACGACTTCACTGCTCGTGAAGGGCTTCTTCAAAATCACATAGCCATACCACTGCCTCATGCTGTCGCTCAAGACGATCAATCCGAGAATCGCCACCACCGCCACAAGCGCCGCGTCGAGATACAGCGAAAACGCCTGCCCCGCTGCCAGCGTTGAGGCCTTCGTCATGAACATTCCGAACATCTCATAGGACCCAGCCAGCGTCACGACACCAACAAACAACATCGGCACGGCCGTCACCCAGAGATACGGCGACTTCCACATTTTGATCAACACCGTCGTCCCGATGCAGAGAGCCAGCGTCCCCAGCAGTTGATTCGCCGCGCCGAACATCGGCCAGATCGTCGAGATGCTTCCCGTCCCGATCAAATAGGACCAGGAACCGACCACGAGCGCACTGCTCAGCAACACTCCAGGCCACCAATTCATCCGGCGAAACGGCGCATAGACCCGCCCCGCCATTTCCTGAATCAGATAGCGCGCCACACG
Organism: Nitrospira sp.; assembly: GCA_022226955.1. Lineage (NCBI taxonomy): Bacteria > Pseudomonadati > Nitrospirota > Nitrospiria > Nitrospirales > Nitrospiraceae > Nitrospira > Nitrospira sp. Next base: position 1,854,092 of record CP092079.1, read on the forward strand.
CGTCCCCGTATCGATCGTGGTCAGAATAAACAAGGCCTCAAACACCAGGGCGAACTGATACCAGTAGGCCATCAACCCCGCCATCCCCGGCAGGGCGGCAAAGATCGACGCCATGCCCACCGCAAGCGAGACCGCTCCGCCTGGCCGGCCAGCCACCTCCACCTCAACCAACTGCGACAGGTCCGCAATGCGCGACGGAGCAAATCCCATCGCCGCCAGCGTATCGGCACTCAACGTCGTATTGATCGCCAGGTAATCGCCGGGAATCAGCACCGACGCCGCAATCAACGCCATCACGCCGACGAAACTTTCCAGCAGCATCGCCGCATAACCCACCACCGCCTGCGACTCCTGCTCGATCATCTTCGGCGTCGTGCCGGACGCGACCAGCGAGTGAAAGCCCGACACCGCCCCACAGGCAATCGTAATAAAGAGAAAGGGAAAGAGCGTGCCGGGAATAATCGGCCCGCCGCCATCGGCAAACGCCGTCACGCGCGGCATCTCAATCGTCGGCGCCATGAGCACCACACCAAACCCGAGGAGAAACACCACACCCAGCTTCATAAAGGTGCTGAGATACCCACGCGGCACCAGCAGCATCCAACCGGGCAAGACCGACGCGAGAAACCCATAGCCGCCCAAGAGCCAGACCAGTGCCGGCCGGTCGAACTCAAAGAGCCAGGCATACGACGACTGTCCGACCACACGGCCAAACAACACCGCCGCAATCAGCAGCACCACACCGATGCTTGAGACTTCTGCCACTGCGCCGGGACGAAATTTTTGGAGATAAAACCCCATGATAAAACCGATGGGAATCGTCATCGCGATCGTGAACGTGCCCCAGGCATTGTGGTAGAGCGCATTCACCACTGCGAAGCCCAGCCCAGCCAGCGCCACCACGACAATAAAGAGTACCGCCACCGCCGTAGCCGTTCCGGTGATAGACCCGAGTTCATCGTGCGCAATCTCGGGGAGCGACCGGCCATTCCGCCGCATCGACGCCACGAGGATAATGAAATCCTGCACCGCCCCCGCCAGCACCGCACCGACCACCAACCAGAGAAACCCTGGGAGAAAACCGAACTGCGCCGCCAGCACCGGCCCCAACAACGGCCCCGCCCCGGCAATCGCCGCAAAGTGATGACCGAAGAGCACAACTTTATTCGTGGGGTGAAAATTCACTCCGTCGTTCATCCGCACAGCGGGAGTGACCCGCTGATTGTTTAGCTCGACGACCTGCCGGGCGAGCCAGCGGCCATAGAAGCGATAGGCCAGCACATAGATGCAGGCCGCCGCGACGACCAGCCACAGCCCATTCACTTTTTCATGGGGATTGACGACGCCGACCACATGGGCCAGCGCCACAGCGCCAAGAACAGAGAGCAGCACCCAGATGAGATGAAGGACGTGTCGCACGCGGCGCATCCTAACAACCCGCCAGCTGCTTGTAAATCAAGAGTCTTGCCGCTAATCTAGTGAAGCCTGCTGAATTTAGGACAGTGTTTATCAGGCTTTTGATCCCTAGTTTCACCCAAAACGAGATGTCTATGCCTTCGGCCAAAGAACAAATCGCAAAGATTCTTCAGGATCAGCCAGACGACAGTTCCTACGATGAAATTCTGCGGGAGTTAGCTTTCGCGCGAATGATCGAAAGAGGCCTGGCCGACTCGGATGCAGGGAGAACCATTAGTCATGAAGAGATGGGACGCCGCATCAAGACATGGCAGAGCTGACCTGGACAGCAGAAGCCCAACGATGGCTGCGCGACATCCATGATTTTATCGCGCAAGATAACCCCGCCGCTGCAACACGCACCGTTACCACGCTCTACCAGAAAACCGAGATCCTCCGAGAGTTCCCCGAGTCAGGCTACCGCTACTGGCAACAGCCAGACCGCCACATCCGCATTCTTTTACATGGGCACTACAGAATTGCCTACGCGCTCAAGCCTAACGGAGCGATCGATATCCTCGGCATCTTTCACGGCGCACTGAGTATCGACCGCTACATGCTGTAGTAAGGCCTCCCCCAGCAGCCTCCGTTCTTCATACACAAAAACAACGCCGCCGGGACGACCAGCCAAAGTCCATTCATTTTTTCGTGAGGATTGACGACACCGACAAGGTGGCCAGCGCCAGAGTGAACCGCTCACTAGAACCATCTAGACAGACATGCAGTTTATATTCACACACGGAGAAAGAGGCCGGAACACTCTGAGCTACGCCTCTGAACCGACTGTTGACACTCCATATTGAACGCAGTAGCCTGTCGCAACTTGCTGTCTTTGGAGCACTTTTGCATAGAGGAGACGCAGATTAATGCCCAGGGATAGAGTAGCGCCATTCCTCAGATGGGCAGGCAGCAAACGTAAGTTACTCCCCCGCCTCACTCCGTATTGGGGAAGTGGCCACACCCGATATATTGAGCCATTCATGGGTTCAGCAGCCTTCTTTTATGCTACGACTCCAACCTCAGCAATTTTAAGCGATATAAACCAGGACTTGGTAAGCACCTTTGTCTCGGTTCGTGATCATCCTCGCGCGGTTTACAATCGACTCCTCGACATTCCCAAAGGGAAGCGTAGCTATATAGGGTTACGAAAACTAAATCCGAACTCCCTCGACTCTCTTGATCGAGCCGCTCGGTTTATCTTTCTCAATCGCTTCTGCTTCAACGGCATCTATCGCACAAATACAACGGGTGCTTTCAATGTTCCATATTCTCCATCTGGAACGGGAAAACTTCCAACCTGGGATACTTTCTTGGCTGCAGCGCGCCCACTAAAATTCGCAGAAATTGTTTGCGATGACTTTGAGTCAGTAGTGGATAACCACGTGCGCACGGGAGACTTTGTATATTTGGATCCTCCATATGCAGTGGAGAATCGCCGGGTCTTCAGACAATACGGCCCTCAGACTTTTGGGCTCGAAGACTTGAAACGCATGGATAGTGCTCTAGAGACGATTGATAAGCGAGGCGCGAAATTCGTTCTCTCTTATGCCTATTCACCGGAAGCAAGAAACTACTTTCAAAACTGGAAAAGCAGAAAAGTTTTTACGCAAAGAAACGTTTCAGGATTTGCAAAACATCGCCGAATGGCAGCCGAAGTGATATTCACCAATATCTAAGCATCACACTGAGTCGTCAGGAGATTAATCTTGGCCGATAGTGTTCAACTCGTAGACCCTCGGTCCTTAAGAGTTAATAAGGACAACCCTCGCCTCATCTTTCATCAGAAAGAACTAGACGAACTTCAGGATAGCATCGACAAACAAGGCATTCTGGTTCCCCTCGCAGTCTTCAGGGAAGGGAAAGGATTCCAACTACTGGACGGGGAACGAAGGTGGCGGTGTGCTTTAAAACTAGGGCTTTCCAGCGTACCAGTGTTGGTACAACCAAAACCTCCAAAGCTGCAAAACCTGATGATGATGTTCGCCATCCATCACGCGCGAAAAGACTGGGACCCTCTCCCAACTGCACTCAAGCTCCAAGACTTAGAAAAGGAGTTCAGTGTAATACAAGGTCGGCACCCTTCCGAGGCAGAACTAGCAGGCCTTGCCTCAATGAGTCGTGGCGAAATAAGGCGATTAAAAAAGCTCCTTGCATTACCTGAGACATATCGAGATGAATTGCTAAAAGAACTTGAAAAGCCACGATCCGAGCAAATCCTAACAGTTGATCAAGTCCTGGAAGCCACAACCGCTGCAAGCGCCCTTCGCAAGCGAGATGTTGTGACTGCGAAAGGAGAAGATGGACTGCGCAGAGCAATAATTCAAAAATTTAGAAGCCGAGTTGAAAACAATACCGTTGCCCCAAGACTTCTTGCCAAACTTGCCAGAGGAGTCCAGCGAAACGAGGTACCTCTTCAAGTAGCAAAGCGGGTTGCAGAAAAGCTCATCAAAGATCCCAAATACTCTATCTCTGACGCATTTAGAGACTCTGTCGCTCAATCAGATTTTGAGCACAGCATTGAACAACTAGCTGATCGGATCTTCGATAGGCTCAAGGAACACGAAGAGCGCGGATATAAAATAACTGAGAAACTCTTCGCCACCCTCAAGGCACTAGCGAAAAGGATAGAGCGCTTGCGTGAGGATTAAAGGGCATGGCCAGGCGTACCTATAAAACACTGGCGCTCGAGCTTGAGGAGTATGCGGATCGCGTTATACAACACTTAGAGGACCACGGCTACAAAGTCCAAGTAGAGAGAATTGAACTTGGATTCCCACATACCCCTACTCTTCTTGCCAAGAGAGACCGCACAACCCTAATCATTGAGGTCGACTCCACAATCAAATTTGACCGTCTTGACGCCTGGAGACGGTATGGAAAGTCCTGTAACCATGACGTTCGAATAATTGTCTGCCTCCCAGACAGTGTTCAGGCTTCACCTAAAGATCAGGAACAGATCCGCACCAAGGGGCTTGGTTTATCAACTATCTCGCAAACTGGGGCTACTGGCGTTATAGCTCCCATTGATTTGTCTCTCAATATTGCTCTGCCAGATCGAGCCACTCTCCCTAAGAAGCTTAAAGCTCTCTTGGGTGCAACTTATGATCATTTTGACCAAGGGTCTTGGCGTGATGGTTTTGAAGAAGCAAGTCGTGTCTTGGAGATTCAGAGCCGTCGATATCTCAAGCATTGGATGCGTACAGGTCGCATCCAACTGATATCAGCAAAAGGTCCGAGAAAGCTTACAGGCTCAGCAATTGAGAAACTTCCTATGGGAGCACTAGCCAAAACATTTAGAGAGATCGCAGCCAAAAACGGAACCGATTCTCAGATTGAGAAGACTCTGGAAGCAATCAATCAAGATCGAGTGTCGGTTGTACACCATAGGCACAAGAAAAGAACGGAAACGCGGCTCAGGTCAAATGTAGGCCAGAATATGTGGGCGATTGTGGAGGCACTCAAGCTGATAGTTTAGCCCCCTCGCTTCTATCACAACCGCTTCCAAACTCAATGAGAAGGGGAAGAAGGAGGTCGAAGGAAGATTCCCCTAGCCTTTTCTCCAACCAGAATTGATCCCTTTCCCTTCATCCAGAAGATACATTCTGTACGACAGCTGATTCAGCTCGCTGACGAGATTCTGCTCACCTACCTGACCTTGAGTCTTTCACCTCTTCCTTCATATACCCTCCATGTTGACGCTCATCCAGTTTCCCTGGTCGCTGTTCTGCATTACAGTTCGGCATATCCTTGAGCAGCAGGGCACCCTGTTCAGATACCGCCCCATTCCCTTCCACAAACAGGCGTCCATTATCAAAGCCTCGCGCGTTCGAGCCAACCACCTGCATTTGGCTCTCCCTCGCATCTGCCGACTTTGCTATACTGCGACGCACCATGCCATCAGACGCGCCGGCTTCGCAGCCCTCGGGAAAAGATCGCCGCGAGTATTACCGGATCACCGTCACGCTGCCCATCCGGATTCAGCTCGAAACGGACACAACAGAGCGTGCGCTGGTTGCCCAATCTGTCAACCTCAGCGGCGGCGGATTCGGCGTGACGATCTCGACTCTCTATCGACCCGACGACCTTCTCACTGTCACGTTACTCCTTCCCGACCATGGCCTCTTCACATCCTCCGCCGAAGTATTACGGCTCGACCCCATCCCCTACCACGAAGGAACGTATCGCCTCCACGCTCGCTTCGTTCGGATGCCCTCGCAGGACCGGGAAGTGCTGATTAAACACATCCTGCAATTTCAACGAGACCACCTGCACACACACTATTCTGCCTGACAGCCCCCGCATCATATCGCGTCTATCGAATAAGCAATTGCGCTCCTCGTGATCGTCCGGGACCTTGCCCACGATCAATAAATGACAATCTCCTTGGCGATTGCGCAGCCTTCTCATAGACTGGGTTCGACCTTAGGAGGAAATTCCAACCCAATGCCCGATACGCAATTGGAACAATTGGCGCGCCGCCTCGAATCCCACGCCAGGCAACATCCAACCCGGTATAAACTGAATGTCGCGCTGGCCGCCTTGCTGGGCTACGCCTATGTGCTGGCGATTCTAGGTCTGGTTCTGGGCGGCAGCGCCTGGTTGTTTTTCGCGCTCAATGATGGGAACACCGACGATCTCGGCTCAATTGCACTGAGGTTCGGTCTCGGCCTGCTCGCAGTCATCATTGCGTATGCGTTCTGCATGCGCCTTTCCCTCCCGGCCGGATTCGAGGTCCATCGTGAAGAGGCCCCACGCCTGTTTCTCCTGATCGACAAACTAACGAATGCGCTGGACGCACCGCCTCTCCACCAGGTACTCATCGTGAACGAGCTCACGGCCGCCATCGCGCAGACTCCACGCTTCGGCATCTTCGGCTGGCATCGGAACTCTTTGCTGATCGGCCTGCCGCTAATGCTGGCGATGACACCAGTCCAGTTCCGTGCCGTGCTCGCACACGAGTTCGGGCATCTCGGCCACCATCAGAGCCGTTTTGCCGCATGGGTCTATCGCACTCGCATGGTCTGGTCTCGCCTGCTGAGCGAGCTGACCGCGCGCCCCTATTGGAGCACCTTTCTTTTTAGAAAATTTCTGGTCTGGCACGCGCCATTTTTCAACGCCTACACCTTTGTCCTGACGCGCGATCAAGAATACGAGGCCGACCGGCAGGCCGCCAGGCTGGTAGGGGTCGCCTGCCTGAAAGACGCATTGGCCGTGCGGCACATCGTCGAACGCATGATGAACGACCTCTATTGGCCCGCGCTGAACCGCCGGACCATTACCAATCCCACACCGCCCGCGTCGCATCTCGATGAGCTAATCACCCTGCTGCAACAAGTGCCGGCGCCTGGCACGCTACAGGAATGGATGACGGCCGCGTTGCAACAAACCTCCGGCTATGCCGACACCCATCCGGCATTAGTTGATCGACTCGCGGCCTTGGATGCGCTTCAGGAGAAGCAGGACGCGCCGGCCCTGCCTCCCACTTTTCCGAACCTGCGCGACCCTCATGAGGAGACCGCGGCCACTTTTTATCTGGGGACGCATGCCACCGCCACGCGCGCAGGGCTCGACCGTCTCTGGGCGGACTCCGTTGCGGACGAGTGGAAACAGAAGCATCAGGAAATGGCCCTCGTGCGGGCTCGCTGCCAGGCGTTAAGCGATAAATCCGCCACCGTGGGACTCTCGATCAACGAACTTTGGGAGTATGCCTGCCAGATGGAAGCGCTCGAAAGCGGCATGGCCGCCCTTCCCCTCCTACAGCAATTACTGACGAAGGATCCGAACCATGCTGCGGCGAACCTGGCGATGGGCCGCCTCTTACTGGCGCAAGACGATCAGTCCGGCTTGCAATATCTCGAGACAGCCCTGGCGCAAGACCACGAGGCGGTCATTTCAGCTTGCCAGCTGGCCTGTAGCTTTCTTGAGCGTCGAGGCAACCATAAAGAATCCATGCGTTACCGCATCAAAGCCCAGCGGCAGCGGCAACAGCTTCTCGAAACCGAACGCCGTCCACTCAAGCCAGAGGATGCAGTTGAACCGCACAACGCGGCCGCTCCAGAAAAACACCTGCATCCTCACCGCTGACCAGCAGATACCGCACCAATGGATCACCCTCCTGAGGGCAATTCGTAATCCACCATCCTGGACAGCCTTGCCACCCCTTCATTGCTACCGCAACAATTCTCGCAGACACCGCTAGATGTTCCTCTGTCCGAACGAAAGGGCCATTGAGTCATTACCGATTACGATTTCTGCTTCTGATCTAAAACCAACAGGCTTTCCGAAAGAAACGAACGAGCTTGAGAGATTTCTTCCTGACTCAATTCCCCCAACGTCAGATACGCCAGAAGGATCACCGCACTAATGGCCGCTAATTTGACCAGTAACAAAAAGCCGCTAACTGGCCACACCAGTGCCAGCGTATAGACCAGCACACTGATGATCGCACTCCGCCACAACGTCCCGGCTGGCGGGACAATCGCCCATAGCCGATAGATAATGCCTACGGACACCATCGCACCGATTACTTGGCACAAGGCCGTCGCTGTTGCTGCGCCGAATGCGCCGAATGCGCGGATAAACACATAACTTGCGATCGTTCCGAAAAATATAGAGAACAGACTTAAATGCAGTGCGAACCGGGGAACCCCCGAAGCCGTTGCGATAACGCTCGCGACGGAAACCATGACAAACGCAACGGCTCCGAGAATCAAGAGCGCCAGGAGCGGGGCCGCAGACTCGAATGACACTCCAAACACCCAGATCACGATCTCACGGGCAGACCCTGCAACGAGTGCCCCAAACGGCAATAAGCCCGCCACCACTCGCAGGGCACCCCGCCCCATGTCCTTTGCCTGAGCAATTTTTCCATCGGACAGCAGCCGGCTCACGGTTGACAGCAACAACGGAGACAACGCGACCCCGAACAGGCTGGGAAGGATCGAGAGATTCTGCGCTGCACCGTAGACCCCCACCTCTTCGATCGTTCCGCCAAGAGCTTTCAACATGACCACGCCCAGGCTGGAAAATATCTGGGTCAACAAGGCAGAGAATCCCAACAGAATGCCGAGATCAAAGAAAGGTCGAGTCGGCACGGCAATGCGGCCATATAACGGGAGCGTAATGTATCGGCGCGTAATCGCCAATTCCACGGCGGCCGCCCCAAGGGATCCGAGGATGGCGCCGGGAACGGACAGGCCTATTTCGACAAGGAACAGAATCAACCCAAGCCGCGCAATCCAGCGGCCGGCATTGCTCATAGCCTTTTGACGAAAATTGCCTTTCCCAATAAGGATATTCTGGTGTCCCTGCGAAAGACTGCTGATCGGCACATGAAATGCGTACAAGGCGAGATAGGAGGCTAACTCAGGTTCTTGGAACAGCCAGGACAAGGGAATTGCTAAGAGTCCAAGTAACAATCCCCCCACAACTCCGGCCAACACATGCAAGCGAATGACGGTCATGCCCACGGGGCGCCAGTCTGCCGCCACCCCAACCAGCCGAATCGTGGCCCGGGAGAAAAATGCATTGATGGTCAACTCGACCCACCCAAACAGGGTCGTGGATAGCACGAGCAACCCATACCCATCGGCGCCCAGCCGTCTCGTCAAGAACGCCGCGGTAATGATGCCTGTCAGCGGCAGCAAGAGCCCCGCAAGAAACACTCGCGCCGTTCCATCCAAGAGGTGCCGACCGGACTGTGTGGATAACGCACTCACTGCGGAAACCACGGTTGGCGCTGCACATAGTCCGCCAATGATTCCCCGATGCGATGATGGACCGCGGCGGATGGATGCGAGTCGAATCGACTGGCCCTGAACTGTTCCTCCGAAAACTCATTCTTTACGCTCGAAAAATCAATGTACGCGATGCGGTCGCGTGTTAATTGATCCACCACAGCCCCCCAATCTTTCGTCCGCATCCTGGGGAGCAGCATAACCACGCAGGGGAGCCCGCGTTCTTCTGCAATCGTTTTGAATTGCCGGACATGCGCATATGCTTCTGGAATGTAGCCCTGCGAAATCATTTGTCCGATGTCCGGGGAAGGAAAGAACCAGCGCACGCCGATTCCCCTGAGAACATAGACCAGATGAACCTGGCGAAGCACCCGCGTGATCATCGAACCAGACGGACTGAAACGATGTAATTCCTGATCGATTAAATAACCCTCCGCATCAATCGTGGGGGTTCGAGCCAGATTGAAATCCGACGTGATGATGGCCATCACCACAAGGTCCGGCTGGATATCCAACGTGCGATACCGAAGCGTGGCGACCATCTCCTTGACGCTGTAGGCAGATGCGCCGAAGTTGAACGTCTTGACAGTCACAGCCCGGCGCCGCTGATTGAGCCGGTCTTCCAACACCTGGGCGAACGTATCGTCCGTTCGTGCAACGCCCTCCCCGAACGTGTAGGAGTCTCCGATCAGAGCAATGCGATACTCGTTCGGCTGTTTGGCCCCATGCAACGCCCCGGCAATCTTTGCCCGGAGCCCCAAACTATCGGTATTAATCAAGGCAAGGCCGCGCGCCCGCGCATTCACGAGATTGGGCTTGTGGATATAGGACAGGTCCTCGGGCCGATCGTACGGCCTGTAAATAGGATCATATATGTGCGGTTGCGCATACCCCCATATCCTAACCGCGACTTCGAGCAAGATCAGGGTAATGAGTAGAATGGACACGGTTCCAAGAAATTTTCGGAGAAGCCCTCGCATCATGATGAGGCGTTTGCTCATATCGCCGGGGACTGCGAACCAGCCCTGCCACGCGCTCCTCTTGCGCGCTCCCAGAAAAAACCCGCCGCATTGGCGGCCTGGGCGGCAATGAGCAACAGCACGACCGCTATCGCTTTTCCGAACGCAATCTTCCCGAATGGATAGGCGAGCAAATTGGCGTAGAAGGCGGGCGGCTCGATTTTCATCGATTGCCGGCGGTGGCGGGCTCTCAAGAGATGGTAATAGTACGCGCCGCACCCATAATGAAAATGCTGGCGGAGAAACGTCTTCGCCGTCAAATGATGGGCGTGGTAGACCACCGCTTCCGGCACATATCTCAACCGATAGCCCCGATGCTGCCATCGATCACACAACTCGCGGTCTTCTCCCGCAGATCGAGGGAACGAGAGGTCGAACCCTCCTATTTCGAGAAACTGCTTGGTCGGAAACGCCACGTTGCAGGAAGGGAAGAACCGCACTCTCTCAGGAATGTCGCTGTAGTACGCAAGAAGATAGGAGACGAGCAATTGGCTTGCGGTCGAATAGAGATTCTGCGTGAGCGCATTATATGTCTCTCCACCAACCGCACTATCCGGCGACGCGACGAATTGTGCCGCCACGACCTTTAACCAGTCGGACGCAGGCATACAGTCGTCATCCGTAAAAATGAGGACTTCGCCGGCAGCCTCGACGGCGCCCTTATTTCGCGCCGCCGCCGGGCCGGCATTTTCTTGCCGCAGGAGCGTGAGCGTGAGCAGGCCGTGAAACGGCTTCACCGCTTCATCCAACGGCGCGCCCCCTCCGTCGTCAACCACAATCACTTCACAACGATCACGCGGGTAGTCAAGACGACTACAGGCCCGCAGACAGGCGGCGAGCTGATCCGGCCGGTTATAGGTCGGAATCACGATTGAAATGAATGGCCGCTCCTTCTTCATAACGCCTCACCCCGCCATCGGCGTCGTTCCTGTGCTCAACAACGGGCGACACACGCACCGATTCAGAATCCGGTTCATCCCGCTCTGGGGCAACGGATGGCCCATGAGGAATTGGAACGCCGGAGCAAAATCCAACGGCGAGACGTCACCGAGATCCCTGCCCACCTCGATAGAAGGACCGGCAGCGGCCACGAAGCCGCTGAAGGTATGATAACTGCTCCGGTTGTAGTGCGATCGCCCCTGAACGAGTTCGGCCTTTGGATGACTCACCCGGTCCATCAAATACGGAGTGGCCCTCCACTCAACGGACAGATCGGGGAGGACCGTGGGAGAGGCACAGCGAAATGCGTCGGCGGTTCTAATCACTCTCTCAACGGCCGGCTTGCCGCTGCGCACATCCACTAACTGCCTAAGATCGGCCTCGATCTGATTCAGAAGGCGTTCATACTCACCCCCCGGCTCGACAATGCCTTGCGGCTCACGCCCGCGAAGATTCACGCGCACGAAGCTCGTATTGAGAGCCGGGATAGAGAATGCTTTGGTTTGAGCCCAATTCGTTTCAGGCTGGAGCCGGTCGGCCTCCAATCGAACTTGCACTCGCCGCGGAAGCCACTGACTCATTCTTGCGCGCACGTCGGGAGAAATGGATCGGCGAAGCCAGGTGAGCGCGTTAGGACTGCGCCGATCTCTCTGTGCAAGAGTCTGATACCCCAATTTCCTGCAAAAATCCTCGATGAGGCCCGTCGTGGGATGGAGATCTTTCATTCCGAACAGCGAAACGACGAAGACGTTTGCCTCATCGGGTAATTGCTTCAGCAACAGGCCCATTTCGCGGTCGATAGCCTGATAGACATCTCGTATGGCCGTGCTCAGGACACTCCCTTTGCCTGCCGCCTCGGCACATCGAATCCCTCCAGGGCGATAGTCCCAAAATCGATGCGCCGCCGTATGCGCTTCGACAAACGTAATGACCGCCAAATCATACCGATCCTGCGCCAGCAATCGGCGGCACAGCGTACCCTTCTCTTCTATGCGCTTGCGCATAAGGCGGCACGCCTCGATATCGTCTCGAAGCGAGCTGCCAGGTTTGAACACATCAATGTGTATCGGCGGGCCAACGTGGCGGCGAATCTCGCTCAACAGACTCGCGGGCTCGGCAGAAGGGGGAACGATCGCATGATTGTACTGTTGCTGAATTGCCCAATTCGTCAATTGAATGCCAGGCAAATCCGGCAAAAGCTCTGCTTCGAGGGCATCAATGATTGCAACTTTCTTCGAACCACCGCGCAAATAAGACCAGAACGGCAGAGTCTGAGCATCTTGCGCGGTAACATTTCGGAGGTCATATGTGCCTGGCATTAACTGGCGATTGAAATAATGCCCGTGCTCGCTCCGCGAGAGGCCGCTGAAAAATGACAGCCACGCCCCTTGCGTCGACAGCAACTCAGGGCCGCCGATGCGCCCATAGCAACCGCGCTGCATGATCGAGGCAATGGTCGGTAGATATCCGTCTTCAGTCCACTGTCGGATGAATCCAGCGTCGCCCCCATCAAGCCCCAATACAACCAGCGGCGGAATGTTGTTGCCCTTAGCCATAGAATGACCGTTCGAAAGTCTAGATCGCGCCATGTTCCTTGAACCATGCGGCGGTGCGATGCACCGCCTCTTTCGTGCCCACCTTCGGGCCGTAACCGAGTTCGCGGCGACTTTTGGAAAGGTCGAACGCCCTGTCCCCAAGATAGAGATCAATCCGGTCCGCGCGTGGAAGCCGGCAGCCAATCCACGAATACAGATACCGGCTCGCCGCCTCGTACAATCGGAACGGCTTTGCCGGAAAATTAGCCGGTAGGGCAGGCGCTCCAATCGCCTCGACAATGGTTTGAACGAGATCCCGCAGCCGCACCGACTCGGGACCGGCAAGGATATACGTTCGTCCCTCAATGCCGGCGACCGATCCGCAAAGAATCAAGCCCTCCACAATATCTGTGATATCCGCGACATGGTGATGATTATGACCATCGCCGATCAAGCGGAACCGGCCGGCCGCAATGGTTTTAAATAAGTTCAGCCAGCTCATGGCTCCCGGACCAAGCACAGCAGAGGTCCGTGCCAACACAACCGGCAAACCATCGCGCTGATGGGAGGACAAGAGCGCCTGTTCGGCCGCGAATTTAGATTGCCCATAGGGCGAATCAGGAATGGGGACCGTATCCTCGGTAATTGAACGGTTCTTGATCGCGCGGCCAAACACCGCGCCGCTGGTGCAGAAGACGAGCCGGCTGGCTCCGGCAACCAGTGCCGCTCGCGCGACGTTCACGGCGCCTTGCACATTGACTGCCTCAAAATCTTTTCGGGACGGTCCGGAGGCTTCGGTTCTGGCTGCGAGGTGAAAAATCCGCTGGCAATTCGAAGCGGCCCGTTGCACACTTTGGTAATCGAGCACATCCCCGCGAACGATTTCGACATCAAAACGATCGAGCACGGACAGATTCTCTTCCGGAAAAGCCAGCGCGCGAACAGAAACCTTCTCGGCAGTCAGCCTCTCGATGAGATGGCGGCCGATAAAGCCCGTGGCACCGGTCACGAGAACGGTCATCCTCTGCTCTCCTTCTCCTGAGGGTCGTACACCGCAATATGGAGCCCTTCGACACTCACGATACGATACGGTCGGATGACTGCTGCTCAATGGTCACCGGCCGCCTCAGAGCCAAGGCTTCTTTAGCGGCAAGAACCACTTGCAACGCGCGCCGGCCCTCTTCTAGCGCACAATCTGGCCTTGTATCTTGACGGATCGCATCCATGCAGTGCTGCCATCCCACGCGATATGAGTCGATAAAATCGCCGCCGTAGCGCATCCGAGCCAGACCTTGCGGCAGTTCCCTCAAGGTCTGTGACGCCAGCTGCACACGAGTTTTAATATCTCCTGGATGGACTTCCGGCGGGAAATACTCGAAACCATCGAAACGATAACAGGAGATTTTCAGGCGGCCCATCTGGCCATAGATCTCGATCTCGTCGTTCCTGCTCTCGCCTTCCGAGAAGGTGGAAGAAACGAGCGCCCCGTTCGCCAATCGCGCAGTCACAACCACCGTCGATTCATCGACGGTGCTCGCGGCAAGGATTTCATTGACCTCATTTCGAAGCAACGCATGCACTGCATCGAAGTGATGCACGCCAAACTGATAGAGAATCCCCTTCACCGCATGGCGATCGCCTTCCTCATGAAAACTCCGGCGCTCCGGATTTCTGCCGGTCAAGACGGTGCGAATCAGCTCGAGTTTCCCTAAACTCCCCTGCCTGACCACTTCTTGTGCGCGGCGCACGAGTCGATGCCAGCGGCGCGGCAACCCTACCACCATGATTTTCAGGCTGGCTTGCGTGGCTTGCGCCATCAGCCTATCCCACACCGCCAGGTCGAAGACCAAGGGCTTGTCGATAAACAGATGCTTTCCTGCGGCAAGAACGGCCTGCGCCGCCTCAACCTGGCGGACGGCTGGCAGCCATACCCCGACGGCTTCGATAGCCGGATCGTCGAGCAGCACACGGTAGTCGGCATATCGGCGCTGAACCTGAAATTGATCTGCCACTCGCTTCAGCCGATCAGGATCGTCGTCGGCCATAGCTACGACATCCGCGGCTCTGCCCCCTCTCAAGGCCGGCAAATGCAAGGTCTCTGTTACCCATCCGCATCCTATAATGCCCAGCTTTACCGCGGCACTTCTCATAGTTATCGATGCCTCCCTTCCCCCTGATAGCCTCTTCAGTCAAACTGAGGAAGATGGCCGCGCGCCCGAAACCATTCCGCCATACGGTGAATCGTATTTTTTAAGGCAATTTCAGGCACATATCCCAGTTCTTGACGGGCTCGCCCAATGTCAAACCTGCGGTCGCCAAGGAACAACGCAAGACGGTCCGCACGAGGCAATTTACGCCCGATCAAAGCAACCGCCATCCTGTCGAGCGCCCTATAGATATGCAAGGGAGCGGCTGGAAGATTCGTCGGGAAACGGCTCCTGTTCACTTCCTCTCCGATCATCTCGATCAATCGTTTCAGTTGCACCGGCTCGCTTCCTGAGAGAATGTACGTTCGCCCCTCCACTCCCTTCACAAACCCGCACAGACACAACCCTTTGACGATATCGGAAACATCGGCGATATGATGATAGTTCGCCCCTTCCCCAATTAGGCGGAACCGCCCGGCTGCAATGCTTTGAAACAAACCCAGCCAGCTTGTCGTGCCCGGCCCCCACACCGTCGAGATCCGAGCCACAACGACTGGCAACCCGTCCCGCTGCCAAGCAGATAGGACAACTCGCTCGCCAAGCACCTTCGATTCGCCGTACGGGGAATCCGGGTCTGTCGCTGTGCTCTCCTCAATCAGCCGATGAGGAACGATGCGGCCGTACACCGCGACGCTGCTGCAAAACACCAATCGCTCAATACCCGCCCGCAAGGCCGCACGCGTGACGTTCTCGGCGCCCCGGATATTGGCCATTTGCACATCATGCTTTGACAAGAGACCGACGGACTCGGTTTTCGCTGCCAAGTGAAACACGATCTTGCGCTTATCCGCTGCCCGCTCGACGGCGCCCGCATCGCCGATGTCGCCTCGCAGAACCTCGACTCCGAGAGTATCGAGCCAAGCAGCCGGTGCAGACGGCCGCACCAATGCCCGCACCTGCTCTCCCGCCGCCACCAGCCGCTCGACTAGGTGGCGACCGATGAATCCTGTCGCCCCGGTCACAAGGATGGCCATCTCAGTATCTGTTCCTGTTACCCTGTCCGCTCAACGTCCAGACGTTCTTAAACTGACTCTGCCCACTGCTTCATGGATTCCGGAGACATCATCGTGCAATACATCCCCGCCATCTCCATTGTACGCGCGGCGCAGGACATGGCCAGGACCAATGGCAGCAGCGCCACTCGCCGAACAGGATGCACACCCAGCAATCGGCTGACTCGAAACCAGCGCGGGACATCCAACGAGATATGCCAGACCATCGTCATTACGGGTTCGAGAAATGCCATGCGCGCAATCCACTGATTCGGATAATGCTTGTTCAAGCGCCGCAACATGAACACCTCGTATCCGTACCGAAAATGCAGGCCCTTCAACCAATAGAGCCACGAAAAATAATGCGTGACCCGCTGATGCGGCTGGAGGACCACTCTCTCTCCACCATCAAGGAACGACTGCATGAGCAGGGGCGCGCCGCACAACCGGCCGAATTTCGTATTGTACTGGTGCCGGCGGAAGGTCTCGACGCGAAGGCCGAAATTATGGTCCATAAATCCGACAGGCATCGGTAGACGCCGCTGAGAATCGAGAGTTTTGCCGACCACCCAGCCCCAGGTGATCGACGCAGCCGCCAGCCTGGTCGCCCGATTCCACTCCCAATTGGTAGCACTCTTAAACAGGCTTAGCCCGATCGATACATCGCCGCCCCCACGGATGCCTTCGACCAGCGACGATAACCAGGTGCGATGCGGGTACACGTCGGAATCGGTAAAGGCCAGAATATCGGCGGACGCAAACTGAGCGCCCCGATTCTTCAACTGCAGGTACGAGAGCCCCTCGGCTTCAACCGCCTGAATACCCCAAAATGGCGTAGGCTGTCCGTAGAGCGCGCGCCACTCTTTGACCTGGTCGGCACTGCCCATCAGAACAATCTCAACCTGATCCGCGGGAAAATCTTGCCGTTGCAGCGCGTCGATCGTATTCACCGCTTTTCCGAGATCGCGTGACTCGTTATAGCCCTCCACAATTACGGAGACGACAGGCTTCTCTGGCCGCAGTGCGCTCATATCCGCTTATCTCCTTACTGCCTGCATCGGCGTTTCCGCATGGACAGAATCGGCAACCGGTGCCCCTGAGACCATCTGCCGATATAGCGCCACGAATTGCTCGCATTGCCGGGACAAACTAAACTGTGTCACAGCAAGAGCCCGGCCCGACGTCCCCATTGTTTCTGCTTTGGCTCGATCACTCAGGACTTCTTTCAGTTTCTCAGCCAGCGCGTGCGGGTCGTTTGGAGGAACCAACAACCCAGTTGCTCCATCCCGCACAATTTCGCTTAATCCGCCCATGGAGCTGGCCACTACCGCAGTGCCTCGCATCATGGCTTCAACAGCCACCAGCCCAAACGGCTCTGCCCATCGAGACGGCACCACCTGCACCCAGGCTTGAGCAAACCTGCGTTCCATCTCTTCTTTGGAAAGATGGCCCAGAAACGTCACGCGCGTGGCTATATCCAGCTTTTCAACCAATGCTGCGAGCGCGGCACGTTCAGGCCCATCGCCGGCAAGAACGAGCCGTGCCTCGGGAAGCTCGCGCGCAACGATGGCAAACGCATGGAGCAACACGTCGACACCCTTCTCGGAAACTAACCGGCCGGCAAACACGGCAACCGGCTTGGGGGACAATACTCGCGTGAGAGATTCAACGGTCACCCCATTGTGGATCACCTCAACCGATCCGATCCCGTCGGCAATCAAGCGCTCTTGCACAGCTCGACTATTGGCGACGATTCGCCTAAAGACAGGCCGCCACGCTCTCCAGAGCCTCATTTGCAATTGCAGCGGCATCCAATCCCGCAATGGCACACAGGCATTCTTGCGACAAGCATGTCCGGCAGGGCTCTGACAAGAGGCCCCCGTCGGCAAGAGTTTCGTACCTGTCAGACAGATGGGCCGATACCACACCACATGATACAGAGCAGGAATCCGGCGAAGGAGCGGGAGGATCAATGGAGAGAGTTGCGTTAAAAACATTCGGACATGCACGACGTCCGGCTGAAACTCTTGCAACACGCGGCGCAGTCGAACAAAGGCCCACGGATTCAGCATCTGCAACAGTGTCCTGAACCGAGAGAGCGTCCCGTAGCAGAGGTAGTCGGCCTCCGACGAAGCAGGCAATGTGCCGGCGGAACTGGCAAACAGCCGCACATCGTGTCCCAGCCGCCGCAACTCATCTCGCAGCGCAAAGGTCAGGACCTCTGCCCCGCCAATCGGCGCGCCATAATCATTGATCAAAAGAATCTTCATGCCCCTCGGCGCCCTGCCTGTCCGTCACACATCGTCATATACATCCTATGTCTCCATGACGATACTGCACGAAGGTCCGAACCATACTCTCATCCTACAAAGATCGACGCCGAGCCACAACCCACAGTTTGAGGGGATGAATATGCTCCTCCCTACCCATGCCCCGCACTAACTCGCGGGCGCGATGTCCGCAGCCCCTCCAAGGAGGGATACGTTTACGACCTCACGCCACGCTACACTGCGGATTGCCATGGCACAGACTACGTCTTACAAACGCGAACATTACCGGCTACCGCTGCCCACAGCGTATCCTGTCATGTTTGCAGGCGCCGCCGCGATCGGAGAAGGCACGGTCACGAACCTCTCCGTACTCGGCTGCACGATTGAATGCGACGCGATGCCGCCCTCTGTGACAAATTTGTTGCTGCGAGTGATTCTCCCAGACCGGCAGGAATCGCTGCCTATCGAAGAAGCGGAAGTGCGATGGATGGAGGATCGGCGAATCGGCGTCCAGTTCAGAAAAGTGGAGCGCGCAGCCAATCTTCGCCTGCACGGATTCGTATGGGACCGGATGCTCGAACGGCTTCAGGCCATCTCGCAGAACCGCTAACTACTATTAGCTATCGCCCTCCTCTTACGCTAAGCAACTATGCGAGCGGTAACACATTGTCCGCGCCCGGTCTCGACCAGAGCATCAGCAGGTCAGAACTTCTCACCCACCCGCTGCCATCCCTCCTCCAGGAGCTGTGTTCCCAACAAAACGGGCGGGCTTTCCCGCCAATACCAGATACGTTCGTGATGTGCATCAAAATCTAGCAACTCTGAACCCCAATCTTTTGAATAGGCAAATCCTATGACATGCATGCCAATTGAAATTCCTGTCAGCCCTATGACTACATACCTCGCCCAGGCCCTCTGACCGATTCGCTCGAGGGCCGGCGCCATCAAGTAACAAAGGAACGGGGCACTATCCGCTAACAGCCTTGGGCCGTACCCATGACCGCCCCACCAACTCCCGAGTGTTGCGACCGGAATGAGCAACAAGAGCGGCGCCACGCTGAGATACCGTAGAAAGAGCTGTCCCGGCGTTCTCCATACCACCACCATGCCAACCAGCGCGCAAAGGAAAATAGGCGAATAGATGAATAGCCCACGTGCCGGGGAAAATAACACGCCCGCAAGCCCTTCGAGGAAGGGCGTGTTGAACCAGGAGAGATGGTGTCCGACGAGGGATGCCGGAGTGACAACAGTCGCGCCAAATCCGGTTCGGACGGGCGAACCGAAATACGCTGCGTTGTACCACAGGAACAGCAACAGCGGAGGCATGCCGGCAAGCACGAACCCCAGGCAGCGATCTCGATGCTCATGGAACACATACAGCGCAATCGGAAGCGCCATCACGAGATTCAGCGGGCGACAGATAACCGCCACCCCAAGTACCAGCCCGGCCCACGCAACAGCGGCGGGCGTTTCCTTGCCCCTTACCAGGCAATACAGAGTAAGTGAAAAAAAGAGCTGGCTCGGGCCATGCTGCCACGACGCTTGACTGATGAGGCTCAGGCTGCTTGTCCCGAATGCGTAGACAAAGGCAACAAACCATGCCACGCGCGGCGGCGTGACGCGCCGCAACCCGACAAATAACGTAAGCACCGACAGCGCAACCATGAGCATGCCTGCCCGCTTTTCCAAATCGAACAGCGCCTCGGCTCCGATTCTTGCCCCTGCCTTGAGGACGGGGAAAAAATACACCGGCACGGACAAGACAGCGCCCCATGGAGGGTACGTCGATATCAGGTGTCCGTCGATGATCCGTATAAAGTATTGTTCCTCGTACTGCTCAATGGTGGACGCATACTCATCGAGATAAAAATCATGGTCCGTGAGGAGGCTGACGGGAAGAAACCGCGCCGGCAGCGTATCCGCCATCTCAAATGTATGGCCATTGAGGTAATACAGGCTCAGCGAGCCGATGAACAAGAGGAGAGGAGACTGCGCCCACTCGGCTGCCGAGAGCCCGGCCCGCCTCCCTTCCAGCCACGTCGTGGCGCATGCGAAGGCCAAACAGAGCAGCAGCCAGTTCCTCAGAGAATAGGCATGAAGATGAACGGGGCCGACCGTGATATCGTAGCCTCCTTGAACAAAGAACAAGACGAGCACATTCGCGCAAACCAGATAAAACAGAACACGAATCCCCTTCTCGAAGAGAGTGCCTGGCTGGGAATCAGTACCCGTCATGGGCGTCACGCGCCGACCAAACATCACAGCTTACCCTCAGTTATATTTCCCGGTTCCCTGGCCACTGGGCTTTTACGCCGTCCCCTTAATCGACTTGCCGGCAAGCCACCGCCGCAGGCCTTGAGGCATGAGCCAGATTCCGGCAAACACACAGGCATCGAGCACGCTGGAAGCCCCGAAACGACAGGCATTCTTCAAGAGCGGCCAGAATGCCGATCTGTCCCCCTGTTCAATCGCATTGGCGCTCAACCAGGTCAATAGGAACGAGGCATAGGCTTGAGAGGTCATCAACTGGCGATTCCGTTGCGCCCAAGACAGCGAAAATCTCCAGTCTTTCCGACTGCTCATTGTTTCCAGATGCTCCGGCCTGTGCCAAATCGCAAGCGGCTCAGAAAACGGCGCGAATTCAACGACTCTCTCGCCGCGCGCGGTGGCCCGGACAAGCCAGTCGAGGTCATCGTGCCTTCGCGCCTCTGCTCGAAACGGGACTGTCTGCAACAGGTTCTTGGTCGTAAAGACCGTAGACGTTTGCACGAGGCCTTCTCCCCCACACAAGCGCGTACGGCGGAACAAATATTCGCTCATGGGCTCGCCGGACACCGGCAGCCTCCGCGGCAGCACCACATCATCGATATCGCTTCGCTTGATGAACCGGCATGCAATGATGGGATCCTTGAACGTGGATTGTTGCGCGGCGCGCAACTGGACCTCAAGCTTGCGTGGGTGCCATTCGTCGTCATCGTCGAGAAAGGCGATCCATTGACTGCGAGCCGCTCCGACGCCTGCGTTACGGGCCTGCGCAGCACCCTGGGACTGCAACAGCAGCTTCACCAGAAGCCTGGACTCATCCAGCGCGGCAAGCACCTTTTCCGTTTTCTCATCGGGCCCATCAATGACCACGACCACTTCGATCGATTGCAGCGTTTGCGCCAACGCGCTCCGAACCGCGCGCACGACTAATTGCGGCCGGTTGACTGTCGGGATCACGACTGATACCAGCGGATGATCGTTCATCACGCGAACCTCTTTGCCCTAATCCCGCCGATGCAATCGCATCATGATCCCGTTTTGGGGGCGCAACGTCATTTTCGGTTCCGGCACAATCGCCTGCCCCGGCACCAATGACAATCTGAACCGCTGGGCAATGGCGGTAAGCGTCAGAATCGCTTCCATCTTGGCAAAGTGCTCCCCAATGCAAACCCGGGCCCCGCCGCCGAACGGAAAATACGCAAACTGCGGCCGCTCTTTCTTGGCCGTTTCGGTAAACCGTTCTGGGTTAAACCGCTCAGGGTCAGAGAAATATTGCGGGTTGCGATGCATGACATACGGACACAAATAGATTTTCACTCCCGCAGGAATGACTGCACCGCTCGGCAATTTATCCTCTTCCAGCGCCACCCGAATAAAAATCCAGGTGGGCGGATAGAGCCGAATGGATTCCGCCAGCACCATCCCAGTGTATGTGAGCCTCGAAAGATCTTCGGCTGACGGAGGCCGGCGGCCGAGAACGCCGTCCACCTCCGTGAAGAAGGCCGCTTCAATCTCCGGATGTTGAGACAGGAGATAGGAGGTCCACGTCAACGCCTCCGCAATCGTCTCATACCCGGTTACAAACAGGGTCACTGCCTCATCGCGAACCTGCTGATCGGTCATTCCGGTCCCATCATCGTACTGCGCGCGAAGAAGCCGCGCGAGCAGATCCTCACCGCCTGTGGGATGCGCGCGGCGCGACTGAATTGCGCGATAGACGATGTCGTCGATCCGGCGCATCGCCTTGCGATAGGCCCACCCGATCCGACTCGGCACCCACTCGGGAACCGGCGAAAAAAACACATGCTCCATATACAGCCGCCTGACCGTAATGGCCTCTAGCAGCGCCGGCATGTCCTCGTCCGCATCCGGTCCTAACAACGTCTTAACGATGTTTTCTTGAGCCAGGCCCATCATTTCCTGGTTGAGATCGATCTGCATGCCATCCGTCCACCAGTCGAGCATGGCGGCGATTCCGGTTGTGACCGTGTGCGAAAAAGACTCCATGACCTTCCGGTAGAACACCGGCTGCATCATCCTCCGCTGCCTGAGATGCGCCGTGCCCACGCTGGTCAAGAGGCCGGATCCCGACAGCCGCTTCCCGCTCACGCTGGTCATGCGAGGCGATTTGACATAGTTATCCGGGTTTATCACCAACACATGCTTGACGTCTTCCGGATGATTGAGCACATACGTCGGCTCGCCAATGTTCAATTTGACCACATCGCCATACACAGCCGCACAACGTGAGAGAAAGCCGAGCTTGTCGTATAAGAATACCGGGAGATGCCCCACAAGCGGGTAACCAGCCGGCCCCTGAGCCGCCGATTCGACGTTGTCGCCGCTACTCATCTTGAGCCAATTCTTCGCAGGCCACGACCGATGCACCCTTCCTTTTTCCGATAGCGCCGATGATTCGGAGATAGCGGTCCAGATAGCGTTCTCTGGAATAGAACGTCTCGTACCCGACTCGAGCCCGTTGCGCAAGGGTTTCTCGTAAATCACCGTCCCGGGCCAGTGCGGAAAGCATTCTCTGGAGTTCCTCTCCAGACCGGTACACAAATCCACCGCCGGTTTTCTCGACCGCTTCACCGCTCCCACCGACGTCATGGACCACTGCTGGCGTTCCACAAGCCAGCGCTTCAAGCACGGCCAGCGGGAACACTTCCGGAGCCAACGACGGCACAATCACCGCTGTAGCCTTCTGGTACAGCCCGATCAGCTCAGACTGCGGGCGCACACCTAGAAAACGAATGTGTGGAACCCCCTCATACCGCGCCTGAAGATCTACAAGCAAATCTCCACTACCCACAACATCCAAGTCAAATTCCGGCAATCGCACAAACTCTTCAAGCAACCGATCGATACCCTTGGAGGCGGTTACTCTGCCGACAAACAAAAAACGCGGCCGCCCAACCCAAATGCGCCGCGCGGGCGGACCCGGCTCCATATTGGAAAATGTCGGCAGAACATCGATCGGCGCGATCACCCCCGCAGCTCGATGCTGTTGCGCCGTGAATTCGCTCGGGGCCAACAGGGCGTCCACATTGGCCACGCTGCGCTGGCTCAAATTCGTATACCGCCACAATTGAGGGGGGACTCCCGACCGAATACAACAAGTGAAGCACTCCGGGCCATCGCAGGCGCGAGCTTGGTTCTTCCACAGAATATGGGTCGGACAGAGTAGCCAATGTTCGTGCAGGGTATACAGCGTCACCGGTGCGCGACTCAGTTGAAGGGCACCGGGACCTCCGATCAACGAAATATTATGGAAATTGACCACGTCGAAATCACGGTCGAGCACCGCTCGCAGCTGCGCCGCTTTGACTCCCGGATGGCCCGTTTGCTGCGTGATCAACGGAGACAGCTTGCCGAAGGGACTGTGCAGACGATGCACGACAATCCCGTCCTGTTCACCCTGCGCAGCCGGTTCTGCCCTGCCTCGCAAGCGATAGGCATCTTCGCAATGCACCACTTCAACATGGTGCCCTTTCGCCACCAGCGCGCGAGCCAATCCCTGCACAAACGTGGCGTCGCCGCCAAAATGATAGGGCGGATAGAATGTCGTCACCATGCAAAACCGCATCGGCAGTGAATCCTGTTACTTTGGCCGATTCACGGACCCTATCCGATGGACAGATCCGCTCAACTCACAGCGCTGTTTGAGACCGCAGATGCCCCATCGTCTTGCGGATCGTGGCATACCGGCCCGGGGTCGCAAGGATCACCGACAACACAGGGGTGTTCGATTCGGTCATTTCGTATTGTCCTCTTCAACCCGGTCCCGGGTACGGGCCTACGCCAAATGCCTCGGGCTATTACCTGGGCCAAAGAGATACCCGACGAACTCACCTGCGGCATGACAAGTCACAACCAAGACCGTGAGCGGCAGACTCGCTAAGGCATGCTTCAGCAGCCGCCGCTTTCGTATCACAGGGCCTTGAGTCACCCATAACAGGTAGGCCGGCAAAATAGCGCAGCCGCCGAGCCGAATCAGCCGTTCGACCCATGAGACGCGCTGGAGACGAAACCCAGCGATCGACCGGCCGTTATGGAAATGCGCCGCAAAGGTTCCCCAAAACCCCCAGGTCTGATTATGCGAAACGATGAGCCGATCGTCCGCGATAAGGATTTCCCCTTGTTCGCACAATGTGCGATTGAACAAAAACTCCATCATGCCGAGTCGAGAGAGTGTCCGTGGAACGACCCGCCGTTTGTACGAGATGTTGGCTTGCAACGAAATGGTTCGTTGTAGGCCCGTTTCAATCGGCGCGGTGAAGGGCCCGAACACGATCAGGAAATTGGACCAGTCGATGAGTCTGGTGGTCGCGCCGTTTTCGACAACCCCACCGATCGCGGCGGCTTCCGGATGATTTCGATGCGCCGCCAGCATTCGTTCACACCACTCGGGCGTCACCGTGCAATGGTCTTCGGTCACCGCCACGACGTCGCCGGCGGCCTGGGTCATGGCAAGCTCGCGCAGGAAAAACACCGACCCACCGGACCATGGTATCCACTTCACTTCCGGATAGCGCTCAGCCACATCGACCGGCAACCCCTGGCCATGCCCATCCCCCACCAACACCTCCGCGCCGATTGCCAAGGCCTGGGCATGAAGCGACTCAAGGCAGAGCTGGATTTCCGGCCAGGCCTTGGTTGTCGCAATGACGACCGATAAGGGAACGGAGCCTCCGCTGCCCATTCCTGCCGTCTCTGGGTCCACCATCCGCTCAGGCGCCATATCCATCGGGCCTTACCGGCGCGCCATGTTCATCGCCGCTTGATAACTTTTCACTGTCGCCCTCGCCGTCTGGTCCCATCGGTACTGGCGGGCCTGTTCAAGTCCCTCGCTCTGCCGTTTGGCCCGAAGCCTATCGTCGGACAACAGCCGTCGCATCGCATCGGCCAGCCCCACCACGTCGTCCGGAGCAACAAGCTCAGCCGCAGCCTCAAGATTCTCCGTCAGCGAGGAGGACCTGGTGCTGATCACCGGCACGCCGCACGCCATCGCCTCCAGCGGAGGAAACCCGAACCCTTCATGGAGGGAGGGATAGACAAACAGTCTCGCGCCCGCATACAGGGCGGGAAGGTCCTGTTGGCTCACATAGCCGGCAAGGTGTACTTTCCCGCGCAGAGCCGGCGCCTGGATCTGCTCCAGCAACGCCTCATATCCCCAGCCCAATTTGCCAGCGAGCACCAGGCGCTCCTTGATCGCGCCGGCCTCAACAAGCCGCCGATAGGCTTCGACCAATACCGGAATATTCTTTCTTGGCTCAAGAGTCCCAACATACAGAATGTAGGGATCCGGGAGCGCCAGCCGCGCCACGACACCCCGGACCGACGCAGGGTCACAAGGCCGGAACTCTTCACCGATTCCCGGCACGGTCACATGAATTCGATCCGGGTCCAGGTTCGGGAGAAATTCCAAGATCGCCTGCCTGGTCGCTTGAGAAGGCGCCACTACCACATCCGCCCGGTTGAGACTCACCAACACCATTCGCCGATACAAAGCGCTTCGCCGCAGGGCAATGTGGCATTGTGGATGAGAAAAAGACGTCATGTCATGGACCGTCAACACATGCCGCGCCATCCCTCGCAGATACGGCATGATGAACGATGGGGAATGCACCACATCCGCGCCCCAAAGGGTCGCCGCCGCCGGCAAGAATATCTGCTGGGAGGCCAGGCGAATCGGCCTAGGCCGCGCGCTCAGGGAAGCATGAGAAACATTCTCCGGCAGTCCCTCAGCAAAGAGATACCGATCCTCATGGTTATGATAGATCCTGTACTGACTGGTTCGATCGACCTTCGCCAGGTGCCACACCAGTTGCTTCAAGTACGTGTCGATCCCCGTCATCTGGGGAATGAACGCAGTGAAATCGAATGCGACTCTCATCCGTCACCCTGCCTCGCATGCCTACCGGTACTGGCTCCCCACGATGGCTTCGCCGCGAAACGCCTGCCACATCCCGGGGATTTCGAGGACATGCGTCACAACGGTCAGCCCCAATGCCAGCGGCAGCTCGTGGAGCTTCACGTTATAGTGGCGGAAGCACCGGAGGCAGTCGCGGACGCTATCGAGGGTCTTCCCTGCCACGATCAACGGAATGGCCATGGCGCCGGCACGAATGAGCCAGGCATACGGCAGTCGGTCATCGCGCAGCCGCGTGATGACGGTGCTATAGCCATGATTGCGCCGGATGTCCCGCTCCATCGGCCACCCTTCAAAATCATGCGTCACCACCAGCTCGGGGTCGAATAACAGAGTCGCGCCGTCCCGCAGAAACGCCTCCGACTGGATCCGGGATGCAAAGGCGCCCATCCCAACGGGAAGTGGATGGCGCTGATAGATGTCGCGTCTAAACGCCGTCGCATTGCCGGAGATGAAACGAGTAGGACCACGCCGCCCAGGGTCAAGGTACGACCGCGATAACAGCCCCAGGAGTCGCTCCATGCGCGACCGGCCCGGATATAAGGTCCTGGCGCTGATGGCCGCTGCGCCGGGATGCTCGGCAATGGCGGCGCGCAGCACTCGCAGCCACGACCGGCGCGGGATGCAGTCGGCATCGACAATGGCCAGCCAGTCACCGGTGGCAGCCTCCACCGCCTGGTTCTTCAGTTCATAAGAGGACTCGGCGTCGACGTACAGAATTTTCAGGTTGGGAATCATCGCGGCCACATCTTCCGGTACCCGGCCTTTGAACCGTGAGGACTCGACAAGCATGAATTCGTCGGCAGGCATCCCCTCTTGCTCCACCCATACCCGCAACGCACACCGGAGATCCTCCCACGACTTCTCCTCGCCGGCCGCGTAGTCGGAAACCACAATGACGGAAAGTGTGCTCATCGTCGCATCCCTTGTGTGTTGTTCATGCAATGATCTCCTCTGAAACACCTGTCTTGGAGCACCTATCCTGTTCAAATACTGGCGTCGCGGGATTTCCCACAGCCGCAGAGCCAACTGGCGCCACAGACTGCCGGACCTCCTCGGGTGACGGCGGACACATGCGTGGCAGCGAACAAAAAACCGTCGTCCGAATCGTCTCTCGGATGAAGTGCTTCAAGATTTCCGCATGGCGGTCGACAGCAAATTGTCCACGCAACTCCTCTGATGGGGCCTGACATGCCAACTGATCCGCTTCGGACGAACTCAAGAAGGCAACCCAATCCTCCGCGTTGTCCTTCGCCACCAAGCCCGGTCCGGAGGCGCAGGAAAAACCGCGTACAGCCTGTGTGGTAGCCAGCACCGGCATTCGATGGTGCAGGCTCTCCGCAACTTTGATATTGACGCCGGCACCCGCGCGAGTGGGGCACACCATAATATCGACTTGGCTCCAAACTGTTGCGAGATCCGGCACTCTGCCGTGAAGCACGACTCGATCCGAGACGGGCAGACGCTCGCTCCCCCGCCCAAAGACATGGACCTGGAGAGGCCGGTGAATCCTTGAAAGAACCTCCTCAGTCAGCCACTGCCAATTCCGTCGATTCGGCCACCAGGCGAAATCGGCAAGGTATCCGAGGCGCAACGGGCTGCTCACCCGATGCCGCCGAGATGCCGGCGGCGCCGTAAAGAGCGGCGGGACATGAAGCGCCCGGACATTGGGGACCTGCCCCTTGCCCCAGGCCATTTCATCGGCTGAAAGAAAGATCACACCGGCGGCGCGATGAAAGGCCTCGATCTCATATTGCCGCTGCTTACGCACTTCTCGCTCGAACAAATAAGAGAAGAGTGGATAGAGAGACACTTGCTGTGCAAGCACCCGGTGCTCAAGATTGTGGGCAACCAGCAGGATCGGGATCTCTGAGGGCAATTCCTCGACGGCCCAAAACATATCGCTTCCATTGATCACGACTGCTGCGTACCGGCGCACGCGGACCGCCTCGCGGATTCTCCTTCTGAACTCTCCCCGCAATGTAAAGAGCACTTTTGCAGGATGCGTTGAAACACACGAGCGCGCCAAAGACATGACTTGCCGAACATGCCTCCACGGCCCTGACGGCGGATACAGAGGCCCCAACAAATCCACATCAAATCGATGCTCCCCCTGCTGGAGCGCAGCTACCAATCCTCGCGTATAGGTCCCTGCCCCGCCAGGATGCGTGGCCGGATCGACCAGCGATACGATGAGAATGCTCGACGACGCCATCAACAACCTCTCATTACTTCCAGGGATCCCGCAGAGCACCTGTCGTTGAGTTCACGAACAGCGTTGCATACCGCACTCTCGGCTCCGCCATGGCTGCGTCCTCAAGCCGCCTGCGCCGGCTCGCGCTTTCGAAACAACATCGAGCGAACTGCGGCCAGCTCTCCATGGCGAAACTCCCCGACCAACCAATAGCCGAACAGACTGAAGATTCCCAGCAACATCAGTTTGGCGAACACCAGCAGCCCAGGAGTCGGCCATGCCCACGACGCCGCGCCGACGACAAGGCCGACCGCCAGGCTTCGCACAAGCGTCCCGGCCGGCGGCCACACCTTCCATAGCCCGTACACACTCATGAGAGCCACAGACGCACCCAGCGCAGAAACCGTGACGGTGACCAGCGCGGCTCCTTGCTGCCCCAATCGAGGAATCACGATGAGATGTCCAACCAGCGCCAGTAAGACCAATGGCGCCGTGAACAGCACCGTTCTAGCCGGGAGTCCCGCGGCCGTCATGATCGTGATCGACACCATCAGCATGACATTCGAGACCGCCCCGATTATCAAGAGCGCCAGCAGAGGGCTCGCGGGCACAAACTCGGAGCCGAAGACCACCTGCACAATCTCCGGCGATGCACCGGCAATAATGGCCGCGACCGGAAGAAAGAACATCGTGACGCGCATCGAATCCCGCGCGAGATCCCTGGCCTTGTCCCTCTGGCCCTCCGCAAGCTGACGGCTCAACGTAGCCAGCAGCAGCGAGGAAAATGCCCAGGAAAACAGTCCAGGCAGGAGCGACAAGCTCTGAGCCGCGCTGTAAATACCGGATTGCAACGCGGTGCCGCCAAGAATTTTCAGCATGAACAGATCCATCCCATTGAAAAAGATGAGACAGATCGAGGAGAGAAACAACAGCGCTCCGTACCGCTGAATCGGAAAAGGCACCGACGCGTGCTTGGAGAACATCCCTTCTCCGAGGTACCAGCGACTCAGCAACAGCTCTGCCAGCGACGAACCGATCACGCCGAGCAACGCCCCCGTGATGGAGAAGCCTGCCTGCACAAGCCCCACGACAAGCCCCATTCTGACCAGCCAGCGGCCGGCCCTGGCAACGGCCCCAGCCTGGTAATCGCCCAATCCAATCAACACATTTCGATAGGCTTGTCCAATACACAACAAGGGAATATCGAGCGCGCACACGCGAAGATAGAAAGCCAAATCCGGCTCTTTGAGCAGTGCGCTGAGCGGTGTGGCTAGAACCCAGACGAGCGCCATTGCCGCGAGGCCAATCTTCAGACTGAGGCGAATCACCATGGCACCGACTGGTTTCCAATCGTCCGTTTCACCGACAAATTTGATCGTCGCCTTGGCAAAAAATGAGCTGATCGCGCTTTCAACCCAAATAATGGTGGTCAGCGTGAGCGCCAGCAATCCATACCCGTGCGGACCGAGCTTCCTGGTCAAAAAGCCAGTCGTAATAAGAGCCGTAAGTGGGAACAGCATCTCCGCCAAAAATATCCTGGCGGTCCCGTCCATCATGCGGCGGCCACTCGCTGTTGTCAGTAAGCTCATGTCACTCTTTCGGATATCATGCGCACAAGCCGCTCCATCTCCTCCAACAGGCTAAGCCCCCTTCTCTTTTCAGTAGCCCACTTGGCAACGCCCATACAACGCCGATGGAGCGCTCCCGGGTAAAAACCGCCCGCGGGTTTAACCTAGTATAGAAACACGATGGCCGGTAGCCAATACCTCTTACCTCACTCCGTCCCTACTAAAGAGGGGCCGCAGGCATAAAACCTTGCGGTGGTGCCAGAGCGATTCCGTTGAACGGCGTTCGCATTGGCCGGATTGCCCGGCTATCTTTGTTGCCTTGAGACTCTATGCGGGGAACCCGCATAGGGAGCTGAAGGGATCCGGCGCGCGCAAGCCACCCACAGGGTCTGGTCATGAAGGGGGAATTACCGGCTCATTCGACGTTTCACAGTCCCGCGCCATTCCGTCAACATCAGGCCCACGGTGAGGGCTGCAATTCCCACCGCGCATACCTGAACCGCGAAGGGGGGCGTCCCATGCAATACCAGCCCAAGCCCCCATGCGGCGCTTAGAACGCCCAGGGTGATTAAGTGCGGCCATAACGCGAAGGAGGCGCGCGCAGGGGCTGTCGTCTTGGGAGTCGTGATAAAAGGGACTTGGCGGTTGACCAGGACATCGGCAATGGCCGCCACTTGATAGGGCCACTTCGCGAATTGCAGGAGACGGGCCCGCCAATGAGTCCCCTGCTCCAATTTCCGATTCAAGTAGAACCGCTGCCGATACCACTCCCAGATCCGCAGCATCGCAACCATGAACCCGGCACTGACGATCGTTTCGACCGTCGCGATCGTTGGCGCTTGCCCCAGGATAAGTATGAGCGCGGCGAGAAGCACCGCGATCGGCAGCACAACACCCCGATGGACATAATTCACTCCGTGCAAGACGTTCAGCAATGCGGAGGCCGGCGAGAGATTGCGAGTGACTGCCGGCGCGATTCGCAGTTTGAGATCGAGCACGGCACGGGTCCACCGTCGCTGTTGATTGAGATACGCCGGCCAATCGGCGGGAGCCAATCCCCGTGCGAGGGTCTCGGGAACATACACCCCTTCCCATCCATGATTCCGATACAGGAGCGTCAGCAGCAGGTCGTCGGCATCGTGTGCTGCGAACCCGCCGCACTCGCGCAACGCGCTGAGAC
Organism: Nitrospira sp.; assembly: GCA_022226955.1. Lineage (NCBI taxonomy): Bacteria > Pseudomonadati > Nitrospirota > Nitrospiria > Nitrospirales > Nitrospiraceae > Nitrospira > Nitrospira sp. The sequence goes on from CP092079.1 coordinate 1,885,384, forward strand.
GATGCGTGTTGTGACACCCGATGATGAGCGGATATCCGTTTCCAAAACATGCCATTTGCACGAGCGAATAGAACTCATAGGTTTCTTCAGCCGCCCCTCTGGCGATAAAACTCTCCTCTTGATTGCCATACACCTGCGGCGCCTGCACATAGCCCACTCGCGCATCATCGAAATATCCGAGGACTTTGGCGAGATACACAGAGTCCGGCACATGATCGGGATCGAACGCCGTTAAAATCTCGTAGCGGTCGAATCCGATCTCATGGAGCCAGGCATTATAGTTTCCGTGCTTGGACGCCTTTCGAAACAGACCGACCTCGGTCTGATAATGCGGGAACGGCTTGCGACTGAAATGATGGACACCAAGTGCGGCACAGACCTGCTTGATCCGCTCGTCATCTCCCTCGTCCAAGACCCAGGTATCGTGAGGATAGTCGAGGGCGACCAACGCCCTCAGAGTACGCTCCAGCAAGTCCAATGACTCAACTCCCGGCACATGCGTGGTCACGACCGCAACCTTCCAACCTGGCCTCGGCGCAATAGCGCGGGGCCGCTGCATGCTGGGGAGAAGCACCCATCGCCCAAGGTTATTGAGAAACAGCACCGCGAGAAGCCCCGAACAAACCGTCATGACAAAAGAATGTTCCCCCCAGGCCGGGAGTTGAAACCAGGCCACGAGAAACGCCGCGATCGCCGCCACTCCCAACACCGTCAACAGCCAGTAGACGACACGGTCTCTCAGCTGAAGGACAGGGTCACGCATCACACCGATCGGAACACTGCGCCCTGAAGACCGCGCCATATCCTATCGCCCTCTCTCCTGCTCGCTGAGCGGGCGAAGCCGTTCGGCATCGGTGCTCCGCCAGGTCTGGCGCGCTCCTGTCCGAACCGCGAGAGCACGGTACGCACCGGCTCCGAACACGGTACGCAGCCACAACCTGCCGAGAACCCGCCAATAGCCCCACCCCACTTGGGCGAGCTTGAACGAGGACATCCCCATGTCCGGCGTGCGGTTGATCCAGGAAATCGGGACTTCCTTCACCTGATACCCCATCAGCAGCGGTTGCAACCCGGTTTCCGCATTCACCGCGAACCAGGGCTCCTCAAGGCAGAGCTGTTCCACGACGTCGCGGCGAAGCAGCTTCAAATTATTGGTGAGGTCGCGGAAGCGGCGGAACAAGAGAAGCTGCGCGATCAAATGAAACCCACGGTTGGCAACGATTTTCCCGAACGGATAGTTCAGCAAGACACTATGCCGGGAGAACCGGCTTCCGACGACGACGTCGTACCCCTTCACGGCCGCATCGAACAGATCCGCGATCTCCGGCAACAGATGCTGAAAATCGCAATCCATGGTGAGGATATAGCGGCCCGTCGCCGCTCGATACCCATCGGACAAGGCTCGGCCAACTCCGTTCGGGCCAGTCCTGGAAACCAGCCGTATCCGAGTATCGAGCGCCGCCATGCGCGCAATCACTGCCGCGGTCTCGTCCTTGCTGTTATCGTCGACCAAAATGATTTCGTGCAGATAGTCGTCATAGAGCCGTCGCAACCCGTCTACAAGCGGCCCGACGTTCATCTGTTCGTTGTAGCAGGGAATGACGACGGACAGCGCGCGCTGGAGCGACTGATGATGAGCCAGCGACACCGCCGGTCGTTCGGCGATGCGGGGAGGTTTTTGCGCATGCACCAGGATGGCACCTGCCAAGGTCCGAATCCCCGGCGCATTTTCCAGAATGATCGACAGATTGCGAAAGAGCCAGACCAACCGTGGCGAGAGCGGGGCGAACACGAAATCGTTGAATACGGCAAATACTCGAATAAAGCCCACTTCCGACATGAGCTCATATAATTGGCCGCGGCTCAGAAGGGACCGAGGGTCCCTCTTGCCGAAGAGGCGCGCCAGTAGGCGACGCAGCTTCAGGGCGATATTCCAGGGATTGCTTTCATAAAACACCACCTGCCCGCCAGGCTTTAAGAGCTCCAGCACATGCTGGAGCACCGTCGCGCAACTGCGTGTATCGAGCAGGTCCATCGCAACGACGAAATCGAATTGCCGCCCGCTCAGCGTATCCGGAAAGGTCTCCGCAACGACGAACTCAACGGGATCCTGAATGCGGTCCGGCTTGCCGGCAAGCGCATCGAAGGTCACGGCGGCAATGGGGTTTCTTCCATGAGTGACCTGTGCGAGTTGCCGCGTAAAGAGGCCCTGGCCGCAGCCCAATTCAAGGATCGTTTGCCCGGGCAAGAGATGAACCAGATGCCGAAACGATTGCGCGCGCCAATGCAAGCGGTCCGCCGCAATAGGATCCCGCTGCAGGAAATAGCGATCCCGCGTCTTCTCGCGAAGCGCGAGGGTGTCGAGCATCGATCGATCAGAGGCACTCATACCGCTTGCTCACCCATGCAACCGAACATTCCAGGCGGCGATCATGTCCCGAAACACGTCTTCGAGCGATTTGGTCACAGACCACTTTGGATAATGCTGCTGAAATCTAGCAAGGTCGCTGATATAGCACACATGATCGCCGGCGCGTGGCTGATCAAGATACTCGTAGTGCATTTTCTTGCCGGTCAGTTCCTCGACCCTGTCGAACGCCTCCAGGATAGAGCAAGAATTTTCCCGCCCTCCCCCCATGTTATACACTTCACCGCACCGGGGATTGGCATAGATTTCTTCTATGGCCCGAGCGACATCGAAACTGTGAATATTATCCCGTACCTGCTTTCCTTTATATCCGTAAATCCGATAGGTCTTCCCGCTCAACTGCGTTTTGACCAGATACGATAAAAACCCATGGAGTTCGACGCCTGAATGATTCGGGCCAGTCAGACATCCCCCACGGAGACAATGCGTCTTCAAGCCAAAATACCGGCCGTACTCTTGCGTCACCACATCGGCGGCAACCTTGCTGGCCCCGAAAATGGAATGTTTCGACCGGTCGATCCGCATGGTTTCCGCCACCCCTCGGTAATCCTCCGGCCGAGCGTATTCCCAGCGCCGCTCCAGTTCTTTCAGCGGCAGTTCATTGGGCGCATCCCCATAGACCTTATTCGTCGACATAAAGACGACGACGGCTTCCGGGGAATGTTGCCGAGTCGTCTCTAACACATTGAGCGTCCCTGTCGCATTGACATCGAAATCGTCGAATGGGCGGCGGGCCGCGAGGTCATGGCTGGGCTGAGCCGCGCAATGCACGATCAGATCGAATGGACCTTCGCGTTTGAACAGATCGGCCAGTCCGTCTCGATTCCGAACATCGAGCGGATGATGCGAGAAGCGCGTTGTGCTCTGGCGCAGCCGTTCAAGATTCCACGTCGTATCGCCTTCTGCGCCGAAGAAGTCCGCCCGCATATTATTATCGACGCCGATCACCCGAGCGGCCCGGCGATCAAAATAGGTCACAAGCTCAGACCCAATCAGACCGCTCGAACCGGTAATGAACACTTTCATATCGTGGCCTGCCTCCTCTCGGTCGTCAGACTTTCTTCATCGACATGGCGGAAATAAACAACGAAGAAAAAACAGTCCCTCCGCCAATAATCACAAGCGTCGCGCCCAGCGACGCCCACTCGGGACGGGAGAGTGGCAAAAATCCAGACTGCGCCCACTCCCATACCAAGAATCCGAGAAGCGCAATCCCGATCAGCAGAATCCCCCCACCAAGCAACAGACCGGTCTCAAGACGAAACCAACTATAAAACGCATCGAGCCCCTTATTGTTTTTATCGAAGCGGCGGCTCCAGGAATAGGTCTTGGCGTGCAACCCTAAACTCAGGACTTGAAATCCCGCCACACTGAAGATCGTGCCAAAAATTCCCGTCGCGGTTCCAAGAGGCTTCCCGTTGAATTGAATGAGACCGGTCAGCGATATGAGATGCGCCGCCACTCCCAGCGCCAGTGAAAGGAAGCCCGGAAAAAAGAACACCTTATTGGGGCAATAGACCAGCATCATGCGCAAGCTTCGCCAGCCATCGTGGAACGTGCGCAGCTTCGACTCCCCTTTCCGCTCGGCCAGCTGGATGGGCAATTCCGCCGTCTGTAATCCCGCCAAACCCGCGTTGATGGCCAGTTCAAGGTTAAACTCCATGCCGGGGCTGACCGGTTGAATGAGATCGTACGCGCGCCGGCTAAACGCGCGATAGCCGCAATACACATCGGTATAGGCGGTCTTGAACAATCCGTTCAGGATCTTCGTCAGGAGCGGGTTTCCGAACGTGCGATGGAGAAAAGGAATGGTCGCCTGCCCGCCTTCCAAATACCGGCTCCCGGTCACAAAATCGTGGCCTTCGTGCAGCTTGCCGAGAAAAGCAGGGATCATCGTAAAGTCATAGGTATCGTCGGCATCGCCCATGACGAGGTACGTGCCCTTCGCGTGCGCAAACCCTTTCAAGTAGGCATTGCCATATCCGCGTTCCGGCTGATGCACGACCCGGGCGCCCATCGCTTCCGCAATCGCGACAGATCGGTCCGTCGATCCATTGTCGCAAACAACAATTTCTCCGTCGAGCTGCGCCTTCGCGAACGTGTCCCTGATTTTCTGCAAGCAAGCGCCGATGGCGGCCTCTTCATTGAGGCAGGGGAGCACAACAGACACCAACGGCCCCCTTGCGGGCACACATTCGTCGCTCATGGCTGAACCATCCTTCGAAATTGCTGGGCTTCATCGGAAGCTCGGGTGACAAGAAAGAGCATCCGGTTCTCCTGCCGGCGCAACAACTCCAAGCGCCATTCTCCCGCCATCAAGTCGGAAAGAAGCCAGTTGAAATCCGGAACGGAGAGGCCGTTGGATAGCGGCCCGCCGAGAAACCCACCATGCACATAGAGAAAAAAACGGTCGCGAGATTGCTGGAACGCTCGAGAGTCTTTCACATTCATGCGAAACCAGGGATTGAGGTCTATCATGCCTCGGTCCATCGTGTCGTGCCCCATATGCCTCAAAGAGGCGTCTGGATCTGCCAAATACACAAGCCGCGACGACAAACCGCCCGGTGCATAGTGGGCCAGCATCATGAAGTTGTGGGGATCGGAGATCACGATGGGAAGCTCGTCCGTTGCACTGGCGGTCAAAAACTCGGCCACGGGATCCACGGCTGACGCCGCCGTGTACGGCACGGCCCGCACCGTTAACATCGCAAACCCCACGACCGTGAGAATCCCCCCCACAACTCCCAACAACGCTCGGCCATTGCAAAGCCGGAACAATGCCAGCGAGACCAAGACACTGACCCCTAGGACCATGGGCAGCGCATAGCGCGCCGTGAATGCGCCGGTCGTACACAACGTAATCGCCACACCGATCACCGGCAAGGCGGCAAACGCCAGCGCGGCGCCCCATTCATGATCGGGAATCGCCGGCAACGCCGGCGCCGGTGTCCGAGCGCTTTTGCCCTGCTGCAGATACGCAACCGCACCGGCGCCGATCAGCAGCAGCATAAAGAGCAGCGGAGCGGGCATCAGCAACGTCGAGTAGGTATCGGGAATCCCCTTCCAACTTGGAATCGCCCAAAACCCTCGAGAATAGCCCCGCGCTTGCTGGATCAGCGGCCAAAGGAACCCGAGCGGAAGCAGCCCGCCAACAATCGCCACCCACAAGGACCAATCGGGCCGTCGAGTGCGATACAGCCTCACGCATTCGGCAATCCCAAGAGGGACAAACACAAATACCGCGTAGTAGTGAGAGCACACCGCTGCGCTGAGGCCTCCCCACACGCCAAGGAGCGACCAGGGCCGCTCCTTCCCTTCTGCGGCGGAGGCCCAGCAGACCCACGCGATCGCCGCGAACCCCAGCACGAGTCCGTAGGGCCTGGCTTCATAACTGTAGAAGTGTGCGTTGGTGACAAGCAGGCACAGCATCGCCATGAATCCATAGAGCGCTGAACTCCGGCGATTGACGAGCAGGAATAGGCACACCGCCGCCACCCACACTCCGACTATTTCAGGCAGACGCAAGGCCCACTCGTTCACGCCGAACAAAAACATCGACCATCGAGACAGCACATAGAACGGGAAGGGACTCTGGTCCGCCCCCGTAAGCAGCGCCGCCCAAATACCGGATAGTGTCGGCGCCTGGGCGATAAAATAAGTGAACAGCTCGTCATTCCACATGGGCTTGCGCATGGCCAGCACACTAGCCGCCGCAAAGTAGACCAACGAGAATACTCCGAGCAGCAATCCCCAGCGCCTCTCGCACACATCCCGCACTGTTTCCGCCATACCGTCAAGCCATTGCACCGCCCGACTAAGCATCCCGGCCTGCTCCACCGCCGGCCTCTCAACGGGCTTCATGATGTTCCGCTCCAGTCAAAGTATTCTGAAAGAGACTGCGTAGCACCCCATCCTGTTCAGGCTGAACCGCAGCGGCTACCGGATGAAGGCGTTCATAAATGGCGAAGGCCTGCTCGTGCCGATCTCCCGTCTCTGTCGTGACGTCATCGCTGTACACGCGTTTCCAGCGCTCAGGGAATCGCTCGACCACCCCTTTTGTAAAACGCTGACTATCGATCGCGAGCCCCTCATCCAGAACGAGATAGGTCACCGGAACGGATTCCAAGAGTTGCTGGGCCTTGAGGGGGTCGGATTCGAACGGCGGCATGACCACCTTATTCCCTGTCCGGAGATGGACCCAGTGAGGCATCGATACCGCGATGATGTCATCAGCTTCGGCATGCGCCAGCAACCAATCCACACCCGCATCGAGAGCCCGGTACGAATCCATGTAGAAAAACAAGCGATAGTCGACCGCCTCGCCCTCTCGGGTGTGATACCGTGCCTCAAGATGTCGCTTCGTATACACGGCCACGGTCGTCGCAACCTGCTGCAAGCAGATTCCTGCCACCATCAACCCGGCGACAACTCGCATGACGCCACCCCATCGTACTGACGGATACTGCCATGATTGTTTCAAAACCCAAGCGACCGCAGCACAGAGAGCCAGGGCCAGTATGGGAACGGTTGGGCCCAGGTATCGATTAAATTGCTCAGGCCATGGGGTGAGACACACCAATGATATGGACGCAAGGGCGCACAACGGGATAAGCCGCTGTCCATTCATGGCCAAGACGGCTATCCCAAACAGAACAAAGCATCCCAATACATAGAGTGGAATATTGACGACCCACGGCGGCCCCAACTCTATTCCGACCCGCTTTGAAACCTCCTCCCATTCTGCTTCCCATACCCGCTTCATCGAACTCACAGACTCACCGATATATCGGGGGACCACGAAGATATTGCTGAAAAACCGCCCGGCTCGATCGCCAATGGTGGAATAGCCCAGGGCCGGATCAAAGGGATCGTTCAACGACACGTTCCTGGCATAGCTGACGTTGTAAAACATATAGTCCGCACGCTGATAGGCATAGGCGGGGTGCTGATACCCTGCACTCGTTTCAACCGACTGCACATACGAAAACCATCCAAGAACGGGAAGGGCTGCGACGACAGTCCGAATAAGCGCCGTCTTCCATTGTTTTCGGACCAGCCCTTCGCCGATCCACGCCGCAAGCAGGGCAATCCCAGCCGTACGCAACGCGAACGCGGCAACCGCAATGGCCCCGGCCCATGCGGATGAGGAAGCGTGCGCGTCACGGCTATGGACGAGAAGAAACCCGACCGTGAGAAGACCGTAGAGCATGTCCGGGAAACACAGGTCGGACAAAAAATACGTATGCACATTCAACAAGGCAACGACGGTCCCCCAAAATGCCAAGGCACTCGAAAGATGTTGCCGCATGAGCGCATGGATCGCGAAGATATAGACCACGAAAGCAGCGCAGGAGGAGAATCGAAGCAGACGGCCAACGACCAGCGGATCACTTGTTCCAAGCACGAGTTGATGCGCCGCAATGATCAACGGAAGAAGCGGAGGGTACTGATTGGCCTGAATCTCGCCAGGCTCGTTGAGCAGCCGATATCCTTTCCCCTCGGCGAGCGAGGTCCCAAGCACATAGTACACGCCACCATCCCAACGAAAATCGATCGGCCCCTGAAAGCGAGGGAACCACAACGCGACGACCAGCAAGCCGAGAATGGCATATAGCGTTCGTTCTTTGCGCACCTCACGCCGCAATGAATCCCACATAATTCTCACACGTGGCGTCACCAGAGGCCTTGGGTCACACTACTTCTTGCGGGCATCCACCACCGCATTGTAAATGCGCCCAATTAGCCACCCGATCGCCCCTCCTGTAATCGCCCCATACAGCAATCCGACAAAGGCTCCGCCCCACGTTACGGAATAGCCAATAAAATAGTTCGACAGGAGCTGAAGATGCTGTCCCGCATGAGGACCATCTTTCAGGACCAACCACACCGTCATCGCGAAGAGCCCCGCTCCCCCAATCAGCCCGCCAACCACAGCCAGCACATCCGCCTTGATCTGCGCGAGCGTGTGACTCAGTTCTTCCGTCTGTTTCATGACAGTCGTCACCGCCTTTCTTCCGAATAGCTTACATTTTATCGAGGAGATGGCGCCGGTCGTCGCGTTCATCGCGCCACCGCACCATCTTTGCGTAGAGCGTAAGCATCCCGTTTCTGAGCCAGGCGGCCACGCTCCCCACCGCAAATCCCAACAGCCCGCCCTCGAATAACCCGATGATCGCACCGGGCCAGGTGACATCGAATCCGAATAGGTAGTTTCCAAGCAACGACAATGTGGGGCCGGGCGCAGGCCCGCCCCTAAGCAGCAAGACAACCGAGGCCATGAATATCCCAAGCCCGCTCACCACGCCGACGGCGACCCCCAAGGCAAGCGGGTCTATTTTCGCAAAGGCGACTTCGATCACGGCGTCTTCAGTCTCCTCTACCGCCGCATCCGCGACATCGACCGAAACGGCGACCCGCGCCGGCACAAGCCGGTCCCCGGCATTCGACTGAGCCTCCCGGCCTTCTTCGTGGTATTCCTTTTCCGTATTGACTGCCCACACATCGCGCTTGTCTCCGAGAATGTTCCCTGCCGCATAGACGCCGGTTAGCATAGAGTGGTCCTGATTGTTATAGCGATGGAGGCCGTTCCGCCCGATGGTTTGCAGGTTCGAGAAGGTCTCTAGATAGCGACGGATCGTGGCGACGCTCTCTTGGTATGTCTGGTCATAGACCGGGTACGCCTTCTCCATGCGAACCACGGTCCCGTCTCTGACATCCCGCGGATCGATGAGGCCGATTTGGGCGCACTCCCGGATGCCCAGCTCAATGAGGCGCTCGTCCGGCCACGTCCACATCTCGTCCGTGTCCCACAAGAAGTATTCCAATCCCAGTGAGGTCCGTGAGGCGTCCGGCACCATATAGGGACTCCAGTTTTTGTAGTTCTGAATCCGCCCGAGCTTGACCTCCGGTGAATGGACATACAGCCAGTTATCGGGGAAGACCGACTCGCGGTCGATGACCAGCACCACGGTCAGATAGTCTCGGTACCGGAGCGACTGCGCGGCCCTGAGCACATCCTCGGGCGGCAGAGGATCCAGGGCCTGCATCAATTCACGCAACGGCATCGTCGACACAAAATGCCGGCCGTCGTACTCCAGCGACTCGCCCGCGAGGCCCCGGCCCTGAACACAGTCAACCACGCCATGACGGTGCCGGACACGCTCCACCTTCACCCCTTGGATCGTCTGGGACCCCTGGCCTTCAATCAAGCTGCGGCACCGTTCCCACATCAACCCCGGGCCAAACCGAGGATAGTGAAACTGCTCGATCAACGAGGTCAGCGTCGATCCATCCATGCCCTGCTTGGCGCCAAACAACGCATTTCTCACGGCTTGTTTCAGGGAAAGGTTCTTGATGCGTTGGGCGGCCCAGTCCGCTGAGATTTCGTGGCACGGAATCCCCCAGACTTTCTCCGTATAGGTCTTGAAGAAAATGCTGTAGAGCCGGTACCCGAACCGGTTGGAGACCCACTGCTCAAATGTTTTTTCATCGTGGATATGGAAGAACTTGGCCTTGATATAGCTGAGTCCGATCAGAAACGATTCCACCGGGCCAAGGCCGGCCAGCGCATTCATCGGCTTGAGCGGGTAATCGAAAAAATGCTGGTTGTAGTAGATGCGCGAGATGCGCGGACGGAGCAGAAACTCTTCTCCGAGGATTTCGTGCCACAGTTCATTGACGAGAGGGATTTTGGAAAAGAACCGGTGCCCGCCGATGTCGAACCGGTACCCGCGATAATTGACGGTCTTTGAAATTCCCCCGACCTGGTCGCTCGCCTCGAGCACGGTGGACGTCATGCCACGTTTGCCTAACTCATAGGCGGCCGTGAGCCCGGCAGGTCCTGCCCCGATGATAACGGAAGACTCTCGGCTCATCCGCGTTTCTCCATTCGTAGTCCAGGTCGTGATTCAGGTTCCCGCGATTCTGACGGTAAAGGCGCGGCGGCCTTCTCGAAGCCCTGGCCGTGGCCAACCAGGTGACGCAACGTCCCAACCGCGAATGCCGCCCCGCTGTATAGGAAATACAACCAGTGCCACGGGATGGACTGCGCTGCGAAGCGGAGCCCTCGCTTCTCCAGGAAAAATCGGTAGAGCCGAATATTGAGGATAAAGAGCGCCAGCCCCATGACAACTGCCGCGACCAAGAGAGTTGGCTGCCAGGGAGCCAGCAAGGTCGCTCCCAGAAGGCCATAGACCAGCATGACGCTCACGCGTCCTGAGATGCCGATATTCAAGTCATTCACAAAACCCCGGTGCCGATGGATCAGCTCCGTCCATGGCACGGCCCGCTGAAAGAAATCGGCCCGCAACATCGATGCAATGGTCCAACGCTTCCAATGTTTCACCTGAAGCGATTTACAGAGCCGGATCCTGTGACCGGCTCGTTTGAGGCGATACCCCAACTCGATGTCCTCGATGGAGGGCTTGCGATACGATTCATCAAACCCGCCCATCGCGAGAAAGACCTCCCGCCGGATCGCTCCGCAGGCCCCCCAAAACGTTGAGGCCTCATCCCGGCCATTCTGATGAACGTAGTGATGGAGCAGATTGCGGTACTGGGAGAGAAAATTCGATTCTCCCGGTTGATCGTCATATGACCCGATGATCGCGGCCACATCAGCATGTCGAGCAAAGATGTTTCTTGACCGCTCGATTACATTTTCAGAGACAGTTACATCGGCATCGATGAAAAAGAGCAGGTCCGATTTTGCCTTCGATGCGCCAAGATTCCTGGCACGGCCTGGCCCTCCCGGCTGAGGAAAGCGGTAGACGGTCGCGCCGGCCGCCTCTGCGTACTGCGAGGAACCGTCCGTATCCCCGTCGCCGATCACGATGATCTCATCCGGACAAGGATCCGCGCGCCTGATCGACTCCAGGCTCGCACGAAACCGTTCGCCCCCGTTGTATACAGGAACAATGACCGCGACGGTTACAACAGAAGAAGACATTACGAAACTTGTTTCCTTAGTTCATCGTGCCTAGCTGTATATTTTCCGCATGACGAAACGCATAGCGGCCACAGGCAACGGTTCGCCCTCCGCCAACCAGAAGGCCTCGTTGAAGTGTTAGCGCGAAGCGTAGAGGAAGGAGGCGCGGACAACAAGCCCCCCTTCAGTACGGGAATATCCAACTCATGGGGGAAACCTGTGATCCTCCTCGCGGCCTGATGGGCCAGAATGCATGGGACGATCACCTCCGGCACCGTCTTGGAGCATCCCTCCCGCAACGGCCGTCTGCTCGGTTCGCAACGACGGCATGACGAGAAGCCCGGCATCGGTCAAGCGGTACCAGTGTCGAAGACCATCCACCCATAGCATCTGCGGATGAGACGGCTCGTCGCCAACGAGCGCGGAGAGTCCCCCTTCGTCGCGGAATATCAGCGGAGTCCGAGCCAGAAACTCTTTCACGACATCGGAAGGACGACTCCACCGGACGAACAGATCGTAATAGCTATCGGTCTTCTCGTGTAGGTGGGCGCCCCACTTGCTCTTATATCGCAAGAGGCCGTCCGAGAGCGTCGGACGACTGCCTCGGAAATCCACGACGCGACAACCGCGCTGCTGCGCCAGGTTGATGATGAAATAGTACAGTGCCGCGACCGCGCCTTCTTTGACGAGTTCGAGATCTCCAGCCAGCGTTCCCAGCGCCAATAAATCCACAGTGTCTTCCTTGGCTTCGAAAAGGATGCCCGCAACCCGGCGCCCATCCCGCTGCAGCCATAAGATCCCGCCGCGCCGCACACGGCGCCGCAAATCCCGGACCGCCCGAACGGCGGTCAATTCACCGTGGCGCCCGTGCGAGAACGGCGTATAAAACGAGTCATAAAAGGTATCGAGATCCTCGCGACCGTCTGACAACACAGGCTGGTACCCATGCCTGCGCACAAGAGTCATGTCTCGCCGGATGCTTCCGCCGCTTCGCACATGACGCTCGAGATCGCCGGTCACGACCAGCCTGGTCCCCACCCATTCTGGAACCGCCAGATACTCCTTCGTGAATATCCGCCGGCCTGAGAGACGATCGACACGAGCGATCGTCAGGTCCACTGATGGCCGGAGCCGATTCAGGAAGCCCGGCAGTTCCCGCATCCCGATCCGGCCGAGCATCTCACGGGTCGGCTCCCCCGCGAAAAATCGCCGCGGCAAGTAGTGGGCCCACGGCTCCTCTCCGACGATGAGCAGCGAGCCTTCCCGGCCGGTTCCCTGTGTCACCCCGCGCAACAAGACCGCTGGCACCTTCGAGATACCAGACCAACTCATCAGAAACAGCCCCTGCCTGGTCGCACACTCTCGCGCTCGGTCGGGCAGGTAGAGGACCGCCCGCTCGGCAAGGAGGCGAGCCCCCTTAGTCAACATCGTCGGCTTTCCGTTCGGCATGATTGCGAGGCTCGCACGCCGGCGGCAGAACCAGCCGGACGGACCTCTACCGCAGACATCTCTCGATACTCGCTGCCGCAGAGGCGATACCACCGCTGAAGGCCGCCAACCCACAAGTCCTGTTCGTTCGGACGTGCGTTCCCGAGAAGCGCGGAAAATCCTCCGCTCTCCCGAAAAATAAGCGGCGTATGCGACAGAAAATCCATGGCAACATCGGATGCCTGTCCCCACCGGATAAACAAGTCATGATAGCTATCGGTCTTGTCATACAGCGACGCACCCCACTTGCTTTTGTATCGCAAGACTCCATCGGTCAACGCCGGCCGACTCCCCCTGAAATCTATCGTTCGGTACCCCTCATTGCACGCCATGCCGACCACAAAGTAATACAGCGCGGCAATGGCGCCTTCTTTCACGAGCGTAAGGTCCCCGTCCCTGGCTCCCACCGCCAAGACATCCAGCGAACGCCCCTTTGTTTCAAACAATAGGGCGGAGACCGCTTGTCCTTCGCGTTGATTCCATACAATCCCCCCGCGCCGCGCCCGGCGTCGCAGGTCGTCCGCCGACCGCATGACCAGCAACTCCTGATAGCGAGCTTTCGACAACGGAAGGTAGAACCTCTGATAGAACGACTCAACGCCCTCATCCCCTAACGACACCACGGGTTGAAACTGTTGCCGACGAATTCGCCTCACATCTCTTTGGATATTGCTGCTGCTCCGCACCAACGCATCGACATTGTCCGGAACCGTCATCCGTGTTCCCACCCATTCAGGCACCGCAAGATAGTCTCGGGGGAATATCCGCTTCCCTGTATGACGGTCGACACGAGCGATCGTCATATCAACCGACCCCTGAAGCCGCTCCAAGAACTGCGGTAACGACCGGACCGGCACCAGCCCTAGCGATTCACGCTGCGCCTCACCGGTAAAGAACCGCTGGGGAAGGTACTGGACCCACGGATCGTCGCCGGCCACAAGAAGCCGGCGAATTTGTCCGGCCTGTCCCATAGGGCCGTGCCATAACGTCACCGTTGTTTTCCGCAGCCCGGACCGGTTTACGATGGAGAGTCCGTAGCGGGTCAACGCCTCTTGCGTCTGCTCTGGCAACCTAGAAACAAGCGTGTGGGCAAACGACCTGGCCCATTCATTCATTGCTCCGCCTCACTTCTTGACACAACGCACCGCAACATAGTTTCCCGTGAGAAAGCGAGTAGGCCACGCAGAGAGCCGTTCCCACTTCATCAGCCACAGAAGAAACCGCTGGTGCGTCGGAGTCGCACAGCGTGCCTGTACCGTTCGCGCGACTCGCACGGCGGCTACCCGTGGGCAATGCAGGATCGCCGTCATTTCCGCCACCTCCAGTCCGGCACGCGCCAACATCTTCCGGAGTTCGGCCGGCCTGCAGCTCACGCCCACATAGTAGGGAACGATTCCCATGCGATGAAGCCACCTGAAAGGCAGCAGGTTGCGCAGCGCCAGCAACGGGTTGGCCATGTTGTCAAGCGTCAGCAAGAGCTGCCCCCCTGGGCGCAAGACACGTTGAAGCTCGCACAGGCTCGTTTCAATCTCCTGCAGCGCCCCGAAGTGATCGAGCGTGGAGTTGGATATCACGACATCGAAACAGCCGTTCCTGAACGGTAGCCGACGCACGTCGGCGCATATCGCGCCACTGGGCGAGGGCTGGCTCGTTCGCAGCAATGCCTGTGAGATATCCATCCCCACCACGGCGCGCGCCCGCAAGCGCAAGAACGAAAGCAACCCTTCGCCGACCGCTTCATCGAAAAGATCCGTTTTAAGGATCCGTTGATCCGGTCGGTCCGGCAGCCAATCGGCCAGCAACGCCGTATTGACTCGATCGCTGTGCTTCCGCCACAGCGAGTCGGGTGTGGTCCGCGCCCATTCAAGAGCCACTTGATCCCAGTAGGGCTGCGGCTTCTCATCGAAACCGGTCACACACCCTCCCTGCGGCCGAGCCGTTCGCCGCACCACTGCGCCCGACCGCGCCCATGGCCTTCGCCGCCTTCGTGATCGATCACGAAGGGCCCTGCATCGAGCAGACGCTCTCTGTAATCAAGCCTCCCGCCACACGATGGCCATCCGCGTTCCAGTGGCCATCTCCCATCGTGGCGTTGGCGAATCCGTGCAGAAACGTCTGGCGGGCCGACGCATAAGCCGCCATGGGTTCGGCAAGACCCGTCCACTGCGCCCGCTTCCGTTCGGCCCACGACGCGAGGCGCCGATCTGGATAGAGCAGGTCCGGAACCCCTAGAGCTTCGGCATACTGCCTGCGCTGTCGGGGGTCGGGGTGGACTTGCATGGGATTGGAGAGCGTCACCAGCAGAAATTGAGCGCCATGGAGATCGGCGTCTTTCCGGATCTCGTCCAATAACGCCTCTGTGACCCGCCAGGCATCCTTCCATGCGTCCTCTCGAGGCTCCTGGTAAACGAAGGATTCCAGCGGCATCTGAGTCGCGGCCGTTTCCAATGGACGGTCCGCTCGAACGGCACGCTCTCGCACAAAACCCGAGAGCCGATATTTAGCTTCTCTCACGACCTGTAGCACCCGTGAAAACTCGAATAGCTTTGACGTCAGCGGGATCGATTGCATTCGGTAGGTCAGTGTCTGCCGAAATCTCGTATCGGCCGACAACGCTCCGTCCTGGATGGCGAAATACGGCCGCATCTGGTCCCCCGACAGCGCGAGAGAGTTGTCCCGTATGTCGTTGCCCGTGAAGAATGCCAGCACGATGAGATCCGGCGCGTAGTCCCACACTTTGTACTGAAGCAGCAGCCGCTCCTGCGCAGTGCCGTAACCGGACACGCCGAAGTTCAGGACTTCGATCTTCCGAGGCTTGAGGGCCACGCACTCTCCGAGCTTCTCCTCGGCAATTGCCCAGTAGGTCTGCGAGATCGGGACCTGCAGCGCTTCTGTATACGAGTCACCGATGACGGCAACTCGAAACGTCCCAGAAGGTTTCTCTTTCGTATGTTCATGATCGCGAAACCCTGCGCTGCTGATTTGAATGTAGGCGCGGCCTTCTTTTTCCCACCATCCCTCGGCGTATGGCTTGTGGGCATAGCCGACGATGGGATCGGGGATATAGAAGTAGGGATAGGAAATACCTGCCACTCTCAGCCCTACCTCTAGGATGATGAATCCAATGAGTCCCCCGCTAAGAATCAACCCAAGATTGACCACCCAACGTCGGTTCATGACCTGCCTGGCAAGAAGAGAACATGTTCTTGTTTTTGGACCGAGCGGCAACAGGGAAAGTGTAAGTTAGGCCTGCTCCGTTCTCAAGTACCACTCTGCTAGGGCACGCCCCTACGAAAGGATAAAGGACTCGCCGTCGCAATGCAGAATCACACTTGCGGTCAACAGGACTATACGACCGTCCTTAGTCCGTCGCGGAGTCGCCGCCGCGTTGTGTTGGAGAATTGTCGGGGGAACCAGTCACTCTGCCCAGCATGGCTAGGCACGCCAGCCCAATCCCGATCCAGACCAGCTCGCGAAAGCGCCGCAGGAGCGCAAAGGTAATCCCCGCCACATCCGAATAGCCGAAGGCTTGGAGCAACAGCAGATTGCCGCCGTCTTGCGCGCCCAGGCTACCGGGAATGAAGAACGTCCCGCCTTTGATAAACACGGAGAGCGCCCCGATGGAGATCGCCGACCATAGATTGGCCGGGCCGCCGAGATAGTAAATGATGACGAACACTTCCAGCGCCTCGGCCAGCCATCCCAGAAAATACAGACCGGTCGATGCATAGAAGGTTGCCCGATGCCGGGTATAGAAATTCAGGATCGTCCGATCCAACTCACGCAACGTCTCCTCTCGCGCTTCGAGAAACCCGATTCGGAAACCGAGCGCTCGCACAGCTTCCAAGATCCAGGTAAAGAGGCCGCGTCGTTGCACAAACACAAACGCCATCGTCCCGAACGCCAATAGGCCGACGCTCAACAGCCCCGCCGCCACCACGCGCCCCGACGAACTCTGCGCACCCAATATCCAGAAACCCAGCGCGATCCCCAACAAAATGAACAGCACTTGCGCAATCGTCATGGTCGTCTTGGCAATGACGACGGAGGCCAGTCCCTCCACCATCGGCACACCGGACTTTTGCAGCAAATAGGCTTTGAGCGGCTCGCCGCCGACATAGGCTGTCGGCGTGGTCATATTCACCACTTCGCCAGCGGTACGTACGGCAAAGACCCGCAGGAACGAGACCCGCTGCCCAGCTGGGCCGAGCGTAATCTTCCAGCCATAGGCTTCAACGGCGTACATGAGCAAGGAAGGGAGCAGAATCACGCACAACGCCACGGGGCCGAGCCTGGTTGCCGCCTCGTAGATATTTCCGAGACCGATGTGCCAGACGATGAGACTGAGCGTGAGGCAGCCGACGAAAAGTAGAAAGAGCCTAAGCACGAGAAATCGCTGACGGACGAGTCACCCATACCATCAAGATCGCAAACACCAGCGAGCCGGCTGACGCCATCCAGAGAAACCAGTCCAGCTTGCCCACGACCGCCGCAATCAGCACGATGACGGAGAAGTCTCGGCTAGCCACATTTTTCAGCATGAATTCAGACCAGGCCGCGTGAACCGAGGTCCTCCACCGGCTCGCCGATTTGATCTTCTGCGCCCGGGTGACCAGGGCGAATGACAACGCGTTGCCAAGCACGGCCATCGCGCCCAGCACAAGAAACGTCTCCGCATCGTCCGGCCCGGCCTGCCGATACAGCCCGACGGCAATCCCTGCGAAGATGGCCATATGCACCACGTTATCCATCGCGATGTCGAGCCAGGCGCCGAACGGAGATTCGGTGAAGGTGAGACGGGCGACTTCGCCATCGCAACAGTCGATCACCGCGGCGCACTGAAACAACAATGCCGCCACAACGGCAGACTGATAGGTTCCAACGCCAAACCCCACGGCAGCCAAAAGCCCCACGAATGTCGCCACCATGGTAATGACGTTAGGCGAGGCGCCGACGGCCAGGAAGATCTTGGTCAGCCAGCGAGAGACTTTGCGATTGAAGTAGCGATCGACGAATCCTTCGAACTCGCCCTTGAGCGACGAGAAGAGTTTTCGTTCCGCGACAAGGACATCGGCCTGAGTCCGCACATCCTGATACCACTGGGAGGGATGCCCGTCTGTCCGCATGACCCGCACCCGTCCGTCAATCGCCGCCCGCTCGACCCATCGGCGAATCGGCACGGCACCGGAAGGAACGTGAATGTCCTGCGCCGCCGCCATGAGGCCCGCCGGCAACACTAACAAATCCGTCGCCACCAGCGTCGCCTCGTCGGCCCGGGGCGCTCCGAGCGCCACCAACCGCTCAGCCTGCACTTTCACCGAAACCCGCCGATCGCCCAGCCCGCGCTGCACCGCTGGTTGCGCCACGAGAATGGCTTGGCCTTCCTGCACTTTCCGGCGCAGGCTTTCGATCAGGCCACGAGAGAAAACCCCTCGCACACTCGCAATCAGGCAAAATCCTGGTACTTCCGCCGCCATTGCTTCCCAGGTGCGCGGATCGTCGAGCGGAAACTCCCGGATCGGCATCCACCGGACCGGGATCGTGACGCGCGGGCCACGGCCTAGCGCCTGTTTAAGCTGATCTTCTTCAGGACCGGCTAATACGATCAACTGCCGGATCCCGGCGCGTTGCAGCGTCAGGACGGCACGCTGAAACAGCCCGATTCCCACTACCTGGGTCAATGGGCCGGCGCTGCCCGGCACCCGATCAAGGGATTCGCCAAACACACTGACCGACGGCAGCAGAATGGCTGTCGCCAGGCCCTGCACATCCGCGTGATGCTGGAGGAGGCTTTCACTCATGGGGCCACTCGCTGCTCGTGATTCGTCTTGCGCACAACCGACGGACCATAAGAACCGATTAGAGTCTTGGCAAAATCTCTCGCTCGGCCTTCGTCACGTCTTCCGGGAAATCGATCTCGGTCCAGGGCAACCCGCCGATCTTTTCATGGCCGACCTTTACGTCACGGAAGAAATCGATCAGGGCGTCTTCATACTCCATCTGCCAGGCTTCCCGATCCACAAACTTTCTGAGCGACGCGACCATATGCGGCGAATCGGCATGCCGCACCCTGAGAAATCCCACACCTTCCCCGGCATACTCATAGCGCGCCGGCATCGTTTTCGTCAGTGCGATCACTCGGCCGCCCTCGACCACGACCATGCATTCTTCACCGGTCTGCTTCACGGAGTCGTCCATCAGCAACGCATTCTCGAAGGACGACTGCACCAGCCGCTGTAGGATTTCACGGTGAAACAACACATCCGCATCCATCACAATCGTATCGTCGGTGAACGCGGTCCGGGCAATCCACAAGGACGAGATACTCCCGCGATGAAACTGCTCGTTCACCAGAAAATTGACTCGAACCCCGCAGGAGTCTGATTCGACCGCGGCGCGAATCATCTCCTGCTTGTACCCCACCACGATGTCGGCCTGGCGAATCCCCACGCTCGCCAGCAACGTCAAATACCGATGCAGCAGCGTCTGTCCACCGATCTTGATGAGACACTTCGGATGATGTTGCGTGACGGGCCACAGCCGCTTGCCGACTCCTGCGGCGAGAATGATCGCCTTCATGCCGGCTTACAGGCCTGCTCGAACGCGTCGAGAAATCCGGTCAACTGCGCCTCGGTCAAGGCTCCCATATTGGCCACGCGGAAAATCTTGCTTTCCAGCTGGCCCTGTCCCGCGTAAATGACATAGCCCTGCTTTTTGAGGCGATCGTGCAACTGGTCGTAGGTCACTCCGTCAGGAAGCGAATAGGCGGTAATCGTGTTCGACTGGCGCTCCGCGGTCAGCAACGGCTTGATTCCGAGTTTCGCCATGCGCGCGCGAATCAGCGTCGAAGCCTTTTTATAGCGCTGAATGCGGTTGGCCACGCCTTCTTCCAGCAATTCGCTCAGCGCTTCGTCAAACCCATAAAACGCCTGCACCGCCGGGGTGAACGGAATCGTGCCGCGGCCGTGATCGTCCACATAGTGCGTCAGATGGAGATACCACGACCGCTTGGGATATTGGCGCATCCGCTCCAGGAACCCTTTGCGCACCAGCACGAACGAGACGCCGGGAAATCCCTGAATGCATTTGCCAGCCGTGCCCGCCGCCATATAAATATGCGACCCGGCGACATCGATCGTCTCCCCACCCAGCCCACTGACCGAGTCGAGAATGAACGCGCGGTTCTGGCTATCGACCACTTCCGCGATCTCTTTTACTGGATTGATCAGGCCCGTGGTGGTTTCGTGATGGACCATCGCCACCGCATGCACTTCTTGATGCTGCCGAAGCGCCAACCGGAGACGCTCGGGATCCGGCCTGGCGGTCCACTCGTACTTCAGCTCGGACACGCCCAACCGGTGCAACCCCACCATCTGGGACAAGCGCTCGCCATACACGCCGTTGTTCAGCACCAGCACCCGCTTCCCGTGCGGGACGGCGGACATCAACGCCGACTCGACGGCGGCGGTGCCGGACCCCGTAATGAGCACGGCGGCATAGTCGGCCTCCGCGCCCGGCACAAAGGCCTTCAGCAGCTTGTCTTGGATCCGAAGCTGCAACTCGGTGAACTCCGATTCCCGATGGCAGATATCCGGCTGCAATAATGCCTGCCGCACCCGCTCGGATACATTGACAGGGCCTGGATTCAATAAGATCACGTCTTCCCCTTCCCTATCCTTCAATCGCCTTCATAAACCGTTTCGTAATGTCCGGCGGCTCATGGAGCACCCGCCCGGCGTCTTCGGCGAACTCATTGACCTTGATCAACAGCATGCTCGGCCCGTCTTTCTTCAGCATGTCTTTAAACTCGTAGACGAGATCCTCGCGATCGAGCACGCGCTCCACATTCACATAGCCGGCCGCTTTGGCGACTTTCTCCAGCGGCACCACGTTGGAAATCGTCGGCTGGTTGCCGGTGGTGCCGTACACTTCGTTATCGAACACCACATGAATGAAATTCTTCGGCTTCAACGCGCCGACCGTCGCCAGCGTGCCCATGCCCATCAGCACATTGCCGTCGCCGTCGAAGGTGATGACCTGCTTATTGGGCTTGGCCAGGGCCACACCCAGCGCGATAGCCGGAGCATTTCCCATGGAACCGATCATGTAAAAATGGGTGGGCCGGTCGGCGATCTTGTGCGCTTCGCGCGACGGAAACCCGTTGCAGATGATCACCGGCTGATCCGTCAGCAACTCCAGGAGCGCGGCCAATGCCTGCGCTCGGCTGATCAGTGTTCCTTCTTCAGGCCTCATGGATGCAACCCTTTCACGACACCCTTGGTAATGACCAGCGCCACGGGAATGCGCTGCTTCATAAAGGTCTCGGCGACCCACTTAAAATCTTCGACGGCGGTTTTCTCCGTCAGAGTCCGGTGCGGAATCTTCATCGTATCGAGAAATTGCGGCATGACGTCGCCCATCACCAGATGCTCCGGCGCGTCCTTACCCCCTTGGCCTCGCCAGGAGACGATCAGAATGCAGGGCTGCCGGTAGATCATATTCAACGAGATCAGCGTATTGAGCGAGGTGCCGAGCCCGGAGTTCTGCATCAAGACGGCAGGAACTTTCCCCGCCATATAGGCGCCGGCGGCCATCCCCACCGCTTCGTCTTCCCGCACGGCCGGCGTATAGAGCCGCCGCACCATCAGTTCTGCAATAATGCCGCCCAGAATCGAATCGGGAACTCCGGTAAAGAAGTCGACCCCCATATCCTGAAGCGCCTGAACGAATGCATCGCTTTCAATCATCTCGCTCCCGATCGTTGTTCGATGTCGATATGCGGAACTGGCCGCCACACAGCCCGACCCAAAAGTCCGCGCATTATAAGACAGGGCTGCACGCATTCTCAACAAACCGTCCGGTTGCGCCGGTCTCGGCACCGTGGTAGCGTGGGGTGCGGACGTCGAGAGATTGCTTTTGGGATACGGCGCGC
This sequence comes from Nitrospira sp., assembly GCA_022226955.1. Taxonomy (NCBI): domain Bacteria; kingdom Pseudomonadati; phylum Nitrospirota; class Nitrospiria; order Nitrospirales; family Nitrospiraceae; genus Nitrospira; species Nitrospira sp. Next base: position 1,907,158 of record CP092079.1, read on the forward strand.
GATCATGACGAACCAGCTGCTCCGCCACCTCCTCCTCGGACTTGTCTGTGCGTCCAGCGCGCTCCATGCGTGGCCGGTCTCCGCGGTCCCGATGATCAACGACCCGAAGGGGTTTCAAAATATTGAGTGGGGCGCCGCGCTGGCCGGACGCGACGATGTCGCGCCGGCGAGAACCGGCTCCCATATCTCCGAATATCGTTCGATGGCCGGCCCGGCAATCTTCGCCGGAGCGGAGATGACCAGCATTCTCCTGCTCTCAGTCGACGACCAATTCGCCCGCGTGACCATTCGCTATCAGGGCGAGCAGACCCACGCGCAAGTCATGAAGTTTCTCGAAACGCAATTCGGGCCGTTGGAGCGCATCCCCGGGCAGATGGCGCGGGGGCTGAATCAGCAATACAATTGGAGAGGGCCTGAAACAGAAATCAATGTCACCTATCAAGCGAACACGGAGCGCGGATTCATCTTCATCGACAGCCGCACCTTGGCGCCGCGTTTCAACGATCACATCACCGACTCGGCCGAATAAAGGAACCTGACTGACTATGCGCCGCGTCCCATCGCGCCTGGCTACCATCCTCTTCGTCATTCTGCTTCAGACGGCGCTGGCGCTCGCCGTGCCCATCGTCAACGACCCGAACGGGTTCGAAGGTCTTCCCTGGGAGTCTACGATCGCGGAAGGCGACCGGTTCGCCAAAGTTGAAGAAGCCGGACCGCTGCTGTCCTATGAGCTCAAGAGCGGTCAGCCGACGCTCGGCACCATCCCGGTCGAAGTCTTGCGCTTCACCACATTCGAGGGCAAATTCGGCCGTGTGCTCATCCGCTATCGCGGCAAAGAGACACACGAGCAAATCCTGGCCTACCTGCAAGCCCAATATGGGCCGCTCGATCGCACGCCGGGGCAGATTTCAGTCGGCCCTATCCGCGTCTATGCCTGGCATGGCTTCGACACGGAGATCACGCTCCGGTACGAATCGCGAATGGAACGCGGGATCATCTTTTTCGAAAGCCGCATCCTGCGCGAAAAGCTTTCGGAAGGAAATTCCGGCACGGTGTTTTAGCGCATTGCCTGCCAGCCTGCGCAAGGATTCGCCTAATCCCTGGTAATTCCATATTCTTTGCAACATACTGCCCTCTATTGCGTCGCACCCCTCCTGAACGGCGAAGCGCTCCCATCTTCCAGGGGAGGAATCCTGGTCTAACAGGGGATTTTCGGTGATAGCGCACTGGCGTACAGTACAACGGCGTACTAACCGATAAAGGCCCACATACCGGTTTCCGGAGGTGCTCATGAAACGGCCGTCATCGCCTTCCACAAAGCCCTTACGATCCACCCCTTTGGGTCTGGACAAGCGCTATTCCGAGCGAGTGGCCATCATCTGTCCGGTGCAGTACGCGGGAGAAGTCTTAACCCAACCGCACAAGGGCGAAGGAGTCACGAAAGACATTTCGCTCGCCGGGTGCAAGATGATCAGTGAACATCCCGTCACCCGGGGAACCTTATTGTCATTGACGATTGCGCTGCCCGACGGGGACGCTCCGTTGAAGCTCACCTCGGTCCATGTCGTATGGGTATCGGGCTGTCATTTCGCCGTCCGCTTTATGCAGCTCGGCCAATCCGACCGTAAACGCATTCAAGCCTTCCTCTGGAAAAATATTACTCACGACACGGTTCACAACCAACGGGCTCGCTTCCGACTGGTGTAACAGAAACCGCGATCGCGTCGGCCATCTGCCTGCCAGTTCAATCCGGCAACCTCTCCTCAAATCGACTCAATCCCGTCACTCGAATTCCCTCATCCTCACTCGCATTTCTTCCATAAACATCCATCAGAAATCTGCCCCGTTGCGAATCGACCGTGACATCGACTGTGCTCCTTCTTGAACGGACACGAGCCCTTCAAATACCCCCCTTCAGCGGGTGGCTAGATCCCCCGCCTAGGGGGCTGTCAAACAGCCTGACTCACGATAGGGTTACACCATCGAGCCAGTGCTAATAGCCACCCGTACGAGACTGGAAAGAGAGACCTCGCACAATGAGTTGGTGGAAATCGGATACGACCGCCTCAGTCTCACACTCCGCCTTAACGGGAACGGAACGGCGCCGGGATCCGCGCATCGGCACAAGATTTACCGTGCGCTATTCGGGAGCCGACGGCCGGAAAATCGTGATGGGTCACGCCGTCATCGTCGATCTGAGCCAGCAGGGATTCGGCCTGACCGGCAGCCGTGGCCTGAAACGAGGGATGGAGCTGGCGCTCTTTCTCGAACTCCACGAGTCAGACCGCCCGCTGTGCATTCCCCAAGTCCAGGTACTCTGGGTAAGCGGGATCCACTGCGGCATCCAGCTCCCACCGAAGAAGAGCCGAACAATGGATTGGATGGATACCCTGCTGGACGGCCGCTAGGCCCTGCCGCCGGCACGGCATGAAAGGATCCAGTGATGAAACTGTACCCTGTCCAGCATGCACCAGAAGGGCTCAATCACTCTGCAACTGAACGACGTGACATCGACCGCATCCCGCTCTCGTTTAGCCTGATGTATTCCGGGGCAAATGAAACCCGCGCCATCCTGGGCCATGGCACAGTCATCGACATGTCCCGGGAAGGATTGGGCCTTCGAGGCAGCCAACCAGTCAATGTCGGCATGGATCTCCTTCTGCTTCTCTCACCGTCCGATACGAAACACCCGCCCGTTGTTATTCAAGCTCAAGTCGCATGGATCGACGAACACCGGTTCGGCCTGCGGTTCACACAGAGCCCGGCCACTTCAGCACTCTGGCTTCAGCGGTTTCTCCGGTCATTCTTTCACATGCCTCGCGCCAGCAAGAGCGCCTAATGGGAGCCCCACAATGTCTTTAGCCGCCGCACCGCAACACCACCTATCCCGAACGGATCAACGACAGACCTATCGCATCGCGACAAGCAGACCTCTGCGATACGCGCCGCGCCAGACAACCAGCCGGATCGGCCAGGCCCTCCTGCTTGATCTCTCCGATGTCGGGTGCCGCATCGAGAGCGCCAGCCTTCTCGCGATGGGAGAACGGCTAGCCCTGGTCATCGAGCTTCCTCAACCCGTGCTGATCACGGATGCGCAGGTCGTGTGGGCCGATGGATCCCGGTACGGGCTGAGCTTTGCGCGGGTCAGCCCCCTCGAACGGTCGCGCCTTCGCCGGTTTCTCTGGAAACATCTCCCCGATGCCGCCATGAGCGATCTGCTTCCGCTCTTTGCCGTGATCGAAGAGCCGCACCATTCGCAGAGACACCCCCACCGGCCGCGTTAACCCGACCCCGCCGCCAATCGCCTCATTGCTTGTCTTCTCCAATCCGGCCATGCTACTTCTTTAGTGAGCACTCACTCACCAAGAAGATTATGCTGCGAACACCCCGACCGCCCAGACAATCCAGCCAGGAACGCCAGGCCAGCCTGATTCAGGCCGCCACGAGGCTGTTCGCTAAGAAAGGCTTCAACGGCACCACCACAAAAGAAATCGCCAAGGCTGCCGGCATCAGTGAAGCGCTGGTCTTCAAGCACTTCCCAACCAAGCGCGCGCTCTATGCCGCCATTCTCGCAGAAAAAGTGACGATCAACGAGCTGCTTGGCGCCATCGAAGCCTCCGCCAAAAAACGGGACGACCGGCGCGTGTTCACCCTGATCGCCGGCTATCGGATTCGCCCCGGCGCCGACCCGACGCTCTTGCGGCTCTTGCTATTCAGCGCGCTCGAAGGCCACGAACTGTCCGACATGTTTTTCGGCAAGCACCACAAAGTCTTCTACGACCGCCTCGCGGCCTATATTCAGGCGCGGGTCGAAGACGGTGCCTTCCGTGAGGTCGATCCTCTCCTGGCGGCCCGCGCCTTTATCGGCATGGTCGTGCATCACCGCCTGTTGCATGAAATCTTCGGCGTGAAAATGGATCGATCGCACGACGATACGGTCTCGACTTATGTGGACATCTTTCTCCAAGGGCTCGTCGCGCCGCCTGCAACCAGCCGCGCAAGAAAATCGAGGGCCCGGACATGAAGTCGCTGAAACAACACCCGTTCGTCATTCTCGGCGTGATTATTTTCTTTGCGATTACGGCGCTGGTGGTCTTCCGTCTAAGCAGCGGCGCCAAAACCGACGGCAAAAAGGCTCGTATTATCACAGTGGGAATCGCCACTCCCCTGAAACAGGATCTCCCCATCCGCCTGGCTTACACCGCCGACATCATTCCCAATCAGGTGGTGAACCTCTTCTCCCGTGTCGATGGGTACATCGCCAAAATTCACGTGGATAAAGGGGATCACGTGAAAGCCGGGCAATTGCTGGTCGAAATCGACCACACCGACTATCAGCATGCGGTCAATCAAGCCAAGGCCAACCTCGCGGCGGCCAAAGCCAAAGTCACGCAGCAACAAGCGGCCGTCCGCAACGCGACGCTGATGCTCGACCGGATGCAAGCGCTGATCAAGGATCAATTTGTGTCACAGCAAGACTTGGATAACGCCCAGGTGAACTTCGACGGCGCCGCGGCCGCACTGGAGTCCTTGCAGGCCCAAGTCAAGCAAATGGAGGTCGCGCTCGCCCAGGCGGAAACGAATCTGGCCTATTCCTACATCCGCGCGCCCTTTGCCGGGTATGTCGCGGAGCGCAATCTCGATCCGGGCGCCAACGTCACGAGCGCCACCGCCAGCACCTCGATCAATTCGCGCGGCATCCTGAGCCTGCATGAGATCGACACCGTGCGGATTCTGATCGAAGTGGTGGAAAAGGATATTCCACTCATCCACATCGGCCAAAAAGCGGACGTCCGCGCCGAAGCCTATCCCGATCGCGTGTTCGACGGAACCGTCACGCGCATCGTCCAGGCGCTCAATCGCGCCACGCGCACCATGACCGTCGAAATCGATTTGCCCAACAAGGACCGCGCATTAAAAGGCGGCATGTTCGCCCGCGTCGAAGCGCTGGTGGGCACCCACCAGCAAGCCGTGCAAATCCCGATCGACGCGGTCAGCCGGCTGGAAGACCTGCAATATGTCTACATCGTGCGGGATGGCAGCGCCCGGCGGGTGAATGTCGAAATCGGCGCGCGCGAGGGAAATCGCGTGGAAGTGACCAAGGGACTGGCTGGCGACGAACAGATCATCGTGTCGGGCAAAGATCTCGTACACGACGGCACTCCCGTGCAAACGCAATCGCTCGCGCCCAATGTGCCAGATGAATCTCCTGCGCCGACACCAGTCTCACCAGCTCCTGCCAAAGGCAAAGGATAGGCCTGCGCTATGTGGCTGACGCTCCTGGCACTCAGGAATCGCATCGGCATCCTGATGCTGTCGCTGGCGATGGTCGTGCTGGGCGTCACCTCGCTGGAGCGGCTGCCGGTCGATCTGTTCCCCAACATCCAGGTGCCCGTCGCCTTCGTCGGCGTCATCTATAAAGGCGCGCCGCCGCTCGATATCGAACAAAGCGTCGTCTACCCCATCGAAAAGGCCGTCAGCTCCGCCTCCAATGTGGAACACGTCGAATCGTTTTCCAAGCAAGGGATCGGCGCGGTCCAGATCTGGTTCAACTGGGGCGCCGACATCAACGTCGGCCAGATGGAGGTGATGCAGCGCATTACCCAAATTCTGAACAGCCTGCCGCCCGGCATCTTGCAGCCCTTCATCGTCAAATTCGACGTCTCCAATATTCCCGTGTCGTTCGTCACCGTGTCGAGCGACGATCTCGATGAACGGGCGCTCTACGATCTGGCCTACAACACGATTGCTCCCCAGATCGAACAGATCGCCAATGTCGCCGCCGCGACCGTGGAAGGCGGAAAAATCCGCCAGATCAACATCAACCTGGACCCGGCTCTGCTCAACGCGCGCGGCCTCTCGATCCTAGATGTGGTCAAATCCGTCAAGGCCGCGAATTTAATTTTGCCGTCCGGCGACTTGAAGGCCGGCAACCTCGACTACAACGTCTTCACGAACAATCAATTCAAGACCGTCGATCCGATCCAAGACGTCATCGTCAACGTAAACCAGCAGGGCAACCCGGTCCGCGTCCGCGATGTCGGAACGGTGACCGACTCCTCCGACATCCAAACCAACATCGTCCGCACCGACGGCGCCAGAGCCGTGTATCTCCGCGTCAACAAGCAGCCCATCGCCAACACGGTGGAAGTCGTGGATGCTCTGCGCGCGGCGCTTCCCAAAATGATCGGCATTCCGCCGGGCGTGAAACTCGGCATCTCCTTCGATCAATCCGTCTATATCCGCCAATCCATTCAGAACCTGATCGAACAGGCCTTGCACGGATCGCTGCTGGCGGCCGCCGTCATCCTCATTTTCCTGCGCAATCTGACCAGCACCCTGATCATTTCCGTTTCGATCCCGCTGTCGATCCTCGTCACCTTTATCGTCCTCTACTTCACCGGCCAGACGCTGAACGTCTTTACCCTCGGCGGCCTGGCCTTGGGCATCGGCCGCCTGGTGGACGACTCCATCGTGGAATTGGAAAATATCCAGCGCCATTTGAACCACACCCCGCGCCGCTGGGATGCGATTCTGGAAGCCGCTCGCGAAGTCGCCATGCCGATCTTCGCCTCGACCGTCACAACCGTAGTCGTTTTTCTACCCATGTTCTTCGTCGTCGGCATCGCGCGGCTGCTCTTGATTCCTTTGACCGTCACGATTGCCATCGCCCTCTTCACCTCCTTTTTCATCTCGCGCACGGTCACCCCGGCGCTCTGCTACAAGTTCCTGAAGCCGGAGCAGGAAGCGCACCGGTCGATGCCGGCCTGGTTCGTACGCATCATGGACTGGAGCCGGGATCGCTACGAATCGCTGGATCGCCGTTATGAAGGCTCGCTGCGCTGGGTGCTCGCCCACCGCCGCACCTTCATCGCCGCCATCGTATTGATCTTCATCGGCTCGCTCATGCTGCTCCCGATGATCGGCACGGAGTTCCTGCCGGTCTCGGACGAAAGTCAGTTCCGCATCGTGCTGCGCGCCCCGGTTGGACAGCGCGTCGAAAAGACGGAACAGCAAGTCGCCGAAGTCGAGCGGGTGCTCAGAGAAAACATTCCGCCCGATGAATTGGAAACGATGGTCTCCAGCACCGGCGTCCTCGCCCAGGGCCGCTCATCCCTCTTCAATCCCAATACCGGCCCGCATACCTCGGTCATTTCCGTCTACCTCACTCCGCCCGACAAGCGGAAGCGGAACCAGGTGCAGGTCATGAACGACGTGCGGCCGAAAATCATCAAGCTCTTCCCCGGCGCCGCGATGTTCTTCGATCCAGGCGGGCTCGTAAAGCGGGTGACCAGTTTCGGCTCGCAAAAATCGATCGACGTCGAGATTTACGGCTATGATTTTGAAAAGGCCCGCGGCGTGATCCGCCAGGTCGAAGACGCGATGCACAAGACCGCGGGGATTGCCGACATCGAAGTAAGCCGGGAAGAGAACTACCCGGAGATCAACGTGGTGGTGGACCGGGAAAAAGCCGCACTGCTCGGCATCAGCGAAACCGACGTGGCCAACGCCGTGCTGTTCTCGCTCAACGGAAACGGACAGACGGACCCGATCATCTACACCGATCCACAGAACGGCAACGAGTACTACATCAGCGCCTGGCTGGCCGAAGAACATCGCAAGGATCTGACCGATCTGGAAAACATTTTATTGACGACGAAGGCCGGCCAGCCGGTGCTGCTCAAGAATGTGGCGGCGCTGAAGCTGAATGCCGGGCCGGTGAAGATCGACCGGAAATATTTCCAGCGCGTCGTGCATATTACGGCCAACCCCACCACACGACCTTTGGGCGCCATTGCCGACGACCTGGAAGCGGCCTTCGCCACGCTCCAACTGCCGACCGGGTTCACCATCAAATTGGCGGGGCAAATCCAGCAGCAGCGGGAAACCTTCCAGGGCCTGCAATTCGCGACCGTTCTCGCGCTGGCGCTGGTCTACATGGTCATGGCGGCGCAATTCAAATCGCTCATCGACCCTTTCATCATCATGTTCTCGGTGCCGATGGGTTTCCCCGGCGTGATCCTGATCCTCTTCTTAACCAACACTACGCTCTCGACCACTTCGATGATGGGGATCATCATGATGCTCGGCATCGTCGTGTCGAACGGCGTGCTCCTCGTCGATTACACCAACGTCCTGCGCCGCAAAGGCCATGCATTGGCGGACGCGGTCATCACGGCCTCTCGCACCCGCTTGCGGCCGATTCTCATGACCTCGCTTGCCACCGTCTTCGGGCTGCTGCCGATGGCGATCGGCTGGGGCACCGGCGGAGAAACCAACGCCCCGCTCGCGCGGGCCGTCGTGGGAGGGCTCAGCGTCTCGACCTTGCTAACGCTCTTCCTCGTGCCGACGATGTATATGATATTTGAAGAATGGGTCCCGAGGAAGTTCACCGAAGAACCGTCAACCGCCGCGCCTGCGCCCACCAGCCCGCTTCCGGCATTGGAGTAGCCTTTAGACCGGCTTCTTCAGGCCTCTCTCGCCTACGACTCGACCTCTTCCTCCGGCGTTTCCAAACTCGTGCGGCCGAGCGTGCCGTCGCGGTAGTCGGCTAAGAGAATTCTCGCCGCCTTGTCTCGATCCAACGCCCCGCCGCTTCCGGCAAGCAGGCAGCCGCGCTTTCTGGCAATGGCCTCGATCACGTCCGCATTCGTCAGTCCCTCAACCGCAAATCCATAGCGGGCCGTCAGCCTGGCGGGATAGCGCGCGAGTAACTGCCCGGCGAGGAATTCAGCCACCGTTTCATCATCCACCACTGCATGGCCGACCGCGTTGATCGTCGCCAGCAGCAGACCCGTCTGCGGATCTTCAATCGTTCCCCATAAGAGCCCCGGCGAGTCGATAAGAGCCATCTTGTCGTTCAGCTTGTGGCGCTGCTGAACTTTGGTCACCGCCGGTTCGTCGCCGACACGGGCGATGCGCCGTTTGAGCAGCGTATTCATCAGAGTCGATTTGCCGACATTCGGAACGCCCATAATCAACATGCGCAACGGTTTCACGATGCTATTGCGATGGGGCGCGATCTGTTGGCACAAGCGGGGAATCTTCGCCGCATCGCCTGAATGTTTGCAGGACAGGGCCACCGCCGTCACGCCCTCTTGCCGGTTATACCGGTCGAGCCAGGCCTTCGTGACAACCGGGTCGGCAAGATCCGCCTTGTTGAGGACCTTCAGACAGAGGCGCTGCCGGGGCAGTCGCAGCTCTTCGATTAACGGATTGCAGCTGGCCCGAGGGACACGCGCGTCCAGCACTTCGACGATGACATCGATCGCCTCCATCGTCTTGGCCGCTTCTTTGCGCGCCACATTCATGTGCCCGGGGAACCACTGTATCGACATGACGGCTGGTCTTTCTGGTTAAGAGAACGAACCCTCAGCGTCGCAGAGTGGAGCAAGGGCCGTCAAGCGCAGACTCCGCGCATCCGGCTTGCTGAGATGGGAACGGCGAGACACCCGCCAGAAGGGGATCAGGAACCGAGGGTAGGAAATAGCGATTTGAGCTGCATGGCCAGGCCCATATCGCCACTCGCGCGGAGACGGCCGGTCATGACGCTGGCCGGCACATTGAGCTTGCCGTTGAGCAACTTCAAACAATCCTCGCCGGTCATGGAGATCGTGACCTGTGGATCCGCATGCACGCCGGACTGCACCGTACACACCCCGTCCTTCACTTGTACCGAGTACTGTCCACCCTGGTCACCGCTCAGATCGAACTGATAGACGGCCGTAACATCTTCGGCGGCGTCCCGGTCGAGCGAGGCCGGCAACAACTGGAAAAACTCGGCAATGGTGGTGGGTTTCATGCGAGAGCGATCGTTCGGGAGATGACAGCGAGGGGGCCGCGAATGGACAGCCCCCTCGCCAGTTCACAGAAAGATTTCGACCTGTCTAGTATCGAAGCGTGACCGTCGCCATGCTCCGGCGCGCGCCGAAGAATTCCTTCGAGAAGGATTCGACGACTGCGGGGTCGTACCCTTTGCAACTGAAAATGTCGAGATAGGCGTTGTTGGTGTCGTTGGCAAAATGGCCGCCGATCAACGAGGTCGAGATCAGCTGCACCATGGAGTAGCCGGCCACACGACCTTCGCCGAAATTCACGACCTGGCACTCGCCAAAACGCTTCATCCCGATGAGCTCGCACAGCTCAACGACGTAGCGCTTGATGTGGTCAGCATCACGGATGAGGTCGGGATTGCAATCTTGGAGATCGACGGCGGTGCAGAGGCCCCATGCTTTGCCGGGTCCGACCATGTCTTGGACAGGCAGCGACGCGGCGGCAGGGGTATTCGTTGGTAAGATTGACGACTCGGATCCAGCCGAGATGCTCATGGGTAAAGGCCTTTCTGTTAAAGGATAAAGAGACTCGCGCGACACATTTTTTGCACTATACCATGAAGTTTTTTCAGTGAGACGCCGTGCGAAAAAATTTTTTAGCTCTGGCCACCTGGGACGCTTCCCACGCCGGTTGACAAGGTTCACACCCCTCGGTGACAATGCGCCCCACCATGAGCAACCCATCGACTCCAGCCGCGACTCCGACCGCATCCGCCGCCTCGCTCCCGGACCGGCTCTGCACCTGGTGCAAAGTGCCGATGAAGAAGCGCCTGGTCGGCGGCGCGCAATTCGTCCACTACACCTGCCCGAAATGCGTCTTCCAGCACACGACCCGCTTGAGCCCGAAGCTCCCGCCGGTCAAGCACTAAACACCCTCTCGGCTGTTTCTCCCAAAGCTTAAGTGGAATGACTCCCGTCCTCTTTTATCGCTTCCAAGATTCCGCTAGAGTGCCGCCTGTGACCACCCGCTCGCACCACCGCCACCCTGCTTACTGGCTCTGGGCAAGTCTTCTTCTCAGCGCCGCCCTTTCCGCCTGTCACACCGTCCCGACCAAGACCTATGAGATTCGCCAGCGGGCCTTCACCTATCAGCCTGAGACTCTGGTTCAGGATTATCAGGAAGAATACGCCTACATCCAGGAGCGCCGCGCCACTGTTGCTACTGGACAGTCCCACAGCGTATCGGCCAATCCCCCGACTGCGACCACGGTTCCGCCGCAGCTGACCGGCCTGGCCTTCTCCGGCGGCGGCATCCGCTCCGCGACGTTTCACCTCGGAATGCTTCAATCCCTTCACGACATGCAGCGCCTGCCGAAGATCGACTACCTCAGCACCGTCTCAGGAGGATCCTATATCGCGGGCTGGATGCTCGCACACTTGGGTCAGGAGCAGGACGACGCCTATGGGAATCTGGTCCAGACCATGGATCAAGGGAAACTCCTCGATCCCCACCAGGACTTCATCGCCCATCTGCGGCACCACTCAGGCTTTATTAAGGAAGGCGGGTTCTGGGAAGGGCCCAGGCTCATGTGGGGCTATGCCTGGCGGTTGCTCCCCTATTATCTCTGGGATCTGGTGCTGCATATCAAAACCCCGCCGGAAATCGGCAACGAACTGCACCTCTTTACGCCCTATGAAGACCGCATCCAGCTCACCTACCTGCGCGGGAAGCAGGAAAGCCCGCTGGTCCGGCTGAACCGGAAAGACGCCGACGCGCCGTACCTGATTATCAACGGCAATCTGGTGAACCGGGGCCGGCCCCGCGCGTTTGAAACCGAGACGAACCGTCCCTATCGGGACAACTACAACTTCGAGTTCACGCGCGACTACACCGGCTCCGACGGTCTGGGCTATATCCAGAGCGCCGGCTTCGGTCTGCCGGTGGTTCAAGCACAAACCGACGAGGGCACGCCTGCCTGGTTCAATCCACGGAAAGTCGTCGTCGAAGACCTGACCGAAGGGACCTGCCATAAGCCGCGCGCGGAACGCATTCGCGCCGACGCCTGCGTCCGACTCTCTCAAGCCATGACGGCTTCCGGCGCCGGGCTGGACCTGGACAGCCTGGTCGAAGAATGGTATCGGAACGACATCGCACGCCTGCTGTTCCGGTTCGGCACAGCTCCCTTCAATATCAACAACGAATTCCAGACATGGAACTACGCCCGCCGATTCAATACCCCGATCACTACCGTCTGGGACTATTTCCTGATGATGACCATCCAGCGGATCTGGCCGGATACGAAAAGCCGGTGGATCGAGATCACCGACGGGTCGTTCTACGACAACCTGGGCGTCCAAACCCTCCTCCGCCGCCAAGTCAGCCATGTGATCGTGGGCGATGCCACGCTGGACACCACCTGGCAATACGACTACCTGCACAATTTACAAAAACGGATGAAGAGTTATTTCGGCGAGGGTGTCGAATGGTGCGGCGAGATTCCAGAGGCGCATGAAATTGTCTGGTACCGGCGCTTTTGGGTCAAACGCCCCGACGGCACCCCGACCGTCATTCACTATCTGAAACCCTACGCCTACAACACCGAACTGTTTAAAAAAAATCCGTCGTTAGCCGCACCGGGCAAGATCTTCGTCAGCGCCGATCCGGAAAGCGGCCGGCCATTAGCCGACGCGCTGCTGGCAAGCTCCCCGACAAATCCGACTCACCTGGATGGAGACCGGCTGCTCTCGATGATCGACGACGAACAGGCCCGCGAGCGGGCGCAGCTCGCCATCAAGAAAGTCACGAAAATCGTCGAGGCGCCGGAGGGAAAGGAGTTTCCGCAGACCAGCACCGTATTTCAGTGGTATGAGCTGGAAGAATTCGAAGCCTACCGGCATCTAGGCTATCTGATGGGCTGGGCCTATCTCTCGAATCTGGAATTGTCCGAAACGGAACTGACCCCTGCGGCAACCTGCCGTAAGTTATAGCGCTCAGCGCCGGCCGCGAGCAAAGCTGTTCTGCGCGTACTCGTCAAGAATATGGGCCAGCCGTTCACGATCCTCCGGGGTAATCGACGCGATCGTCGCGCCGAACTTCGGAGACCGCACATGGATCACTTGTAGACCACACCTCAACGTTCCTCCCTGCTCAAAATCGATCGCCAGCTGAAGCGCATCGCCATTCTTCACAAACAGGCGGCTTTCGATCTTGACGCCGGTTTCGCTGACGTCCAGCACGGTGCATGGCGCCGAGAGTGCGCCGCGCTGCAACCGGCCGGCGCGGCCGACCTCGATGCGCGATCCTTTTCGTTTGAAACCCATAGCAGTTGCCCTCCTGCCATGGAAGCATAGCAAGCGAGGAGACAACTCCCAAGAAAATTACCGTATAGCGCTAACCGGATGCTGAAAAAGACCACCAGCGGCGTTCTCACTTCACTCAGAGGCTCAACGTACCGCAGCGTACGCCTCGCCTCTTCGCTCGCTACGGCCTTGCTGGACGGTCTTTTTGATCATCCTTGATGGTATGGGAATCATTATGCTGCATGTTATCCTTATGTTTTTCCCTCGCCGAGTTTTTCCACAACCGACTAGAGCTTCTCGTTGGCGAGAGCCCGAATCTCTTCCATCCGCTTCCGATTCACCCCGAAGTCTCCATACCCAGTGCGTGAGGCGGAACGGAAATGAATGGTCTTGCTTTCGTCGTCGAACAGAAACTCCACATCGTCGACGAACCGAAGCAACAGGCTGGTAAATTCGTAATGCAGATACGACTCGTCCTCTTTGACAAGCTTGGTGCGAGGCATGGCCTGAACAATGGCTTTCAACGCCTCCTTCGCCTCCACCCGCGATTTGCGATAGCAGAGCGGCGCAATCGCATGCCCGTCGTCCGTAGCTTGAGTGGACACACAGTTGGGGCTGGCAGGGCAGGGACGGAGTCGCTTAGCGGTCTCGATCGGAGTCATGATGCAATCATCCTGTCATAGTCGGCATGTGTGCCAATCCAAAACCAGGTAATGCCGTCGAGGATGTCGAAGCCAAGAACGCGATAGTGGTCGCCGACTCGCGCTGACCATAACACGCCAATTCGCTTGAGATGAAGAGAGGGATGTCGCGGATTGGATTTTAGAAGCTGGAAGTTCTTGTCGGCCAGTGTTCGAACATCTTCGGGGAGAGCGTGATACGCGGCCCAGAACCGTGATGACGCGGCATGCTTCACAGAGGCCGTGTTTTCCCCTGTTCGTGCTCTGTGCGGGCCTCGGCCATCAGCTTATCGAGCTTCCCAGCCTTCAGATCAGATTCAATCTGCTGATCCCATACTCGCGCATCGAACTCGAGGAACCAAGCCCGAAACTGGGCCAGATCTCCTGGAGAAAGGTTTGAGACGGTGCGCTCAAGCTGTTCAATCTCACTCATGACAATCCTCCAAGCTAGGCGCTGAAATTGTACACGAGTTTACGGTGATTGTCTCATGCTGGCCCGGCCTCGATTGCGAAGCAGCGCAATGACCAGACGCTGTTCAGGCATGATGGCAGGATCCACAAAAGTGACACCGCTCTCCACTCGAATAATTTCTTTGGGAAAATGCTCAACCTGCTTGGCCTTAAGCGGCGCCTCATCTCCCTGACGCAGAGAGATCCTCGTGTTGCAGACAACACAGTCGCCATTTTACACAGATAACCCTTCGCCTTCTCGCTCCTCTAGCAATTTGATGCCATTAATACGTTCCATTATGACCTATTATGATCAGCTAGGCCTTTGCAAAAGCGACGATCATGCCACTCGCAAAATCATTGCTGCAAAGACTAATAGAACCACTCCCGTCGATGCCAAGGCCAACCACAATCGCACAAGTTGGCGGCGATGGCATACCGACACGCCCCAAGCGAACAACGGCAACCAAATAAGGAGCGTGATAGAACCTAGCAAAATATTCCCCCTAGAGAGCTGATAGATCGCAAAAATCGGAGGACTCCACAGTGCCATTAAGGCTACGGGCACAATTGTGTCCGTGAGCAACCACCAGGAGGAATGATTTCTCGCGCTACGCGTCATAACATGCCCCCGATTTAGTAGATCACCGTCTTCATAGCCTTCTGCACTTCGCGTTGCTCCTCTACGCGCACCGACACGCGGCCGACGATGCGGCCGTCTTCGGTTTCGACATCCACGCGCCAGTCGCCCGGATCGAGGCGCTGTTTGACGGTGTAGGCGCGATACCCGCCGTCGCGGCCGCCGGAGATCTTGATGGGAATTTTATCGGCATGCGTGAAGGGCTTGCTGCTGTTCGGCCGGAAATACCAATGGTGATAGACGGTCGTGTCCAGCGCCACCGGCGCGAAGACGGCGGTGAAGCAGTAGATCGGCTCACCGGCAGGAAAAGGGTTCTCCGACCGTTTCCAGATTTCGTACCACTTCCGATCATAGGTGAGCAGGAAGTGATCGCCCTGCCGCTGTACATTGCGATAGATGCCTCCGAACTCCATCGAAAGCGGCACCGGCGGAATCCAGTTCAGGAAGTAAAAGCCCACCAGCAGTCCGATGAGTGCAAAGGCCGGAGCCGTGACCTTGACGGCTTCGCGTTTCGAGCGATCTGGATTATTGCGATAGATCAAGTGGACGACGCGAAAGGTGACCGCCGCGGTCAATCCGGCGCCCGCGAGGAAAATGGCCGCGTTCATCAGCCCGGTCATGACCGGGAGAAAGAACGTGAAGAAGGCGAAACAGACCAACGCATAGAGGCTGATCAGCAAGCGCAGGCTGGACAGCCGGTCGCGCAGAAACTCGTTCACGATCAGCAGAAGAATCAGCAAGGCAAAGAAGATCGCGCTGCTCGTCAAGGTCGCACTGCGCGAATAGAAAATGGCATAGGCGCTGAACAGCCCGCCCAAGAGAAACTGCACGGCCATCGGATAATAGGGCCTGGCGCGCAGCATCCAGCGCGCAAAGGGCGAGAGCGAGGCCAGCTGCGCGCGATCCGGCGCCGGTTCGATCCCCAACCGTCCAGTCAGCACAATGAGCACGCCCAGGAGCAGCAAATAGGTCAGCAACAACAAGTTATCTTGCAACCGGTCGATGCGGGTGAGCGTGAGGGTGTCGTAGGAGACGCCAGAGAGAAAAAACACCGCCGGCATGAAGGGTTTGGCGAGAATCGCCTTAAGGCTCTGTGCCGGAGACATGATGCCTACCGTTTCGCATCTTCATAGGATTGTCAAACTTTGCGAGAAAACGGACGGCTCAAAACGATCATCCAACAAGGCCGCAGACAAGAAACAGCCGGAGGCGTACCCTCTGGGGTACGTTGAGGATTGTTTCGAGTTGAGAACGAAGTTGGGGATCGTTTTCAGTCGTCCGCTAAACAAACGCGGGAAGCGGCGCATACGCGACCGGATGCCCGATCAGACGTTCCAGCCATGGCCCCATAGCCTCTTCCTTGATCGGCGCCCGGTTGAGGCGGGCTTCGATCTGGAACTGCCCGTTCAGTCCGACGATGCCGATGATCGCCGACGCATCTTCCCCTTCGGGCAAGATCGTCTGCGTCTGAAACTCACAGAGCGTGGCGTACAAGCGGCCATCCGGCTGGATCGCTTCCAACACTTCAGGCAGCTCGTCCAGCGGACAATGGACCGAACAGCGGTAGGCAAAACGGGCACCCGGCTCAATAGCGGCGAAATCGGTCAGCGCCTCTTCGGAAAATCCCGTCAGGTAGGCGCGCACTCCGGCAGGCTCCGGAGCGAACGTCGCCGCCAGCTTGCTGGCCGGCACGAGGAACTCAAAAGAGTCGGGCGTGTTGTACTCGAATTGGCAGGGGCCGAACGCATCGGGCCAGGAACAGAAAAACGGCGTCGCGGGATCGGCCGGACGCAAGATGACTTGCTGCTTCTCGATCAACGTTTCAATCGGCAGGTCTAGGATGGCAATGGCATCGAGGAAGGCCGCCCGCCGCTCGTCCAGCCATTCCGCGCGGTCGCCGTCGGCCCGCGTTTCGCCCGGCGTAATCACCTCTGTCGTCTGCAGGCGAATGCGCAGGAAGGAATGGGCGTGACGGAAGCCGAGCCAGAACATGCCGCGCGGCTCATGCCGTCGCAACGGCTCGCGAATGCGCCAAGGATGGCTCACCGAACAATAGGCGCCGACATCCTGATAGCGCTGGAAGACCGTATGATAGGCCCCGGCCAGCAGAAAAAAATCGCCCCGCCACCCCTCGCGCGCATGCACAAACGTGACGTCTTCCGTGGCCCAGGGATCGAGCTGATCGAAGGCGTCCGGCGCGGAGACGGTCCATTCCTCGACATAACAAATGACGTCCTGCGCGGGCACTGCCGGCTTGAGGCCCAGCGCGGCCAGCCGTTCGCCGACCGCCAGAACCTGGCCGAACGTCAGCGGGGTCGTTGTTTCCCAGCGCCGCTCACGCACGCGTCCGAATCTCCCTCGCCTCCACTGCGCTTAATGGGCTGGCCGCAATGCCCGGTCCACGATCATCGTATCCGCGACAAATCGGTCAATGCCGTCTTGCAATGTCGCCGCCAACAACTCTCGTGCATCGTCCTCGGAAAACCAGAAGACCGTGGTCCGTTGCGCGCCCTCGACACTCCGAATCGTCGCGCTGTTATCCCCGACATTGCGCGCCTGAAGACTGAGCTTGTTGCTGGCGCTGAGGACCGTCGAAAACACCCGGCTCTTGGCCGTCACCGAAAACTCCGCGATCTGGCCACTGATAATGATGTCGGCATCCGGCACCTCCGCGCGGGGGCCGACTTGCACCTTCCAGGGGCGTCCCCGCCAGCCGCGGCTCTTCAGACGATCCGCCAGCGCCTGCGCGATCACTTCTCCCGGACGATCCCCGACCACATTGAACACCGTCTCGCCGCCCCAGAGATGCGTCCGCTGCCCCACCCGCGTCTTGTCGTCGCGGCGATCTTCCAGCGGTTCAATGACAATCTTGACTGGCTCCTGCTCAGAAGACGGAGCCGCGATCGTTGGCGTCCGAACTTCGAGATGACGCGTCTCTCCCTTCCCCACACATCCGGCCATCACGGCCATGACTCCGACCAGACTCACTCCCATCACCTGTCTTAGCATCATTGATTTCACGGACGCCTCCTCACGCTAAACATATGTTGCGCCGACGCTAGCTCAGTCTACCCAAGTTGGCAGCAGGAGACAATTCCAGAAACACCGAGCCGTCAGACCGCCATAATCGGCAACAGCGATCGAAACGCTTCACGGCTCAGGTCAGGGAGCAACCCAGCTTGCAGCCGGGAATCGGTCATCGGCACGAATCGCACAATCTTCATGAACCGCCGCTCGGCCAGCACCGACGCGATCTGCGCCTTGCGATCATGTGTGATCGGCAGCGTATAGCCTTCCCCCCGCTTCCACTCCCACAACGTCGGGGCCAGCGACAGTTCCAATTCCTGCCCCGCCACCTGATGAAACCGGTCGACGACATGTTTTCTGTACTGTTTGATTCCCTCCCCCTCGAGAATCAACGCGCAGGCCACATGATGCCCCCACCAGAACAACGTCCGGAAGGTGAACTTGTTCGGCCCGTCGAAATGCTTTGGATAATCGAGATATTGATAGGGGAACGATTCGAGCTGTTCGCCTTTGACAAACTGATGCGCGCGAGGATTAAACCCAGGCGGTGCGATCAGGCTGATCTGGCGCAACTCTTCCGCCAACCCCGCATAGGTCGCATTGAGCTGCGCCCGCACCTTCGCTGAGATCCGCTCTTTCTTGCGAAAGAATTGCGCATCCACGACAAGGGCGGCCTCTTCATCGGTGAACGAAAGCGCGACAGTCATGGGTAGAGATCACTGCGAAGCAGGCCAATGATGATGGGTTACTTCTGACGCATTTCAAACTGAGCGACCGACAGGTCATAGTGGAGCCGGCAATCGGCGCAGCGGATCAACACCCGGTCTTCAAACACATCCATCTCACGCAACGACAGCGCCGGGCGATGGGCGGCAATACAGGCTTCCAGCTTCGCCAGCGCCTCAGCCTCACCGGCCACGACGGGAACCGCTGCGTCCGGCTGGTTCGGCATCGCCGCTGATTGAGCTGCCACAGAAGCGCAGTGTACATGATGCGCGGACCGGCAAGAGCTGCACAGCAACACCACCGTGCGATCGTCGGCTATCCGTTTCACGGTGACGCACAACGGATGAACGGACCAGCATTGCTGGAGAAACGCGCCGCTGCGTATGACCTGGGCCATGGACTATCCTTATGATGCCAGTCGCACCGATTACAGCTTCCAGAGCACCAGCATCACCAACACTCCAACGAGATACGGAATCGCGCAGGAATACAACAGAACGGCTTTCGCCCGTTCCGGCGACACCTGACGCGCCAGCTGTTCCTTGTAGACAAACTCGTAGGAGAGAATCACAACCGTCAGTGTCAGTGCCAGCGTGCGGCTCGTCCGCGGCCAAGTATATTGACCGCTGATGATGAAATTAGAGGTAAAGAATCCCGCAAAGAGCAGGACCAGCGGCGCCAGCGCCAGCCGGATCGCTTCAGAAAAATAGGTGTGCCACTCGGTGCGAGAGGGAACTGGATTCAACGGAGTATTGGAGGTAGTCACGACCCGACGGCAGCCGGAGTCTCATCCTTCGAAGGTGAAGGAGAGGGGATGCTTTCTTGAGGCGCGCGGCAGGCCTTGCACACACGCGGACGGGCTTTCAGGAACGACACCTTGCCGCTGGCAAGACAACTATAGTGAACAAACTCGTCGCAAGAAGCACAGCGGGACCAACCGCCGGTCAAGAAGGTCTTGTTCCGATAGAGACCTTCCTTGCAGACCTTGCAGTGCCGAGGCTCAATCCCCAGCAACATCGGCTCCCAATCTCCGCCGCCTTTTCGAATGCTCATCGTGGAAGGAGTATAGCGAAGCAGGGGAAGGAAAAACAAGGAGATGATGTGAGAGATACCCTCAATTGAGACAGGCGGGCTCGACTTCTAAAAGTGGAATGCATAGGCAGCTCCGCTTTGAGGAGCGGAATTGTCCAGTTGGTTTCCATCAACTACGGTTGCACCACTTGCCTCAAGCGGCGCCCCGATAACGACCCAACTCTCACTTAACGCAACTGAAGTCCCAAACATATCGACCCCCGTATTGGAGGCCTTCACATAGGCCTCCTGACTCCATACCCCCGAGTTCCTCTTAAACACATAGGCGGCACCGCTATTTACGGCAGAATTATCAGTCTGGTTGCCATTAATCCCCGTGGTGGGACTCTCTTCCGCCCATGCCCCCACCACCAGCCTGTCACCGTTCAATGCAACCGCACTTCCAAACACATCTGGGCCATCAGTATTGGAGGCCTTCACGTAGGCCTGCTGAACCCATGCGCCACGTGCTCTTATGAATACATACGCCGCCCCGCTGTGAGGTACAGTATTGTCTATCTGATTTCCATTGATCCCTTTAGCTGAACTACTTTCACCCACAGCCCCCACCACCAGCGTATCGCCACTTAGAGCCACAGAGAAACCGAAGCCATCATTGGCATCAGTATTAGACGCTTTGACGTAAGCCTGCTGGGTCCATATCCCACCCGCCCTTGAAAAAACATAGGCCGCGCCACTTTGAGACGCGGTATTGTCTGCATAGTTCCCATTGATCCCAACGGCAGCACTTGCCTCAAGCGGTGCGCCGACTACTAATGTATCGTTATCGATAGAAACTGCGCTCCCAAACCAGTCTCCAGTCTCAGTGTTTGCCCCCCTCAGTAATGCTTCTTGGCTCCAACTCCCGCCAGACCGAAGAAATACATATACGGCATCGCCCATAAATGCTCCAACGGCAAGCGTCTCGTTGCTAAGCGAGACCGCCGAGCCAAATCCATGGCCAGATGTGGTATTCGAAGCCTTTAGATAGGCTTGCTGCATCCACACATTGCCGACGCGCTCAAACACATATACGGCCCCACTGTCAGTCGCCCCATTATTATCCTGGGAACCATTCGCACCGATTGCAGCACTATCCTCAAGCACAGCACCAACGGCCAAGGTGTTTCCGCTTAACGCCAAGGAATACCCAAACCAATCATTACTCTGAGCGTTCGACGCTTTGAGATATGCCTGCTGAGCCCAGCCCGTCTGAGTTTTGACAAATACATACACCGCTCCACTCGCAGGAGCAGTGCTGGCAACTTGACTTCCGTTAATCCCCGTACTTGCGCTTTGCTCCAAAAGAGCTGAAACAACTACGGTATCCCCACTCACAGCAACTCTATAGCCAAAACGATCACCCGTCCCTGCGTTCGAAGCTTTGAGATACCCCTGCTGAACAAGTTGCGCCACTACTTGTTGCGAGGTCTCAAGCTCAGCCCCTGAACAGGCGCTAATACTCAATAGCAAACCGACTGCGAGTAATCTGCAAAACCATGGCCCTCGGCTAGATTTCTTCGATGATAGACATATCCGACCAATAATCATGCTAGCCCTCTCATTAATCCTTTTCAGTTAGCATTCATATTATATATCAACAACTCCTTTTCAGCACGCGACTACCACGCACACCGGCCATGCCTCGGGCGTCCTCCAGTAGCTCTTCAACAAAATCGACCCTACAAACATGCCATCAAACTGGTCTCGAACATCGCTGCCCAACTTCGGCTATCCCCTGTTTGACTCCCCCTAGACCTTTTGTTACTCTCCCCCAAAATACAGAACTGATAGCAACCACCCCCTTTATCTCCATGAACATTAAGGACTATCTCGAACAGAAGCGGATCGCGGTGGATCGCTTTTTGGATGACGTGAGCCCGCTAGCCACAACGCCACCGACAGCGTTGCATGAGAGCATGCGCTATAGCCTGATGGCGGGCGGCAAGCGGGTGCGGCCGATTCTGACGATCGCCGCGGCGGAAGCCTTGGGGACGACACCACCCGGACTGATGGCCGTCGCCTGCTCGCTGGAATTCATCCATACCTATTCGCTGATTCACGACGACCTGCCCTCGATGGATAACGACGACTTCCGCCGCGGAAAGCCGACGAATCACAAGGTCTACGGCGAGGCGATGGCAATTCTCGCCGGCGATGCCTTGCTGACGATGGCCTTTGATCTGTGCAGCCGGCCCGACCTGATGAAGGGCTGCGATCCCGTGCGGCAGGTCCGCCTGATCCAGGAACTGGCCTACGGCTCTGGCAATGTGGGCATGGTCGGTGGTCAGGTCTTCGACATTCAAGCGGAGAATAAAGACATCGATCTGCCGACGTTGCAGAACATTCACAAGCACAAGACCGGCATGCTGATGCGCGCGGCGGTGCGAATGGGCGCAATTGCCGCCGGCGCGACTGATCGACAGCTCGATGACATGACCGGCTACGCCGAGGATATCGGCTTGGCGTTCCAAATTGCCGACGATGTTCTCAACGTGACGGGCACTCGCGAAGAGCTCGGCAAAAATCCGAACACGGATGCCGAACGCGGCAAGAAGACCTATCCAACATTTTACGGTGTAGACGGGGCCAAGAAACTGGCCGACGACTGCGTCACACGCGCGATTACCCGTTTGTCCTCCTTCGGGCCATCGGCAGATCCACTCCGCGAGATCGCGCAATACATCACGTCACGGAAGAACTAGCGCTGGTCGCTTCGCTCAGCTCCCAGCACTCGGCATTTCCTATGAAAGCTCTCGTCACAGGCGCAACAGGATTCGTCGGCGCGGCAGTGGTCCGCGCGTTAATCAAAGCCGGGGTCGAGGTCCGCGTGCTCGCCCGCCGCGACAGCGACTTTTCTAACTTGCAGCAATTCAAGATCGACGGCGTCTATGGCGACCTGCGCGATAAGGACTCGCTGCGCAAGGCCCTTGCCGGTTGCGGGCAGTTGTACCACGTCGCCGCGCACTACGCTCTCTGGGCCAGAAACCCGGCGATCTTCTACGATGTCAATGTGACCGGCACAAAAAACCTGCTGGAAGCCGCGCGAGACGTCGGCACTGAACGCATCGTCTATTGCAGCACCATCGGCGCCATTGGATTGCCGCCCGGCGGCGGGCTCGGCACGGAAGACACGCCCGTCTCGCTCGCCCAGATGGCTGGCCATTACAAACGCTCCAAATATCTGGCCGAGCAGGAAGTCCTGCGGCTGGCGAAGCAGGGACTGCCGGTCGTCATCGTGAATCCCAGTGCGCCGGTCGGCGAAGGCGATGTGAAGCCGACTCCCACCGGACAGATGATCGTCGAATTCATGAAAGGCCGCATGCCGGCCTATATTGAAACGGGCATGAACATCGTCGATGTCGATGACGTGGCCGCCGGACACCTGCTGGCCATGCAAAAAGGACGGATCGGTGAGCGCTATATTCTCGGCACGAAGAACCTGATGTTGCGGGACATCTTCGAAATCTTGAGCCGGCTCACCGGCGTCAAGATGCCCTCGGTGAAACTCCCGCGAGAGATCGTTCTCCCTCTCGCCTATTTGAATCTGGCCTTCTCCTGGGTCACCGGCATTCCCCCGCGCATTCCACTGGAAGGGGTGAAGATGGCCAAATACAAAATGCACTACGATTGCAGCAAAGCCATCCGCGAGCTTGGCATCCCGCAAACGCCGCCGGAAATCGCGCTCGAAAAAGCGGTGCGATGGTTCCGCGACCACAAGTACGTTTGAGGCCCTGTTACTGTGGAGATCATCGCCCTCTTTTTCAAGACCATCCTCTTCCGCCCCTACGTTTTCACCTTCCTGGCAGCGTTTTTATTTGCGGCCATCCAATTGATCGGCTGGCCGCGAACCTGGCGCTTCTGGCTGATTAGCTGGGCGACCGCATTCATCTGCGAATATTCCTCGACACGCAACGGCATCCCCTTCGGCTGGTATCACTACAACGGCTCAACTGTTGGACAGGAGCTATATTTCTCCAATATCCCGTTCATGGATTCGATCTCGTTCAGTTTTCTGCTCTACGCCGCCTATTGTCTGACATTGTGCTTCCTTCTTCCGAACGCGGCCTCGTCCGGTGCGCCGGGCTGGCTGACGCCGTTACGATTCGACCGCGACGCGCGGACCGGCTGGAGCGCCCTGCTGGTCACGGCGCTCTTTTTCGCCTTCATCGACATAGTTATCGATCCCGTTGCCTTGCGCGGCGATCGCTGGTTTCTCGGGAAAATCTATTATTATCCAGATCCCGGCACGCACTTCGGTGTGCCACTGGCCAACTACGCCGGCTGGGCCGTGGTGGGACTGATCTCACTAGCAATCTATTTCCAACTGGATCGCCGCCTCCCGCCGCTCGGAACAATCGAAAATGGTTCTGCGACCCCTCGCCTCCTCCTGGGCGTGGGGCTCTACTACGGCGTGCTGGCCTTCAATCTCGGCATGACCTTCTGGATCGGAGAGGATCTCCTCGGCATGACCGGCATGCTGATGTATATCCCCGTCACAGTCCTGTTACTGGTTCGCCTGCTCCGCTGTCCGATCGCCGCCTCCGGTGACCGGTCCGGTCAGTAGCATTGCCCGGCAAGACTTTGTATAGTGAAGAATACGAGGCCGCTGATGCGCACGAAACTCATCGCGATACTGGTCATTGGAATCGTCGGGACCCTGGCGTTGCTGGCCTGGTTCGGCTATCAATCGTTCACGACCGGATTCAGTGCCAAAGCCGAACCCAATGCGCTTGAAGTGTTGCTGGCCCGGCAAGTTCGCTATCTGGCCATCCCCCTCGAACAACGCAATAAACCGAACCCTGTTCCCATGACCCCGGAGGTGCTGCAAGACGGCCTGGCGCACTTTGCCGATCACTGCGCCACCTGCCACGCAAACGACGGCAGCGGCCAGACGCCGATCGGAAAGAATGTCTACCCGAAAGCGCCGGATATGCGTGAGTCGCCGACTCAAAATATGTCGGACGGCGAGCTCTTCTGGGTGATTCATAATGGCATTCGCTTCACAGGCATGCCGGCCTGGGGCGAGGGCGACCCTGAGCAAGATCTCGACAGCTGGAAGCTGGTGCATTTCATCCGACATCTGCCCAAACTCACGCCGCAGGAGTTGGAGACGATGAAGTCGCTCAACCCCAAGTCGCAACATGCGGCCGACGAAGAAGCATCGTTCGATAAATTTCTCCAAGGCGATGACTCGGCTGCCACATCGGCAGGGTCCGGTCATCATCACTAATCCTTTTCAAAAGGAGCTGGCACCGACAATGATTCGACATCTTCTATTGGCTTTTGCGCTTATATTCACATCTTCCGCTGCTTGGGCCCACGGTTCGGGCCAGCATGTGATGGGCACCGTCACCGCGATCGATGGCACTCATATCGAAGTGAAAACCCCCAAAGGCGCGACGGTCTCCGTGCAACTGACCAAACAGACGCATTTCAAGGAAAAGGGCAACCCGTCATCGACTGAGCCGCCGGCGATCGGCGATCGCGTGGTGATCGAAGCGACAAAGGACAAAAAGGCGCTGACCGCGACGGAAGTGCATTACTCCGCAGCGAAAAAAGTCACGGCGCCGCCACCGGCACCCGCAGCGGCGCAATAAGAGACTTCCGGCATGGAGAGAGTTCAGATATCCCGATTCGCACAGGCCTCGCCCTTTCACGGAGGGATGCAGGCGGCGCTCATCCGTGTGCTGATAACCGGCCTGGCCGTTTTTCTCGCCGTTGCCATCGTCCCCGGCATCGAGGCGTCGACTCTGACGGCAGGC
The DNA here is from genome assembly GCA_022226955.1 of Nitrospira sp. Lineage (NCBI taxonomy): Bacteria > Pseudomonadati > Nitrospirota > Nitrospiria > Nitrospirales > Nitrospiraceae > Nitrospira > Nitrospira sp. Next base: position 1,932,590 of record CP092079.1, read on the forward strand.
GTGGCCGCCGTCCTGGTCCTGACCTTTCTGAATCTCATCCTGAGGCCGATTCTGTTGATCCTCACGCTCCCTCTGATCATCCTGTCACTGGGACTCTTCCTCGTCGTCGTGAACGCCCTGCTGCTGGAATTCACGGCCTACCTGGTAAAAGATTTTACAGTGTCGGGATTTTGGCCCGCCGTCGGAGGCGCTTTGGTGATCAGCATCGTCACCAGCATCCTAAGCGTGCGCCGCCTCGACCCGCCGCCGGTCGAACAGGTCATCGTCGAGCGCCGCGCCCCAAAGATTATCAATCCAGACTAAACTATCTAGCCTCGTGTCATTGCATCACCCCTCCATCGTTGCTAGAATGCGGTCCCTTAATCGAGAACGCCACCCATGACCATGCCCGCGACCCAATCGAAACAGAACGCCGAAACCCATTTACAACGGACGCTGAATACCGCTCTGAACGACTTGGGAGCAGAGTCGGCGCTCGCCGCGATTTTCCACCAGGAGCAAGGGCCACTTGTCAGCCACGCCACCCGCGGCTTTACCCCGCGCGATGTGCAGACCATCCTGCGGACGCTCTCGGCCCAAGCCGCAATGGTCCAATCCGCGCCACAAGATCAGGAAGCCGGCCGCACAATCCGGCTGCGCCTCATTACACCAGGCGCGAAGTCGCTGCTCGGCATGCCGCTTCGCTATCGCCAGCGCACGTACGGCTTTCTCGTGATCGCCAGAAAAGAAAACGCCACCTTCGCCAAGAAGGAAAAAGGCCTGATCGAACAGGCTGGCGACGACATTACGAAAGCATTGGAGCGCGAAGGCCTGTTCGACATGAACGTGGTGCTCAGCCGCCCCTACGTGTCGCGTGAGCCAGCGCCGGCCACGCCGGCAGTCGCTGAAATATTTACCGCGCCGACGGCGCAATTCACGCCTGAATTGGAAGAGAAAATCATCAAGGTACTGGAAGAGGCGAATCAATACACTGCGTATGACCGGGCCTGGGCCTGTTATTACGATCCTCTGGCTGGCAGCATGGAAGTGCTCGGCATAGCCGGCGACCAAAAAAGCGAGAAGGACAGCAAGAAAGACATGCGCGCCGGACACCGGCTCACACTCGACAGCTCGGCATCCGGCTGGGCCGTCAGGCACCGAAAGCCGCGAGTCGATCACGATCTCGCCTCGACTCAAGGGCGCTTCCTCGACCATAAGCACCTCTACAAAGACCGGTTCGTCTCCTCGCTCGTGGTTCCGTTTTTCGTCCGCGGACAGGTCGGCGGAACGCTGACCCTCGGGTCGAAGGAAGCCTCGCGCTATCAGGCCACCGATGCCCGCACGTTGGAGCCGGTCATTCTGAAACTGGCCGACCTGCTTCAGGCTCCGCCTGCGCCAATGGCCGCACCAGTGGCCCAACCGGAAGCCGGAGCCGAGAGCGCCACCGCCCCTACGGCAACGCCGACCATCTTGGAACCGGCGATCCGCAAACAAGAGCGGCAAGCCGCCATCGGAGAATTCAGCGCCTTCCTCGCCACGGAAATCCGCGAGCCGATCGGCGCCATCCGGTCCCAGCTGGAAGAAGTGACCGCCGAAGGCATTCTCGATTTTGACCCGCAAACCCGCGTGGAAAACGCCATGCGCGATTTGATCCGGGTAGAAGCCATCCTGAACGAAATTCTCGATTTCGCGAAGCCGCTGGAACTGAACCGGCGGCTCTGCCGCATTCCAGAAGTGCTCGAAAGCGCGCTGGTGGTGGTGGGCACCGACTTAGAAGTGACCCGCATCCAGGTCACGAAAGACTACGCGACGCAGATCGCTCCTGTGCGCGGCGATGAAGCCAAGCTCCAGCAGGTCTTCCTGAGCATCTTCAAGAACGCCGGAGAAGCCATGACTCCCGGCGGCCACCTGTATATCCAAGTCACGCAACATCGCGCCGGCCGCGGCATTGAAGTGCAGATCCTGATCAAGAACGACGGCTCCCCCATTCCGCCTGAAATTCTCGACAAGGTCTTCGAGCCCTTCTTTACGACGAAGCGTTCCGGCACCGGCTTGGGTCTCGCAACCGTCAAGAAAATCATCGAAGAGCATGGTGGATCGATCACCATTGCCAGCGCCCCCGGCGAAGGGACCACGCTGACGATTCGCCTCCCCGGAGTCAGCCGAGGTCCGGCCTTCCGCCACCGTGGACGCAGCCGGCGTCCGGCTGCTCGCCGTCCTACCGCCTAGGCCGGCGACAGGACACCAAAGAACCGCGGATCGAATGCGGACTGGCCGCTCGCATTCGCCCATTCAAAAGCGATAGACCGCTTCTACTATATCCTCACGACTCTCTTTCTCGCTTGACAGGGATACCCCCCCATCGCTATGATTCCCCCCACTTGATTCGGCCTAAAAAATTCAATTGTTCTTAAACGTATTTTCTCCAGTCACCATTTTTCAAAGGAGTAGGGTATGAAGCTCGTACTCGGCACTATTGCGACGTTGTCCGGTGTGCTCTTCACGTTGTCGTTGGCCTCTGCAAACCCCTCATTGCTCCCCAAGCATGAAGGCTATCCGATGAAGAACAGCGGAAGCCCCGTCAATGGCCAGCCCACCGCCAATGACCCGGGTCAATCCGATGCCCGCGGCGAAGCAACCCTGCTCAAGTCCGCGGACTCCATCAAGAGCTCCCGGCAGAATTTGACCAAGACCGATAATGCCAGGATCGTCGAGAGCGCCGGAGCTGGACAGCTTCCAAAGGTACAAGGTCCGCAGATCCAGATTGCTCCCCCGGTGACCTCAGCCACCAAGATTGGCGCGGATCGCAAGATCGAGTAGTCGAAACTGTAGTGAATCTCGAAACGGGGTCGTCGTAGCTATACGACGGCCCCGTTTCTTTTTTTCTCGCCTCAGCGCTTCTGAAACTAGCCCCCTAGGCTCCTGCCACTCGACGCCGCCCCGCACTTCCCCCAGGCTTCGGCTTCAACGCCGCCTGCCATCGAAACCGCCAGGGTTTCTTGGCCCAAATGCCGGCATAGTCAATCCCGATTCTCGGAAGCGCAGCAACCTGCTTGCGTAAAATCCGGCCACCCCGATCTTCGAACCACAAACCTTCTTGAGTGGTCAGATCGAGCCGGTTCAAACTCCGGTCAATCTGCAATGCGCGGCAAAGCCGACCTGGACCATCGATCAATTGCCCATCGATTTCAATCGCCCGAATCAACACGGCCGCGGGAAACTCTTCCCGTTCCGTCACCACATTCAAGCAGTGATACATCCCGTAGATGAGATACACGTACGCCATGCCACAGGGACCGAATAGCACGTCCGTTCTTTGCGTTCTCCCTTTGGATGCATGGCAGGCCTTATCCTGAGGACCGACGTACGCCTCCACCTCGATAATACGTCCGGCAATTTCACGCCCGTCAAGTGCACGCACCAAATATTTGCCGATGAGTGAACGGGCAACGTCAACCGTCGAACGATTGAAATAGTCTCGTGAGAGTAGCTTATGCTTTGTATTCATATGGTCTAACTATACAGTTGCTCAAAACACTCTTCCAACAAGGCCGCAGGCGACGCACGAACCGGAGGCGTACCCTCTGGGGTACGTTGAGGATTTGTGCGAGCCGAGAACGCCGTTGGAGAGTGTTTTCAGCAACCTGTCAAAAATACCAGGCTAAGCCGCCCATAACCATCCGTGGATTACCCGGTACAAAATGAATATCCGTAACGGCAGCCGGTTCATTGCGGAGCTGGGAGGCGAAGGCAAACGTCGCCTGCTCCCATTTCGTGTTGAAGAGATTCTGGATGAACAGGAACGCCTCCAGACGTCCATGGGACAGCTTGATCGGCAATTGATACCGCTCCGATAAATCGAAGTCGATCCAGGCTGGCGACTTGATGCTGCGGTCTTCGATCAACGGTCGCACGCCGAGGTAGGTCGCCTGCAATTGTGACGTCAGCCCTTCGGGCCATTTTAAGAGGAGCGCGCCATAGGCCGTCACTTCGGGAGCCAGGGGAATAGCATCGCCATTGCGGAATTCCGCCTTGGTCCAGGTGACGCTTCCGTTGAAATACAGCGGCCCCCACACCTGCCCGCGCGCGGCGACTTCCACGCCTTCTCGCGTGGTCGCTCCGCGAATTTCCGTTGTGCCTTCATCGCCGACAAAAACGAGCTCCGATTTCAGGTCAAGACGCCAGAGCGTGGCAATCAGTTCCAACCCCTCGGAGCCGAACGGTTTCGACCGCACCCCGATTTCATAGCTCCTGGCCCGCGCCAACGGTGACGATCCCAGCGCCACCGCTGACCGTGCATCGTTGCTGTGATAGCCCTCGCCATAATTCAGGAACAATTCTGTGCTGGCCCAAGGCCCCAGGACCACATTCATCTTCGGCAACACAATGCTCGAACTCTTCCGGCCCGCCGGTTGTTCAGCGCACGTGGCGCAACGATTACGAACATCAAAGGTAAACGTTTCACTCCGAAGACCGCCGGCCAGCCTGAGCCAATCCGTCGGCTGCACCTCCGCCTTGACGAAGGGAGCATAGGACGCTTCAAAAATATCGCTATCCGTCGTCACCCCCGTCACCGCCCGCCTCGTTTGCGTGCCAAGTCTGGCATGAATGTCGTCTACACGGCTTTGCACACCGATGGTCCCGATGCTGGGGATGCCGAACACCTCCCCTCGCTGCTTGTATCCGAGATCGCCTCCGTACATCACCCGGCGGTCGGCTTGGATAATTCCATCGCCGTTGACCGGGTCGTTCTGGAAGAAGGTGAAATTCGTATAGAGATCGAATCGGTAATACTGCGCATAGGCGTTGGCAAAAAACTCTCCGCCTGTCGTCGTGTCGTAGTGGTATTTCAAATGCGCCGTCGTGCGCAGCGTCTTGCCGCCTTCCGACGGATCGATTGCCCCGAAACGATCAATGGTGCTGTCATGAACGGCCCGCAACGGAATCTCACCGGACGCATTCCAATGCGCCTGGTGAAACGTGGTTTTGAGGCTGAGCTCGTCCCGGCCGGTCAGGTTCGTCGTCGCCTTGCCGAACAGGTTGGCGCGAAAATACCGGTTATCGTATTCAAACGGCCCGTTCGTAAAATAGCCTTCGGCGGCAAACAGCGTACGAATCTTGTCCTTTGTCGGCGAGAACATCAGCAAGTAGCGCTGCGTGTCGAATTGGCCGCCCGCCCCCTGCACTACGCCCTCATTGACCATCTCACGTGTTTTGAAATTCACCGCCCCAGCCGTGGTGAAATCGCCGTACTCGGGCAGATACGCCCCCTTGTTCACCTCCAAGCCCTCAATGGTTTCCGGAATAATGAAGTTGAGGTCGGTATAGCCCTGTCCGTGCGCATGGGAACGCATATTGACCGGCATCCCATCGGCAAAGAACCCCACATCGGTGCCGTGGTCGGCATCGAAGCCGCGCAGAAAATACTGATCGGCCTTCCCCGCGCCGCCGGAGTGCTCGACCGCGAGAAACCCTGGGATCAATCGCAGCACCTGGGCCGGGCGGCCTTGCGGCTGAAGCAGATATTCTTTGTCGGGAATAAACTGCTGCGACGAGGCCGCCACCGGCCGCTCGCCGATCACAGACACCTCCGGCACTTCCAATTCAGGCAGATCCGGGTCATGGGCCTGCGCCGATTCCCCTACGCCCAGCACAACGACTGCCGTCAGTATCCAGAGCGAAACGCGTCTCATCTCCATAACTCCTCATTCCCAACGCTATGGACGGATGAGACGCCCACGATGATCGAACGACAGCCGGCTCATCGACTGGCGCAGACCCTCGTGGCCTCGCAACTCAACATATAGAGAAACAGACGATCAGGCTTGGCAGGCTGCCCGCGCTAAGGATCCGACTCGCACGAGCGAGCGGTCGATCAACATCTCCAGGGTCCGATCTTCGGTCCCCACGATCTCCACCTGCGCCCGATTCAAGGGCAACAATACCTTCTTGGCCTTCGCCGCAAGAATCGCCTGCACAATCTCAGGAGTGACTTCGCCCAGCATGGCGCCGGGCAGCATCATATTCAACGACGCCACAATGACATCGACGGTCGGAACCCTGCGCGCAATCGCCTGCGGCCCAGCCGCCACCTGCCCGGCTCCGGCCTGCTTCATCGCATCGGCGGCCGCCACGTTCGTCCCCAATGCGACAATCTGGCATTCCGGTCCCAAGGTTGCCCGCAACCCCGCCACCAGCCTGCACCCCAGTCCGCCACCGCGCCCATCGATGACACAGACTTGCACGGACTAATCCAGCCCTTTGCCGGTAGTGGTCATCGTTAACTTGCCGTGCTTCACGCCCTTCACACTCACGAGCGCATCGGCGATCTTTCTGATTTCCGAGCCTTTCCCCTTCACCACCAGCACTTCCAGGCAATGATCGTGGTCCAAATGCACGTGCATGCCGGAGAGAATCTTTCCGTGATAGTCGTGCTGGATATCGGTGAGCTTGCTCGTCAAGTCGCGGACATGGTGGTCGTAGACGAACGTGATCGTCCCGACCGTTTCACGATTCCTACCCCATTCTTCCTCCACCAACTGATTCCGAATGAGATCCCGGAGCGCCTCCGACCGAGTCGCGTATTGCCGCTGTTGAATGTGGCGGTCGAAATCTCCCAGCAGCCGCTGATCGAGCGATACCCCGAATCGAACCAATTTATCCATCGCACGCCTCCCGCGCCAGTGTTACGAATATTATTTTCATAGCACCATAAGGCCGGACAAATCAACCGGCTTGAATCCACTCACACATGATACGAGGACACAGCAGGAAACGGATGGTTGCCGTGGACGGAACGCGCGCTATCAGAGCAGCTGGTTCTGAGGTGAAGAAATCACGAGCAGCACACACCCTTCGGCAGTCGACGTCTCATGATGTTCCGTGCCGGCTTCCGCGCGATGATAATCCCCCACCGCCATCTCGCGGCCGGCAATGGAACACCCGCCTTGCAGCACATACAGCTCTTCCATCTCCGTATGTCGATGCGGTGGATACCGAGTCCCTGGAGCAAATCGCAACAGGGCGGTCGCTCTCCTGGAAACCAAATCGAACGACAGCGCCTTGGCCGCCACGCCAGGCGCAATCTCCTGCCAGACGCCTTCCGCTGCCTTGATGAAAGCGAGACCCTGTTCATGCCGCCCCCCCTTCGCCTCGTCTGGCGTGGCACTCGACCGGTCGGAAATCGCCAGAGTCCGCAGCAGGGTGCGCAGCGCATGCCAACACAACCGAAACGAGACGCACAGCGTTACGAACGCATGCCGCCACGCAAACGCCACGCGGCGAGACCATGCAGTGTCGGCAGGCACTTTCTTCAACCTCAGCGCCGGGCCGCTGGCATCTCGCTGGAGGTCCGGCCGGCCTTCTAGGCGAGCCATCAGCCGATTCTTGACCGACGCCTGAGGGGACACCGGAACAGCCGCCGATGCCACCAGGCTGGCGGCCAGCTCGAACTGGCGGGCTTCCCGCTCAGCGTCCGCCGTTACCATCGCTACCAGCCGCGCGCGCAACGCCGGAGAAGGCATCACGGGAGCGACGGCACCGGTCAATGCATCGGCAGCGGCGCGGTAGGCCGCCACCGTCTGCAGCGCGCGTGCAGCCTCGCCGTCTTGAACCCCGGCCAGCGCTGCAGCGAGACCCTCCTGATCCAATCCTCCAAAGGCCAGGACAATCGCCCGATCTTCCCACTCTTCTGGTAATGATCGATCCATCACGGCGCCAACTCCGCCTCATAGGGCGCGAGAGCTTCGCGCAATTTCATCATGCCTAATCTGACGCGCGTCTTTACGGTCCCCAGAGGCAGTCCCAGCTTGTCCGCGATATCGCTATGGCTCAACCCATAGAAATAGGCCAAGGCAATCGCCTGCCGCTGTTCGTCGGTCAAGAGCGCCAGCGCTCGCCGCACATACCGCTGGCGCTCCTGCCTCTGCGCATCCTGCTCCGGCGTGTCGCCAGCGCTGGCAAACAAATGAGCGGCATCCAGCGGTTCCATGCGCCCATGTTCCGCCGCACCGGCACGGAACCGGTCGATTGCCCTCGTCCGGGCGAGTGTCATCAACCAGGCACCAGGCGCGCCGCGCGCCCGGTCGTAGGTATGCGCCTGGCGCCAGACCTGCGTGTAGACATCCAGCGTGACTTCTTCGGCTGCCTCTCGATTATTGAGAATTTTGAACGCCAGCCCAAATACTTGGGGGCTCGTGCGGTCGTACAAGGCAGCCACGGCGGCTTGATCGCCCTCCGCCGTCCTCGCAATCAACTGCTGCCATTCCTGCTCTTGATCCAATCCGGCCGTTTCCGGCGACATGAGCGACATAGACCCTCCCCTTCCCATCTCTACGAGAACAGCGCCGCGATCGGATTGCCCATCGCGGACCATTCTACGCCCGTTCGATGGCGGCCATGCACAAGCCTCATTGACACAGCCCTGCTCCACATCCGCTTCAGGAAGAGATCCAACCGCGCATCGGCCTGCGTAAGGGACAACAGACTGCCGGCAGCAGGCTCATTTAACCGTAGCTATTTTACATGAGGAGGATTCTGGCATGAACACATCGTCCGCATTCGCAACGCTCGGGCTGATCTGCGCCGCCGGACTCTGGTCCGGATGCAGCGGCAGTGATAGCAGTCCTATCGTCGCCGCCGGTCCGGCGGCCGCGTCAGTCGATGACCGGCGCACACCGCAAACTGACGCGCTCACGGGCGCCGAGCAGGCGCTGGCGACACAAGCCGAGTCCGAGCCTGCCCCACCCACACGACCGGATTTATAACCACCGCCGCCGACAAGGCGGCTTTGTCAGCAAGGAGGTTTTATGCGCTCGCTGCTCCGTTCATTCACACTCACAACGCTGGCTTTCATGGCGGCGGCCCCGGCATTCGCCGCCAGCCATCGGGAAGCGCCGCTCATCGCCAACGATCCGGCCGCCGACATCACCGACTTCTACTTCTTCAGAAGCTGGAACGATCCGGACAAAGCCGTGCTCATCATGAACGTGATCCCCGGCCAGGAACCTGGCTCCGGTCCTAACTACTTTAACTTCGCCGACGATGTGCTGTACGAGATTCACATCGACAACAATAAGAACAACGTCGCGGCGAATATCGTCTATGCCATCCGGTTCAAGACTGAATTCCGCCAGCCGGCGAACGTGTTTCCGCTCTCCTATGCCGCCTTGCCGCCGATTACGAGCTTGACAGGAGCCGGATCGGAAGGCTTGCTGCTGCGCCAAACCTACACGGTGACGGAAACCCGCTATGGCCTGCCGTCACGGGAGCTTGGCACAGGAACGATGTACGCAGTGCCGTCGAACGTCGGTCCACGCACCACGCCGAACTATGAACAGCTCGCGGCCAAAGGAATTTTCCCGCTGAAGAATGGCGGGCGGGTCTTCGCCGGACAGCGTGACGAAACGTTTTACATCGATCTCGGGGGCACCTTCGACACCCTCAATCTGCACATCTCGCCGATTCTCTCTCCGTCCGACGACGCCAACGATGCCCTGCTCGTGGGCGCCGCGCGAGATACCTTCAGCGGATTCAATGTGAATACGATTGCGCTGGAAATCCCCATCCGCGACCTCATCGGCCCAAACGGCAATACTCTGCTCGGCGCCTACGCCAGCACCAGCCGCCCGAAAGTCACCGTCATCAAGAACGGCGGCAATCGCGACAACTCCTCGCGGTTCGTCCAAGTCGCGCGCATGGGCAATCCGCTCGTGAACGAATTGATCATTGCGACCGACCGGAAAGACAACTGGAATGCCACGGACGCGGAAGACGAAGCCGCGTTCCTGTCGTACTACTGCAACTCGGCGCTCGCCACGGCACTGAATACGGTCTTCGGCACCGGCTTCCCAACCGCCAACCGTGAAGACCTCGTCAATGCCCTGCTGCGCTATAGTCCTGGCCCGCCGGTCTGCGGCAGCGGCAAAACAAACGAAGACTTGTCCGACCTGTTGCGCGTGGATGTGAATGTGCCGCCCACCGCGGCCGCGAATCAGAAACGGCTGGGCCCGCTGGCCCACGATGCCAGCGGCAACGCCACGCCGGATAAAGCGGGATGGCCGAACGGCCGCCGGCCGAACGACGACGTGACCGATGTCGCCCTGCGCGTCGTGGGCGGGATTCTCATCAACTCCGCCACGCCCTATCTCGGCGACGGCGTGAACGTCAACGTCGGAGCCGTTGGCGGCAACCTCACGGGGAACGGCGTCTCCACCGCGTTCCCCTTTCTCCCAACTCCTTTCGATGGACGCGATCGCCGCCACATCGATCCAGGCGAGTCCCAGTAGTCCTCCGCCGCCGGATCGCGTGCGGGCGCGGCACAAGTGCCGCGCCCGCCAACACCCCATCTTATAAGCCCGAGGCTCCGCTGATGACCCGGTCGCGATGCACAACTCTGTTCACCCTGCTCATCTCGCTCGCACTGAGCCACAACACCCTGGCAGTTGCCACCCCCTATCGTCCATCGAATGAATCCCAGGTACTTGAACAACTCCGCGTCAACGCCGCCGATCCAACAGCGCGGGAGATTCGATCACTCCGAACTCGCCTGGCGGCAGAGCCCCACAACATCGCGCTCGCCACTGCGCTGGCCACACGCTACATTGAACGGAGCCGGGCAGAGGGAGACCCGCGCGACATGGGGCATGCCCAGGCCATCCTCAGTCCCTGGTGGGACAAGCCAGCCCCCCCGCCGGCCATCTTGCTCTTGCGGGCGATGATCAGACAGCATGCCCATCAGTTCGACGCGGCGCTGGCCGATCTAGATGCGGCGTTGCAGTCGCAACCGGCCAGCGCGCAGGCCTGGCTGACCAAGGCGGCGATTCTTCAAGTGCAGGCACGCTACGACGACGCGCGCCGCGCCTGCCAGCCGCTGGCGCGTGTCGCCGCCCGCCATGTGTTGCTCGCCTGCCTCGGCGATATCGCAGGCCTGACCGGCCAAGCCGCCGCAAGCCAGGCGCTCTTCCACGGATTGCTCGATCGTCCGCAGATCTCAGGCCGTGAACGACTCTGGCTCTCGACGATACTAGCGGAGCTCTCCGCGCGCGCCGGTAACAGTTCCTCGGCGGAACGCTATTTCACCGCGGCATTGCAGGCGGGCGTGAGAGACCAGTACCTGCTGGGCGCCTACGCCGATTTCTTGCTGGATCAAGGCCGCTATCGAGACGTCCTGCGCCTGCTTCAGGCTGAGACAAAAATCGATGGCCTGCTCTTGCGGCTCGCACTGGCCGAGCACGCGCTGGGCCTGGAAGCCGCCGGCGATCATGCCTCGTTGCTTGCGGCGCGATTCGCCGCCGGCCGTGAGCGCGGCGCGTCCGCGCATGCGCGGGAGGAAGCGCGGTTCGCGCTGGTCTTGCTCCAAGATCCACAACAAGCGCTATCGCTCGCCCGAGCCAATTGGACCGTCCAGCGCGAGCCTGCCGATGCCAGGATTCTGCTCGAAAGCGCACTGGCTACTGGAGATCCTCAGGCGGCTGAGCCGGTCCTTGACTGGCTCAGCCGCAATCGGATTGAAGACCAGCGCCTTCGCCAACTAGCCCAGCAGCTTCAGAGGCACGCTCGATGAAACCGCTCCTGCTAGCGCTTATACTCATACTCTTCGTCCAACCGGCCTGGGCCCACAAATCCAGCGACAGCTATCTGTCGTTGCGCCTGCACGACCACCTGATCGAAGGCCAGTGGGATATCGCCTTGAGGGACTTGGACGATGCGATCGGATTGGATCGGGACGACGATGGGGCGATCACCTGGGGCGAAACGAACGCCCGCCATGCCGCCATCGCCGCCTACGCGCTCTCGCGCCTCACGCTGACCGCCGGGGGAACGACCTGCGCCACCGCGGTCACCGATCACCTCATCGACCACCATACAGACGGCGCCTACGCGGTGCTGCGGTTCACTGCCGTATGTTCATCGACTCGCGCGCCGCTGGCCGTCGACTACCGCCTCCTCTTCGATCTCGACGCCCAGCACAAGGGACTGCTCCGTCTGGCGCACGCACACAACACTCGAACGGCGATTTTCAGCCGAGACGTTCCTGCGCAAACATTCCCACTGGATACTCCCTCCGCCTGGCCGGAAATTCGGCAATATCTGCGCGAAGGTATCTGGCATATCTGGACAGGATTCGACCATCTGCTCTTTCTACTTACGCTGCTGCTGCCCGCGGTGCTCGTTCGCGTGAACGACCGCTGGCAGGCGGTCGAGACGTTTTCTTCCGCCGCGCGTGAATCCGCCGCCATCGTCACCGCCTTCACGGCCGCCCACTCTCTCACCTTGAGCCTCGCCGCGCTGGACATCGTTCATTTGCCATCCCGCCTGGTTGAATCGACCATTGCAGCTTCGGTCATCCTCGCAGGGGTCGCGAATCTCTATCCGGAAATCGCTCAGCGTCGCTGGCCAGTCGCCTTCGCGTTCGGCCTCATCCATGGGTTCGGATTCGCCGGAGTCCTGTCGGATTTTGGGTTGCCGCAAGATGCCCTGCTGCTCAGTCTCGTCAGTTTCAACGCCGGCGTCGAGATCGGCCAACTCGCCATCGTGGCCCTGTTTCTTCCACTGGCCTATGGCATCCGCCAGTCGTCGTCCTACCAGCCACTCATCGTCCGAGCCGGATCGGTCATCATCATTCTGATCGCCTTTGTGTGGCTGATTGAGCGGGCACTCGCCCTCAAGCTGCTTCCCGCCTAAACGAAAAGCCATGCGGAGCATCTAGGGCCGTCGCTACTCGCCTTGGATGGGGATGTACAGTGCGTTGCCCTGCCGGTTGACGAGCAGGAGCGCGAGGTCGGTAGGCTTGAGCGGATCGGCGAGGCGTTGAAACGTGGCGAAGTTGTGAATAGCCTGGCGGTTGAGTTCGAGCACGACATCGCCCGGTTGCAGGCCTGAGGATTCGGCGAGGCTGCCCTCTTCGATATCGGTCACCACCACGCCGCTGTTCACGGACAGATCCATCTGCCGGGCGAGCGGCGGGGTCACATCGTCAAACACAACGCCAGCCAGTGGATGCGTGGTGGAAGCCGTAGTGGCGGCCGGGGTTTTCTTCGTCCGTTCGCGCGGCGCTTCCTGCACTGTCAACTCCGCCTGATAGACTTTGCCGTCGCGAATCAGGTCCAGCCGATGCTTGCTGCCGATCGACGCTTGCGCCACGAGGTTGCGCAGCTGCCCACTGTCCATCACGTCGCGGCCGTCGAACCGCACAACGACATCGCCGCGCTTGAGTCCGGCTTTCTCGGCCGACCCCTTCGCTTGCAGGTCGGTCACGATTGCGCCTTTGACGTCCGGCAGCCGGAATATCTTTCCCAACGACGGGCTCACGTCTTGCGTCGAGGCACCGAGAAATCCCCTGACGACCCGTCCTGTCTTGATCAAGCTCTGCATGGCGGTCCGCGCCATGTTGCTCGGAATGGCAAACCCGACGCCGACACTGCCGCCGGTTGGGCTCGCGATGGCTGTATTAATCCCGACCAGTTCACCGTTGACGTTCACCAGCGCGCCGCCTGAATTGCCGGGATTGATCGGCGCATCGGTCTGAATGAAATCCTCGAAATCGGCCACGCCGACGTCCGCCCGCCCCACGGCACTAACGATGCCGAACGTCACCGTCCGGCTGAGCCCGAGTGGATTGCCGATGGCCAGGACAAACTCTCCGACCGCCAGTGTATTGGAATCCGCCCAAGGCACCGTCGGCAGATTTGTCGCGTTGATCTTGACGACGGCCACGTCGGTCTTCGAATCGGTAGCCACCACTCTCCCTTTATATTGCCGCCGGTCGGCCAGAATCACTTCCACATCCACCGCGTCGGCGACAACATGGTTGTTGGTAACGATGTAGCCGTCCGGCGAGACGATCACGCCGGAGCCCTGCCCGTACTGGCGGCGCGCCGGCGGCTCTTTGAACAGGCCGAACGGGAGCGTTTCGTCGCTGAATGCCTGATCGCGCACCATCACCGTGGAGGCGATGCTCACAACAGCGGGAATGACCTTAATCGCCGTCGCTTTCACCTGGTTCTGCAAGTCCTGTCCGTTGGCCACGAGCAGCAGGTGAGACACCGCCTGAACCGGGCCGGCCGCCAGCAGGATTCCCATGAACAGGCTCGCGGCCAGGGTCATCATAGAAGTCGTTCGATTCATAGCAGTCTTTCGCGGCTATCTATTTTCTGGAAAGGTGAAATGCCGTGGCCAGCGTACCATGCAGGAATACCGAGCGCACTTATAATTCGATATGCCGTAACCGAAGGGCGTTCGAAATCACCGACACCGAACTGAGGGTCATGGCGGCGCTGGCGATCATCGGACTCAGCAACAACCCGGTGAAGGGATAGAGCACCCCGGCGGCAATCGGCACACCCAGCAGATTGTAGGCAAAGGCGAAGAACAGATTTTGCCGGATGTTTCGCATCGTCGCGACACTCAGGCGGCGCGCCCGAACGAGCGCCTGCACATCGCCATTCAACAACGTCATGCCGGCATGCTCTATCGCAATGTCGGCCCCAGTCCCCATGGCAATCCCGACATCGGCCAGCGCCAAGGCCGGCGCGTCGTTCACGCCGTCTCCCGCCATCGCCACGACCCGGCCGCCGGCTTTGAGTTCACGAACGATGTGCCCTTTCTGTTCCGGCAACACCCCGGCCCTCACCTCATCGATCCCAAGTTGTTTGGCCACGGCCTGCGCGGTGCGCTCATGGTCCCCGGTCACCATGACCAACCGAAGCCCATCGGCTTTCAATCGCTGAATGGCGTCCGCCGAGGAGGCCTTGATCGGGTCGGCGGCCCCTAACAAGCCGGCCGCCTTCCCATTGATCGCCACAAACATGACCGTCTGCCCCCGTTCGCGAAACGCGGCCGCTTCTTCCTCCAATACCTCTAGAGTCCGCCCCACCACACCGCCGCGGTCGCTCAAGAATGCCGCGGTCCCAATCGCCACCGACTGGCCGTCGACGATGCCGGTCACACCCTTTCCGGTAACGGCTAGAAACTCCTTCACTGAAGCCAACGCGATGCCGCGCGCCCTCGCACCGGAGACAATGGCCTCGGCCAACGGATGTTCACTGCCCTGTTCGAGGCTGGCGGCGCAGCGCAACACATCTCGATCGCTATAGGGCGGCACAAACCGGACCGAGGCCAGCACCGGCCTCCCTTCGGTCAATGTGCCGGTCTTGTCGAAGACGATCGTATCCACACGTCCGAGGACTTCCAACGCTTCCGCGTTCTTGACCAACACCCCAGCCGTCGCGCCGCGCCCGGTTCCCACCATAATGGACATCGGTGTCGCCAGACCCAACGCGCAGGGACAGGCGATGATGAGCACCGCCACGGCATTCACCAGCGCATAGGCCAGCTTCGGTTCCGGCCCGAGCCAGATCCAAGCCACGGCGGTCAGCACAGCTGCGCCCACGACGAGCGGAACAAAATAGCCGGCGGCCGCATCGGCCACTCGTTGGATCGGCGCCCGGCTCCGCTGCGCGTCGCTGACCATCTGCACGATGCGCGCGAGCAGCGTATCGCGACCGACCTTCTGCGCCTGCATTACCAAACTGCCGGTCCCATTCATCGTGCCGCCGGTCACCATCGAACCAACGGTCTTCTCCACTGGAATCGATTCGCCGGTCATCATGGATTCATCGACGGCAGAACCGCCATCGACCACCCTGCCATCGACGGGAATACGCTCGCCAGGCCGCACTCGCAACCGGTCGCCGATCTGCACCTGATCGAGGGGAATATCGACTTCCCGGCCATCCCGCACAACCCGCGCCGTCTTCGGAGCCAATCGCAACAGCCCCTTGATGGAAGAAGACGTCTGGCTCCGGGCGCGAAGTTCCAGAATCTGGCCGAGCAGCACCAGCACCGTAATCATCGCAGCCGCTTCAAAGTACACCGCGACGCCGCCGCCATGCTGATGAAAGGACGCCGGCAACCACTCAGGAATGACCGTGCCGACGGTGCTGAATCCATAGGCGGCGCCAGTACCGATGGCGATCAGCGTAAACATGTTGGGCGCCCGATTGACGATCGAAGCCCACCCGCGCTGAAAAAACGGAAACCCACCCCATAGCACGACTGGCGTCGCCAGCAGCCATTGCACCCAATTCAATCGCGCGCCGCCCAGCCACTGATGCAGCGGTTGTCTCGGAATCATATCCGACATGGCAAGGATCATCACCGCCACCGCCGGACCGAGACTCCACCAAAACCGGCGGCTCATATCGTCGAGCTCCGGATTCGGCCCCTCTTCCATCGTCACGATCTTCGGCTCTAGCGCCATCCCGCAAATACGGCATGCGCCTGGCTTCGTCTCAAGGATCTCGGGATCCATCGGACAGATGTATTCGACTGCCGCACCAGCTGGGACCGCAACCTCGCGAGCAGGGCGCTGGTCAGGCGGCAACACGTAGTAGGCGGGATCGTTCTTGAACTTCGTCAGGCAGCTCGTCGCACAGAAATAATAGGTCTTCCTTTCATGGACGTGCGAGCCAGCCGCGGTTTCCGGCTGTACCGTCATGCCACAGACCGGATCGAGCGCACCGCCGGCGGCAGGCACCGCCGGCATCATCATCGGGAGCGGTTTTCGCGCAGTGGAAGAGATTGGCATTGTGAGAAGAGGAGCCTGAACCTTTTGCAAGGCCTTCTCGGGATCGGCACTGAACCGATCCAGACAGGAGGTCGCGCAAAAATAGTACGTCTGCTCCCGGTACTCAAACCGGCCGGCCGCCTTGTTCGGATCGACCGTCATGCCGCAAATTGGATCGATCGCCATCTTCCCTCGAAAAGCACTAAGCCTGAGGTGCTGAGTGCTTGGGGTTCAGGCTCTCCCCACCTCAGCACTCAGGACTTTCGCATTTACTTCTTCTTGTCTGCATCCAGAATGCTATGGATGACCAATTTCAAATTATCCGGATCGATCTGCTCGACTTTGATATTGCCATCGATCAAGACCGTCGGCGTCTGCTGCACCTTGATGCGCTCGCCCCATTTCTTGCTCTCTTCTAACGCCTTGGCTGGCTTGCCGCTCGCCATCCCTTCTTCAAACGCCTTGGGATCGAGGCCAACTTCCTTGATCAGGACTTCGCGCAGCGCACGATCCAGCACACCGGTCACTTTTTCGGTATGAATCGTCCGGAAGAGGACCTTCTTCATCTCATCGCCCTTGCCCATGGTTCTGGCCTGCTCATACATATCGAACGGCGTCGGCAATTTCCCTTGGAAGACCGGGAATCCCACCATCGTAACTTCGAGCTTGTCGCCGAATTCCTTCTTGAGAAGCGCCACGCCCTCGCCGTCGAAGCGGTGGCAATGGGGACAGTAGAAATCGGCAAATTCGATCATCTTCACTTTTCCCGGCTGATGCGTGGACTTTTCGTCCTTGAGGATTTCGAACTTCCCCTTTAACTCAGGCGCCGCCGCCGAAACTCCCGCGAAAGCGCCCAGCGCCAGAACGGCGCCCACGACCGCGAGCGCGCCACGCCATCCCCACTTGCTGCTATGCGTCATGTCCTGCTCCTTTCGAAATTGTCTACCCATGCGCTCCATTATAACGGATACCCGCGCCACCTGCCCTCTGTTATACTGGGCCTATGCGCAGACGCCACCTCTTCTTCCTTAGCGCGCTGCTCCTTGGCGCCACCGGCTGTGCGGCGAGCCACGAGTCCGCCGACAGCGCCCAGCCCCCCCAGATCGCGTTTGCACAGATCAAAGCCGCGCCCGATTCGTATAAAAACCAAACCGTCACTTGGGGTGGGGAAGTCTTGAACGCGCGGCGCCTGAAGGAGGGAACCCGCATCGAGATCCTGCAACTCCCGCTCAACTCGTCGCTCCAGCCCACGACGGAACTGAATCAGTCGCAGGGCCGTTTTGTCGCGCTGCAACGGGAATTCCTCGATCCCGCCACCATTCCAGCGGGAACGTTTGTCACGGTCACCGGAGACATCGCCGGCTCCATCACCCTGCCGCTGGACGAAACAGACTATGCCTACCCAATCGTCGAGCTCAAAACCATGAAAGTCTGGGTGCGGACAGAAGAACAACCGGTCCGCATTCGGCCATACATGGGACCGGGTCCATACTGGGGGCCCTATTGGTCTCCCTACTGGAGACCCTGGCCCTATTAGTGATGCGCCTTACCGGAACGTCGATCCGACGATCCGCTCCACCCGATCGTCCCGCCCGCCGAGCTCCCGATACTTGCGATATTGCGCCAGCGCGCGCGGCATATCTTTCCGGTGCAACTCATAGAAGACACCGAAGTTATAGTGCGCTTCGGCATACTCCGGCTTCAACGCCACGGCCGCGGCATACTCGCGCTCCGCGTCGTCCAGCTGTCCCATGCTCGTGTAGACCACGCCTAAACTTAAATGCGCCTCCGCATAGGCCGGCTGATACCGAAGCACTTCCAAAAATTCCCGCTCGGCTTCGGTAGATTTCCCCTGGCTGCGATAGATAAAGCCCAAATTGTAGTGCGCATCAACCAGCTCCGGCTTTGCCGCCACCGCCTGCTTGTAGGCGTAGGCCGCTTCCACCAGATCGTTCCGCTTTTCCGCCATCCGCCCAGTCGCATACCAGGCATCGGCATGTTTAGGATGAGCTTTCGTCAGCCGGGCCAACATCTCCGCCGCGGCCTTTGTCTCGCCGGCATGATCCTGCAGCCTCGCGAGAGAAAAGAGCCCGTCGGCATGCGACGGCTGAATCGCCAACAGCCCTTGGTACGTCTTGATTGCGGACGGCATGTCCCGCTGCGACTCATACAGTTTGGCCAGATCTAGATAGGACTCCGCATGCTTGGGATCGGCTTCAATCGCCTTTGTCAGCGCCTGCTGCGCCTCGGCTTGCTTGCCCTGCGCGGCATAGACTTCGGCGAGATCGTTGAGCGCCTCGGCGAAGGCCGGCTTCACTTTGAGCGCGCGCACAAATGCCTCCGCCGCTTCGGACGGTTTTCGGCTTTTCAACAAGACGAGTCCCTGGAGATGAAGCGCCTGGGGGGACGCAGGATTGAGATGTAGCGCCTTCTGCACCGCCTCGTCTGCCGCTTTGAGGTCGCCGCGCGCCAGCGCGGCGCGTGTCAAATCCAGCTCATGCTGAGCCACATCCTGAGAGGACGCGACGGAAACGGAATGGGAGACAGGGGAAAAGAAGCATGCGCAGCAGAAACCGAGGACGGTCGCAACCTGAATTCGGCGGCCTGCAATCAAGGCGTGCCCCCCTTCCGCGAAAAACGATTCTCATCGGACTATAAACGGGCCGCAGGAGGGAAATCAATGCGCGGGCGGGACACAGCCGAACGACGGAGAGCGGCGCCAAAACGGCGCCGCTCTCGCAACAACCATGCGCCTACTTGATCAACAACAGCCTTCCACTGGCGCCAGTGGGATTGAGATGATCCCCGTACATAAACACACTGCCGGCCGCGTACAACAGATCGCTCGTCGGGATGCCGATATATTTCGTCTCTCCCGCCTTGAGCACAATCTTCACGTTCAAAACCGTCGGCGCCGATTGATTCTCCGCTGCCGTCATCTTAAATCCTCGTTCCACGGCAGACTTGTTGGTCACCCGGACCAACACCGGCGTGCCCGGCCGGTTCTTCATGTCCAATACCGAGGTCGGCGGATACAGAATCTTCAACGCCCCGACTTCCGTCGCATAGATGTCGAGATCGACCGGCAATTCCTTGAACGCCTGGCCGACGACCGACCCGGTCTCCAAATCGCCGACTTCGACACCGCCCGATTGCAACGCCCAGGCGCCTGGACTCATGGCCGCCACAGACACCCATCCAATACAGCCGATGATAACTCTGTGCAACATACAGAACCTCCCCATAGGTTAGAGCGATAAAGACGAACCCTGTTCAGACAACAGGCAGGACGGCAACTCGGCCTCTTGCAAGACCTGCCCGCCCGGAACCTGCTCACCCACCATCGGCACAAGCCTGCGCACTCGTTTCGTATGCTTAAGAAACCGCCCGCTCGCCACCGTCGCGACTTCGCGCGAACCATCAGTCTGGAGTCGACCGTCCCCAATGGCGACGGAATAGAAGACAACGCATTCAAACGCTCGATTGAACACCTGTGCCCGCAGAACGTGTTCGACCGTCACGCCCTGGGCAAAACCCGGCAAGCTGAAGAGTAGGCCACTGCATAACAGACTGGCGGCAACCAGCACCGGCATAGGACGCCCTCCAACCAGGAGAGGACGTTATAGAAGTTCGTCAAAACCCTGTCTACCGATGGACGCTCACGATTGCCAACTAGTGCTACAGATGACAGATTCATGGACTCGGCTAGACCGTTCGCTCCCCCAGCGCCTGAACCACTTCCAACCGCGCGGCCCGCACCGCCGGGATGAGCCCGCCGACGACCCCCATGCCCACGGCGAACAGCACGCCTTGTCCGGCCATGCCTGGAGACAGCTGAAACCCGAACACCAGTTCGGTTCCTGTCTCCCAGTTCACCGTAGAGATCGTAACGGAATTCAGCAGGGCAGCGCCCACAACGCCTAGCAGGCCGCCGACAAGGCCAAGTCCGATCGATTCGAGCAGAAAGGCCTGAAGGATATTGCGGCGGGTAAACCCAAGCGTGCGGAGCGTGCCGATTTCGGTCGTGCGATGGGCAACCGACGCTGACATGGTCATCGCCGCCCCGAGAATCGCGCCAACGCTAAACACCACGGTTAAAAACAGTCCCGTCACGCGAATCATTCTCGCCAGCCCCTCAGCCTTCCCTTCGTAGTACTCCGGTTCACGCTTCACCGAGATCTTAAAACGGGGATCGCTCTCGAGCCGGGCTTTGAAGGAGGGCAACGCCTCCGGGTAGGCCAATCGGACCGTGATGGACGAAAACCCCGTGCGATGGAACGTGGCCATGAATTGCTCCGCATCGCCCCAGACCTCGGATTCAAATCCACTGCCCGCCGCCTCGAAAACGCCCACCACCGTCCACTCGCGATGGCCAAACCGCAGGGTCTCATGCAAGCGGGCCGTCGGAAACTGCTTGGCAACCTGCGCGCCAACAATCACTTCCGTCGTGCCCGGCGCCCAGGCTCGGCCTTGAGTGATCCGCACCTTCGGTCGAACGGCGAAGGCCACGGGGGAGGATCCGCGCAGCGAGAGACTGGCCAAGCTGCCCTCTGCCGGCTTGCGCAAGGTTAGCTGCAGAGCGATCTCGCTCACCGCCGCCGACTGGAGATCGGCCAACTGCACGATCTCAGGCTGAGAAGCCAGAATCTTGGCCTGGTCGCGCACAAGACGGCTTTCGATTTCCGACAGCGCGCCTTTGCTTAACAAGATGGCATTGGCCGGATCCCCAGTCTTTCCCATGGTCTGTTCCAACCCATGCGAGAGCATCAGAACCGCCACAAATACGAACACCACAAGCCCTAAGCCGGCCACGGTCAGCGACGTCGTCACGCGGCGAGCCCATAGATTGCGCAGACTGTACGCTCCCCACACCATCATACTGCCTCGCCGAGTTATCCTCGATGCCGCAATCCGTCCAGCGTCGTCATACGGATCAGACGAATCGCGGGCCACACCGCCGCACACACACCCACCGTCAGCATCATGCTCAGACAGACCCCGACCGTCTCGAATGTCATATCGTACGACGACACGGTTCCACCCCCGGCCACCATCGCGGCATACAATTGCGCCGCCGGATACAACAACCCCAATCCAAGACCGGCCCCGCTGACGGCTATCAACAGGGACTCCCCCAACACCAGCCCCACTAAATGACGCGGGCGAAAGCCCAGCGTCTTCATTACGCCGTATTCCCGAGTGCGCTCACGCACCGCCATCGCGAGCGCATTGATGAGCACCAACACCGCAATCCCATTCATGACCACGGAGAGCCAATACAAACCCTGCAACAATGCCCCCGAGCGCGCGACCCAGCCGGCGATAAAGGCCTGCTCCATCTCGGTTCTCGTCTCGGCAAACGAATTGGCAAAATTCGCGTCGATCGCTGCAGCGACAGACTGCGCGCGCGCTCCCGGCACCATGCTGGCCACATACCACCCCACCTGATCGCCCCGCTCCGGCGCCTCCTTCTTCAGCCTCTCGTTGGCATAGGCCCAATGCAGATAGAGCTCTCCGTTCCCCATGACATTTGGATTCGTACTCCGGAAGATCCCTCGCACCACCACCTCCCAGTCGCCCGGATACGCAGTGCCCTTGAGCGGAATCACATCGCCGACCTTCCAGCCGAATCGAGCGGCCAGTTTGTTCCCGATGATGCAGCCGCGCCGGTCTTGCAAAAGCGCCAGCCGCGCATCTTCATCGAGAACGATCTCTGGATACGTCTCGAAAAAGGTCGCCATATTTTCGGCAAACGACCCGAACGACTCTTTGGCATCGCGATACAGGCCGCCGAACACATTGCCGTAATGCACCAACCGGACGCCGTGAATGACGGCGATGCGCTCTTTGTACGAGACTGGCAACGTCAGCGCATCCGACATCGCATGGACCGTGATCAACCGGTCTTTGGACGCCGTTCGCACCGCGCGCTGCCATTCGTCCAGCGTGAGCCGAAGCAGTCCGAATGCCAGCACCACCATCGCCAACCCGCCGATCGTCAACGCCAGCCGCACTGGCCGCCGCACCGTATTGCGCAGCATCAAACGAAACAGCATCATGGCGGACTTTCCAAGACGCCTTTTTCAAGGTGCCGAATCATCTGCGCCCGCTCGGCCGCGCGAGGATCATGAGTCACCATGACGATGGTCTTGCCCAGCTCCCGATTCAAGCGCGCCAGCAGGGTCAAGATATCTTCCGCCGATTCACGGTCAAGATTACCCGTCGGCTCGTCCGCCAAAATCATCGTCGGGTCGCTGACGATCGCGCGAGCCACGCCCACCCGCTGCTCCTGGCCTCCGGAAAGCTGGCGGGGATAGTGATCCATCCGGTCCGCCAATCCGACCAGGCGCAACGCGGTCTTCACATGCTCGGCTCGCTCTCGGCGCGAGAGATGCGTGAGCGCGAGCGGCAACTCGACATTTTCGGCGGCGGTCAAGACCGGAATCAGATTGTAAGTCTGAAAGACATAGCCGATGTGGCGGGCCCGCCATCGCGCCAGGCCGCCTTCAGATAAGTCATCCAGCCTGGTGCCGGCCACCACGACCGATCCACTCGTCGGCCGGTCGATCCCGGCCATCAAATTGAGTAAGGTACTTTTCCCGGATCCGGACGGTCCCATGATCGCGAGGAACGTACCGGCGGGAATAATGAAGGACAGGTCCCGCAACACGGACACGTCCGTGCCCCCTCGGGAGTAGGTCTTCGTGATGTGACTGAGCGCGACGACCGGATCAACCACGTTGGAGGCCCTTACGAAGCGCGCCGTTGAATGGCCACCGCCGCGCCGGAACGAAGATCCGCCGCAGGCGCCACAATGACCTCGTCCGATTGAGACAGCGGCCCGCGCACCGGCGTCATGGCGGCCACAGACGCGCCGGCCTGCACCGCTGTTTCCACCACCCGGCCGTCGCGGACGAGCAGCACCACCGAGCGCCCCTCGCGCGTCACCACGGCGCTGGAAGGCACGCCCCACTGGTCCACAGGAGCAGGCGCGCCGGGAAGCGCGCCAAAGATCACCTTCGCACTCAGTTCAGGACGCACACGGTCGTCCAGCTCGACAAACCGCACGCGCGTCATGACTGTGCCCTTCGCCCGGTCGGCAATCGGCATCACCTGCGCCACTTCGCCGCGATAGCGATGATCCGGCACCGAATCCAATTGAATCTCAGCCGACTGGCCGGCCTGCACACCCTGAATCATCGACTCTGACACCTCGGTATCGACCATGACCGAACTCATGTCCGCAATCGCCACCACCGACCCGCGCGAGAGGGTCGAGGCCGCCATCGGCGCCACGACTTCACCGACCTCGGCAAACTTCTTGACGACCGTGCCGTCAAACGGCGCCCGGATATTGGTGTTCTCGACCTGCACCTCGGCGGATTGCCGTTCAGCCACGGCCGCACTGACAGCCGCCTCTGCAGACGTCACGGCAGCGGCCGCCCGGCGAAGCCGAGCGTTGGCCATGTCATATTCCGACTGAGTAGCAAACCCCTGTTCGAGCAGCGATTTCACCCGGTCAAAATGGAGCGTCGCTTCCTGCAACTCCGGTTTCGCCGTCGCGAGCTGCGCCCGCGCCACATCCAACTTGGCCAGCGCCTGCTGGCGCAAGGCGTCCATGTCCGTATGTTCGAGCCGGGCGATCACTTGCCCTTCCTTCACCCGATCGCCGACTTTCACATCGAGAAACTCGAGACGTCCCGTGCCTTTGGACGCAATTGACGCCTGCCGTTGCGCAACGACATAGCCGGTTGCCGCCAATCCCGCTGAGCCGCCCGCCGGCATCCGAACGACCGCAGCGACGTCCACGGTGACGCCGGATTGAATCAGTCCGGCTTTCCACGCTGCCCCGGCGGCACCGATCAACAATAGGAGCAACAACCAGCGCCGCCCGTGGCGGAACGGTCGCGGGTCATGGGCTCCAGGGCGTGGAATGCTTAGCCCGTCCAAGTCGGCATCATGGAGACTGGATCGGCGCGGCGGGATCGGAGCCGGTTCAGGTGTCATTGGAGTCGTCATGGCATCGTCCTTATGTTTCGGGCTGAAATCTACCATAGCTGCTTCCCCATACTCACGGATACTCCCACGGCTGAAGTCTTTCCTGTCATGAACATCGTCACTGGGCTATCATGCCTGCTGAGTGTGGGCTCGCTTCCGCCCGCGCCGCTTGCGCCACCACATGAGGAATCCGGTCGCATAGATCACCGGACAGGCCAGTCCGCTCACGAAGACCAACAGACGGCCGGGCATTCCGAAGGCCTGGCCGGAATGCAAGGGCCACTGCCAATCGAGAAACGTTTCTCCGGCACTGCGACGCGTATCGGGCGCGCGCACATCCACGAGGGCTCCGCTGTATTGATCGATGCTCACGATGCGTTCAGACCAAAAATTACTCAGCCCCGGCACAGCCTGCCGTCCAACCTGATAGACCCCGGTTGCATCTTCCGGCATGGAAATCGAACTCAGCCGACCCTCCGGATAACGGGCCGCCGCCAACGCCACCGCCTGCTCCGGGCTGATGGGGCTACCCCCGTCCAGCGGTTTCGACTGCGGGGCTTGGGCAGGCCCGCGAGTGGCCGGGGAAAACAGCTGCGTCACCCAGACGATCGGCTCGGCCCAATTCATATAGGCCCCTGACAGCAGCACCGCCCCAATCGCCAGACAGAGATAGAACGACAACGTCTTATGCAGATCGAACAGGAACCGGAACGGCGTCGCCGGCCGTCGAATGACGAAGGCCTGCCGCCATCGACCATTCACCGGCCACCAGACAATGAGACCTGTCATCAAGGACAACATCAGCAGCCAGGCCGAAACCGCCGCGACCGTCACCCCCGTCACACCGATGAATAATTGAAAGTGCAACGCGAACACGGCGTCCATGAAATACTCCGGCACCCACTCATCAGCTCCATAGCTACGTACCCCCGTCACACTCGCCCGATAAGGATCGATAAAAATCCGCTGCCAGGCCTTGGACGGCTGTTCGACATAGACGGCAAACACCCGTTCGCGAGCCGTCGCGCCGTACACCTGCGTCACGCGACTTCCCGGCGCTGCGGCCTGCATCGCCGCCGCCAGCATCTCGCCAAGCGGCCGATGCCCATCCTGGCCTGGCGAAGGCACCCGCACGGTCAGAAGATCGGGATTCAACCGCTCGTCGATCTCTTGCCAAAACACGAGCACACTGCCAGTCAATCCAAAAACCACTAACAGCGCGCCGACAACAAGCCCCAGATACAAATGCACTCGCACCCACAGCGCGCGCCAGATACGGGCTCGATTAATCTGCATCGCACCGGTGCCCGTCTGGCCAACAGGCACAGCAGGCGGCATCTCTGTCACCGTCTCCCGTGCCATCCGGCTAAAACTCCATCTTGAGCGAACCCATGAAGAAACGCGGCGTGCCGATATCGATTCGACTTCGGCCAAATCCTGTGCTGCTCGGGAAATACTCCTGGCCAAGCACATTATCCACATTCAATTGCGCCGTCAGTCTGGTCGGCCCGACACGCATGGCGTAACTCGTCATTAGATTGACGAGCGCATACCCCGGCATCTGGTAGTCGTTCTCCAGATTTCCTTCCCGAGCCCCGCGGGCCAGCACCCCCGCTCCCATCTTCCACCCCTTGAGGCCCGGCTCCTGGAATCGATAGGTCGCCCACACACTGCCCGCATGTTTCGGGACATTGGGAAAGCGATGCCCGACCGTGCTGTCGTTCATCTTGGTAATTTCCGAATCGGTATAGGCATAGGTCGCGATCACGTCTAATCCCGGAAGCACTTCCCCGGTCAGATCCAGTTCGATGCCCTTATTGCGCGCTTCGCCCGTTTGCACCGAGAACCCCAAGGCCGCGAGAGCCGGATCGGGATGGCCCGTGGCAATGTTCTGCTTCGTCAGCTCAAACCAGGACAGCGTCGCCATCCATCGCCCCTCGAAGAACTCGGTCTTGATCCCCGCCTCCCACTGCTGAGACGTTTCAGCTTTGAGCGGCGCCCCGGTCACACCTAGCGCCCCGATATTCGGCACTCCGAATCCCTCGACATAGTTGCCGTACAACGCCAGCGCCTTGATCGGCTGCCACAGCAAGCCCACGCGCGGCGTAATGGCGGATTGCCGGCTACTCAAGACCGTCTGCACACCGCCGAACGTATTGTCGCTGGTGATCTCCGCGTTGTCATACCGCAGACCCGCTAAGAGATGCAGGTGAAACGGCAAGGCCACCTGATCCTGCAGATACAGTCCGAACCATTTCTCCTTCAGTTTGAACGCAAAGTCATCCGCCGGATCCGCAAGGGGACTTCCACTATGACTGGGAGTAAAAATATTGATGGATGGAAATGCGAAGTTATCGACAATCATCCCGGTATTCTTGAACTGATAGTAATCTCCTCCCACCAAGAGTCGATGAGTGAGTCCAAACGTGTCGAAGTGACCTGTGAGATCGAGACTCGTCGTATACGTGCGATGCTTGTTCCCTTGAAATCCGGCGAAAAAGCGATCCAGCGTTTCGTTGTCCGCTTGCAGCGCCAGCGGCAACACCACCTGATCATCCTCCTTCGTGGATTGCACATAGGCCCGGTGCTGGATCTTCCACTGGCTGTTGAACGCATGCGACCAGTTGAATCCGGCCAACAGGCCTTCGTAGGTGGCCTTGGCAAAGGATTCGCCCAGGTTGCGTTCGATTGGCAGACTGGCCGGACGGGAGCCAAGGGCCACCGTCCCATACTCCGGCCGCACCGTGCCTTTGCTGTACTCTCCGTCGAAGGTGATCTGCGTGCGCTCGCTCACGGTCCATTGCACCACCGGCGCGATGAACAGCTTCTTGTCATCGACAAACTCTCGAAACGAGCCCTTGTTCTCAGAGGATAGATTGAAGCGATACCGCAGCGACCCCGATTCGTTCAGCTTGCTGGTCGCGTCCAACGCCGTGCGGTAGAAATCGTAGGATCCGACCTGCTGCTGAATGGAATAGTACGATTCTTCCAGCGGCTTCTTCGTGACGAGATTGATCATGCCGCCGGGTTGGATCCGGCCATAGAGGATGGAGGCCGGGCCCTTCAATACCTCGATTCGTTCAAGATTCGCCATTTCTCTGCGGCCCGTTTGCGTCAAGGCCGACTGGAATCTGGTCCCTTCTCGATAGTAATCGAATGTGTCGAATCCTCGAATCGTGAACGACTCCACGAGACCGAACGACTGATTGGCAAACACCCCGCTCACATTGTTCAGCGCATGATCCAGCCGCGTCGTCTGTTGATCTTTCAAGACCTGCTGCGGGACCACCTGAACCGAAAACGGCGTCTCCATAATCGGCGTGTCCGTCTTGGTCGCCGTCGTCGCCTGGGCCACCTTGTACGACTCGCGCTGCGCCGTGACCTGCACCGGTTTCATTTCAAGCGTCGGGATATCTCCCTCGGTTGGAATCGGTGCCTCCGCCGGCGATAGAGGCAGTGGCACGGGAGGCACGACCGGGGCCTCAGTAGGCGCTGGCTCGGCGGGCTTAGGCGCTTCGACTGTTTCAGTCGATGGAGGCGGCGGCGCTTCACTGTTTTGCGGCGGCACCGGCTTGATCGGTCCGATGCAGGCCGTCACCACCGTGAGACACAGACACCCGGCAAGCATGCGCCCGATTGCCGCCAGGCTGGCGACTCGCTCTTTCGTCATGCGGGTTGAAACACATCGAGATACAGAGAATGATGAGATCGACATACCTTCCTCTTCTGCGCACACCGGCCTCTAGGCGTACACGACCACGTCTGGGAGCCGGGGCGCAGCCACGTTCGATGCCGCTCATGCGTGGCAAAGGAGTACCCAGCCTGTATCCAGACCGGTCCCTTCCGGTCTCTCAGACCAGAGCGACTCGCCACATCAGCAGCGTCAGACGCAGCGCGCGTCCAGCTCGTGCATGTTGAATGATGATCAAAAACGGCAATCAGGAGATGCTGACAGGAGGGCCGCGGCTGTGGGCCGCAAGAGGGAAACGCGCTCGATACGACACGAGTAGCAGCACAAGTGGCACAAACACCGACACGATGATCGGAAGCCGCGGAATATCCGGCAACACGAACGCCGCCTCATCTCCAGTAACGAAACAGGCCCAGTCCGTAAGGGGCGTCGCCGAGACCCGGCCATGGCGACAGGAGTTATGGTCGCCGCCGCTATGAAGATGGAACGTCCTGGTCAGCGGTTGCTCAAGATCAAGAAAGCAGGCCGAACAGATCATCGACGCCACAGCGCGGATGCCGACCAGCAAGCAGGCGATGAGGCAAACCAGGAGCGGAGCCCGGTTTGAGGATCGAGTGGAGTGCATGAGACGCAGCAGATGATTCACGAAATCGGTTCACCGGAGAATAAGGTCACTACCCTACAAAATAATTTCACTACCTGTATACCGACCACTGCTCATAATTACCCATCGCTGCTACAGATCGATGAAATTGTTCTCATATCCCACTAGACAATACTATGATCGCTCATCTATATATTAGCTTTCCTTTTGCTGCACATGCAGCCAAACTACAGGAGACCGCCATGCCGCTTCCCGTCGATCGCCGCACCGTCGATCTTTCCGCCTATCCAGACCTTGTCGTGATTTATCTCGGGATGCGCGTGAATCGGCTGACGGGACTCAAAACCCTGTTCGGCTTCGGCCCAAAAATCGCGCAGTCGGTCGAGGCGAAACCAGACGGGCTGCTGCTACACGAGAATCTCTTGTGGTCCCTGGCGCCGCCGCATGTCGGCATGCGCCAATACTGGCGGGACTTCGCCGCCTTGGAACGGTGGGCGCGGTCCGATCCACACCGCGAGTGGTGGCAAGCATTTTTGAAACACTCGGGCGGCACCGGGTTCTGGCACGAAACCTATTTCATGCGCGGCGGGATGGAAGCCGTGTACGACGATATGGTCCACGATGTGGGATTCCTGCGGTTCGCGCCGCAGCAAGCCGCGCGCGGGCCGATGTATTCAGCGCGAGGCCGAGCCAACCAGGCTGGCGACGCAACCGCGCCGCTCCCCGTGGACGAAACCCGTTACTACTCATGAGCGGCGGCTTACAGTTTCACGACCTCCAGACTGACCTGGAGAAACCCGAGGCCGCGAATCTCATCGACGACGCCGACGAACCGTTCAAGCACCGTCACGCGATCCGCCCGCACGACGACCGGCGACTCTTTCGGATGCGGCTGTAACAACACGGGCAACCCACCCTCAGCGACGGGGTGGTCATTCAAGAACAGACCTCCCTCTGCCGTCATGGTGACGACAATGGGCGCATCTTTCCGAGCGCTCGTCTCCTTGGCTTTAGCCAGATTGACCGGCACCTGCCCCGTCGAGATGAACGTGGCCGTCGTGAGGACGATCACCAAGAGCACCAGCATCACGTCCACAAGCGGGATGACGTTGATCTGATTGACTTCATGATCCATGCTGCGCCTTGTACTGCATCAGCAACTCCACCACGCGCCGGCGGAGGACATTGTTCATTACCACGCAGGGAATCGCCACGAGCAACCCGACGGCCGTCGCCTTCAGCGCCAGACTCAGGCCAACCATGATGGAGCTGACGGCCAGCGTACCGGACGTGCCCATCGTATGAAAGGTGAGCATGATGCCCAGCACTGTCCCGAGCAGGCCGATGTAGGGCGCATTCGCCGCGATGGTGCCAATGATGACCAGCCGCTTCGTCAGCGCGATTTCATAGGTCTGGATCACTGAAAACTGCGCCGGGTCCACGTGGGCATAAAACCGCCATCGCTCAATCGCGACCAGCGAGGCCCAGAGCCCTAGCATCGCCAACAAGCCAATGACCCCGTACTCCACTCCATACTTCAGTCCATCCATTCCGCCGCCGTCCTCCTTCTCGATTCGTCGCGCCTTCGGCACATTCCCCATCGCGCAGGCTACGAGGTCCAATAGAATTCGTCTACCGCTCACTGCTCACGGATACTACAACTCAGCGTATGTATGATCGACTCGTACGGGCTTGCGTCGGCGAGGATGGGACGCAGAGAGGCGGCGATTTCGCCGTCTCTCTGCTGAACGGGCTGGCGCTTACTTGCTCTTCTTGGCTTTTTTGCCCGACTTCTCTGCCTGCTCGGCATGCGCCAACGATTCTTCCGCATGCTTCACGGCTTCCTTGGCATGCTCCAACGCTTCTTTCGCGTGCGTATCGACACTGCTCTTGACCGCTTCTTCCAGATGCGCAATCGCTTCCTTCGTGTGCGCCACACCTTCCTTCGCATGCGCAATCGTTTCTTTCACATGGCTATTACCAGCCAGCGCGGCACTCGTCAGGCCGACGGCGAGAAGACCGCACACCGCCACCATGGCAATCCCGTACTGAATCCGATTCATACATCCTCCTTGTAATTAGGTGAACTGTGCAGGGACACGCGACTATATACGATACCGAGGGATCGGTCACGGCTTCCCTTGAAGTACGACTCCCTGCTTCATCCGGAACGTCAGCTCCGTAACCGCCTCAAATCGTTCGATGGGACTCTCCTTCAGCACGAGAAAACTGGCTTCGTAGCCTTCCTGCAGACGGCCGATGCGGCGATTGGGGAATATCGCCTGCGGCGTCTGCTCGCACCAGAGCTTCAACAAGGTTCGATTGTCGAAGATACCGAGTGCATGCAGATGCGCCACTTCGGCTAGCGAGGTGGCGGCATGATCGCTGCCAACGGCAAGCGTCACGCCATGCCGGTGAAGCAATCGCAGATTCTTGGCTTGGATCTCCTGGGCCAGCGGCCAGAGAGCCGGATCTATTGAAAAACGATGGGATGGGACAGCCTGACCCGCATGTCCCGACTCCGGCCGAGATGGTTCCGCCTCATGATGGCCATGTCCTCCAGCTTGCGGTTGCATCGCGACCGTCGTCGTCACCACCGTCACACCGGCGCGTGCGGCCTGCCTCGCATCCTCATCGGTCAGCAGCAACTGCGGCACCTCCTCACTCGCTCCGAGCAACCAGCCCGGCACATGCGCGAGTTCATCGACGCCCGCAGCCACCGCCACACGAAAATCCTCCGCCGTCTCGACATGCGCCGTCACCCGCAAACCCTCGCGATGCGCGCGCGTCACAATCGCGGGCAGCACGGCCGGATCGAGGCCCTTCCTGCCTGCCGCGCCATCGACGCGAGACGGCCGAGTTGTCTCTTCTGAATGCGCGAGATACACTTTCAAAAAATCAGGCTTCCCCGCCAGAATCCCGGCCCATTGGCGTTGCAGATCGGCCTCGCGATCGATCACAATATAACCGCGATCTTGAAACCATCCCATCGGCACGTCGCCGATAACGGCGCGATAGCGTACGTCTCGCAAAACCTGCTCATACAATGGCATCGGATGGCCGCCGGACGAGGTCAATCCGGCGTTGGCAAAGGCCACATCGATGCTGGTCGGCTGGTTGATCCGTCCGGCGATCTGCGCGGTGAAATCCCGAATGCTATTGGGATTTTTCACGTAGAACACGCCGTCATGGAGATACCTGGCCACGACCTCGTCCAGATTCCAAGGCCCTTCGACGTTGTGGTTATGGGCTTCGCCGAACGGCGGGACGACGAAACCGCCATTCAGATCGACTTGTTCATCGATGATTGCAGGCTTCTCCCGAGTCAGCCGCCCCTCAACCGTATAGAAGGTCGCGGGCTGAAACGTCTGTCCATCGAACCACTGGCCATTGATGAATGCATACCGTTTCAACGGAGCCACGCCCACCTGGCCGCCGCTTGACCCTCCCTGCGCGAAGACGCCCGCGCTGAACGTCAAAACAACCGCCATCGCCACGTTGACGGCTCGTGTCATCATCGGCGCCACCACATATCCATATCGTCCCTCCCCTTCATCAGAATTTGTACTCGATGCCCCCATACGCGCTGATGCCTTGCGCGGAATTGGCGAAACGGTTGAGCGAGTCGTTCACCACGACCGACCCAGCATAGGTCTTGTTCGTGAGATTGCGCCCTTCCGCGTAGAGTGTGAGCCGGTCTGTCATATTCCAACCCGACTTCATATTGAGCACGACATAGGACGGGTTCTTTACGGTGTTCAGATAATCGACATAAAATCCAGACATCGACCATTCCACATTCGGCGCGACCCACCAGGCCGCCGGATGATCGTAGCGGACTTCGAGGTTCAGATTGTGCTCCGGCGCTCCCGCCACCGTGTTGCCGTCTTTCGCAATCAGCGTCCCGGCGCCATACACATCGTCCGTGAATTTGAAACGCGACCAGGTGTACGCCACCCGAGTTTGCACGCTGTCGTCCTTTCCACCCGCGCCTTGCGCGAACAATCCCTTTGTCAGCACCATCGCGCCTCCGGCTTCGACACCGGTGTGCCGCGTGCCCTGAGCGTTTTGGAACGTGCTTTGATTATTGATGTTCGACGCGAGAATCTCTTTCTGCATTTCCAGATCGTAGACCGTCACATCCCAGGAGTAACGCCGATCCGCCGAGGTACCCCGATGCCCCAACTCAAACTGCCAGGCGCGCTGCGCGTCGAGATCGAGGAATCCCCTGTTGGCGCTTCCGTTCGCATTCACCGAGGAAAGCAGCTCGACGTTCAGCGGCGCTTCATACGACCGGCTGGCGTTGCCATACAGCTGCGACGTCGGCGTGGTGCGATAGACGAAGCCGAGCTTCGGATTAAGCGCGTCGAAATGCCGCAGCGGCCGTTGCGCGGTCGTCGGCGTGGAGCCAATCGACGGATCGAACGGATTGCCCGCCGGTCCGTAGTTCTGAATCGTGGCCTCGCGGGCGCTCCGATCCCACCGGCCACCAATCACGACCGTCACATCCTTGGCCACATCGAGCGCATCTTCGGCGTAGACGCCAATGTACGTCGACTTGGCCCGGTACTCCTGCGCCAAGGCGCCAGCCGTCCCGTTGATATTCACATTGCGCGTTTGCTTCTGGTTGCCATAGCGCGGCTGCAGACCGGCGGTGAACGAATGATTCATGCCGAACAACTGATTGGTATTCACGTAGCGGATCTCACCGCCCACGTTCTGGGTGCTCTGCCGAAGCGTCTGGAAGATCGGATGATCGACATACTGGTTCGAGACGTAGGGAATGATCTCGACCACTTGGTTGATCGCGAATTCGTTATGATAGGCCACGCCCAGGCGCTGCAAGTTGTAGTACCGCCCCCACTGGCACGTCTGATTGTCCGTCACGCAGGCAAAGAATCCCGGCACAGGGAAGGGCGTTTGTCCGCCGGCCTGCCGCCGGTTCTGGAATAACTGCTGGTTGGTCAACGCACCGGGGATCGCTTCGGATACGACCGATTGGAGAAAGTAGGCGCGAATTTCCTGATGAGTCCCGAGTTGCAATCCCACATTGGCATTGATGCGTTCCCTGGCCTGCTGGCTGTGATCCTGAAATCCGTCCTGCCGGTTGCCGGAGACGCTGATGTAATAGTCGGCCGTAGCGTTCATGCCGCCGATTTTGAACGGCTCTGTGACTTTCCCGCTGGAGACCTGGCCGCTCACCATGCCGAAACTGCCTGCCATCATGCGCATTTGCAAAATAGAGGCGCTGTAGCCCGTTCGCGGCACAAAATTAATCGCGCCACCGATCGAGTTAGCCCCGTACCGGAGCGCATTGGCGCCTTTGTAGACTTCGATGCGCTCATAGGCCAGCAGATCGATGGACTCGAAATCTGAGAATCCATCGGCATCGCCGAAGAAAATGCCGTTGATGAGAATGTTGATCCCGCGATGATGGAAATTGTTCCGCAGCGAGGTCCCGCGAATTTGGAATTGTCCCTCGTCGGCGCCGAAGCGGGATTGAAACCGCACGCCTGGCGCAAACTGCAATACGTCCGTCAGATTCATCGCGCGGGATTCCGTAATCTGCTTTTCCTCGATGAGGATGTTGCTCCCCGGACGTCTGGCCAGCGCCTGCTTGACCGATTCCACATTCTCAATCCGCTGCCCCTCAACCTGGATCGGCGCCATCTCCAACACCGGCGTTTCTTCTTCCTTCACGACAGGTTCTTGCGCTCGTGATTCCGACCATCCCACTCCAACCACCAGCACACTCACAACACTCATCGTCACTGCCAGCCGGCACAACTCCGGCCAGCCACATCGCGTAGCCATGGTTCCGTACTCCTTCAAAAATCGTTGTAGAAAGCGGGGATTCTTACGAGAGCGTGGCCAGGGGCGGGGCCCGCGAAGCAACGAATACGAGAGGAGTTTCTCGACACGTGATGACGATTAGAGCGGTCAGCGCAATGAAGAGGAACGCATGCACACTCGCTGGAGGCGAAGAGACCATCGCAACCGGCGAAATATTCTGGCAGTCGCCTCCGCAGAACAGCTCAAGTCGATCGCGTTCGCCTGAGTCGTGCTCCGATTGCTGCAGAGCCGCCCCCTCATGCGAACAGACCGCCGCCTGGCCTGCCAGGAAGGCATATAGCAAGGCAAGCAACACAACACCGGTCGAGGAGAGTTTTCTGCTCACGCCATCGCTTCCATGTCACACAGAGAAAAAGAACCGCACTGTATGGCGCTCACCGAAACCCGTCTACCGATGAATACTCACGGATACTACAGCGACCATCTTCTCGGTCTTAGGGGAAGGGGGAAGGGGAAAGGGAAGGAAACGCACGGCACAGACCCCCTCTGTCGAGGCTCTCTGCCGGATCAGTCTAGCCCCTCCCGAGCCCCGCCCTCATGCGGAGACCGTTACCCCAGATTCAGGCTGTGCCCGGCAACCGACGAAGACCCCAGGAGGCCGCGCCGTTCGAGAGTCCACCTCCCGACATTGAGTACGTCGCATACGCCCATCCTTCCTGCGAACGATGGCCCAGTCCCTGACAATCCAGGCTCGATACTTTCTCCATGACAAACACCGATCGCAATTGCCCCCCAGTCACAGGAGCAGCCGAGAAGGTTTCCACCACGAGCGCGGTCCCGACAGGGAACGTCTCGTCGTCAGTCACCGATGCCGCCCTCGGACAGACGGACAATCTCAAATAGCGCGCCCCCCCTGAGACATCCCCATTGGACTCGACCGACGGCCAAGCTCGATAGCCCTGTGGCACCGGCACACCCGAGGCCTGCACCGCATTCGCCTGCCAGCGGGATAGCATCAACGCAATGGCCAGCAGCCGGACAATCACCACATTGAACCGAACGTCGCCGGCATTCTTCCTGGTCACAGCACTGACAAATGCGTCACGCGTCATTTCAAAACTATCCAGCATAAATCACCTCATCCTTTCCCCGAAGGGCCGGGAACTCGGTGGAGGCCATCCCCGAGTCCCCGGGCAAGTCTGGAAGAAGGGTGCGCAACCCCCAGACCCGATGACTGCCAATACCCGTTAGGAATTACCCTTTCCCGTTCCGTCCCCTGTCCCGCGCGGCATCCTGCGAGAGATCCTGGCCGCTGGACTCTGTGCCCTCGATCAGGCCCGTCACCGACGTGCGAAAGACTCTCAGACTCCCTTGGCCGATCTTCGTCGCGCGCAAGCGGCCTTCCTCGATCCACCGATAGATCGTCCACTTACTGACCCTGAGTAGCGCAGCCGCTTCGTGAACGCGCAACAACGGCGGTTCCATCGTCTCCTCCTCACACAGCCTGGGCATGGCGGGGGAGCGCCCAACCCGCGCTCCCCCTGGTGAAATCTGCGCCGAAAGGTCTACGCAACGCAGATTTCAATTCCACCCGCATCGATTGGCGACCGCGCCGTCCGCTTCTCGAAATCCTCGTCGTCGCGACGTACAAAACCTTTCGCCACCAGCACGATTCCGCTCGCCTCATCGCCACCCTCCTACGAGTTCCCCTGCGGCGATCCGCCGCGATCCACCCAGGCCTTGCACCCGATGCCTGAGGCCAGCGCTTGTTCAACCGATGCCGCAAGTTGCACCGGCGGCGCGCCATCCAACCGATACCGCACCAACACCGTGCCATGGTCGTTCAAAAACTCCACCTGCTGAACCACGGGATAGCGCCGCAATGCGCTTTCGACATCGACACGATGGTATTCACAAAAGCGTCCGCCGATTTGCACGATCACCTGGCCGACTTCATTAACTTGCGGCGCGGCGTGATCGGAGAGCAGCGCCGCATCCGCAGCCTGTGCCTCCGTCATCAGACCGAGCGCAGCCGTCATCACCGCGAGTCCCAAAAACCCAATGCGACATCGAGATCGTCTCATCGCCATTCCTTCCATTGATTCAATCCCCCGCACAACGGTCACGTCTGCTGGCCACGGTCAAGAGGCCGGAGCGGAGACCACTGGTGGAGCCGCCTGCGCCCCGGTCGTTCCGAGAGTGGAGGCCACCGCTCTCAGACCAAAAAATTTCCGCCCTGTGAATATGGCGCTGGCCGAAACAGCTTCTGACGCTCCCGCCTCAACGGCGGAGGGTCAGGCACTCACAGAGACCGATGAATATGAACAGTGGCGATTACGAGAGAAGAGACTGCGGGGGCGCGCGGGCACTGAGAAGAGGCGTGACAGCAGAGGAGATGAGGAGAGAAGACGGAGGCGCGATGGCCCAGGCGACAGACCAAGCGGTAACGGCCGGCGGCTCGGCGATAAGTCCGCCGCCGGACAGCGCCTGGCAGGACCAAGCGCAGAGCGGAGCATGGGACGAGTCTTGCGTGTGATGCGCATGCCCTCCCGCATGCTCTTCCAGTGGCGCCGCATGCATGAACAGACAACCGGCCGCCAGCATCATCAGCGACAGATAGGCCACCACCGTCAGTCCGGCGGCCGCCCCAAACATCTGTGAGATACGACGAGTCTTCATACGAATCATCCGTTGACGCTCGTTCTACAGGTCATCGACAAAACCGTCTACAGATCGCTGCTCACGGTTGCAACAGAAAACGAGGAGGCCGCCTATTCCGCGGCCTCCTCGCCAATCAGCTAGAACAAGCCCAGCGTCACCCCGCCATAGATGGCTCTGCCATAGCCGGCAAAGAATGCCTGACTCGCGGCAGCAGCGGCATGAGTCTCCCCACCGATGATTTGGCCGGACGCGGCGTACTTCTTGTCGGCGATGTTGTCCAGCTCCAGATAGAACTTGGCGAAGCGGAACCAGGAATGCTTCATCTCGACCGTCTTATGGATATTCACATTGCCGATCATGTAGGAGGGAATTCCAAACGTATTGCTGTTGTTCAAAAAGTAGCTGTTGTAATAACTGCCTTCGACCCAGCCGCCCCAGCCGCTCTCCGCATGCTCATATTCCACCTTGCTGTTCAGCACATCGGTCGGCACGTTCGGCACCTTCTTTCCGTCGCGAACTAAGAGCCCTGCCGCCGTATTCGCTTGATCTGAAAAATTGATGTACTTGGCATCGGTATGCGTATAGGCCCCGGAGAGCCGCAGCCCTGATAGGGGCCGCCAGTCGTAGAACAGTTCGATCCCGCGATACTGCGACGAGTCGGCATTGACCGAGGCGACATTCGTTCCCGACACAGCGCGGGAAATGATCTCGTTCTTGAAGAACGTCCAAAATCCGACCAGCTGAATCGTCAGATCTTTGGTCAGCCTCGACTCCGTCCCGATTTCCGTATTGAGATTCTTCTGCGGTTTAAGATCGAAATTGGTGCCGGGCAGGCCGGTGACCGGATCTCGCGTCAGGTTCCCAAACCCCGGAACCCCATAGCCGGTTGAACCTCTGACCCAATGCCGATAGCCTTCCGCCGGCTTCCAGGTCAGCGACAGTTCCGGGGCCACGTTCGTGTAGGTCCGGTCCGCATTGGCCCGGCACGGAGCCGTCAGCGGCGCGGGACATCCGGACACCGCATAATTGATCGTCTGCACATTGATGTGCGACTGCTCGATACCAAGGCCGACCGCCAGCGTCCACTTCGGCACCACTTCTAACTCTTCGCGAAACCGGCCGCCGATGTTATTGATAT
The DNA here is from genome assembly GCA_022226955.1 of Nitrospira sp. Taxonomy (NCBI): domain Bacteria; kingdom Pseudomonadati; phylum Nitrospirota; class Nitrospiria; order Nitrospirales; family Nitrospiraceae; genus Nitrospira; species Nitrospira sp. Next base: position 1,971,021 of record CP092079.1, read on the forward strand.
AGCCTCGACTGTTCGCCAGCAGCAGCCCTCTCGTACCCTGCCCATTCGCCAAATTCTCGAAGGTCTGCCCTTCCTGCTCCATCCGGTTCGCAAAGAACCCGAGATAGCTCTTCAACGGCAGATCGCCCAGCCGGCCGTCATGCCGCAGATCGCTATACATTTTGTAATTGGGATTCACGTTATCCGAGATCTGGGAGAACGTCTGATTAATGTCTTTGACGTCGTAGTCTCCCTCGATGGTGAGCACCGTGTTCGCGTTCAGCTGCCGCTCATACATCCCGCCGATAATGGTCCGGCGGTCGAATCGCCCTTGCCGCAGCGCCAGCGAGTTAGCGCAGCCAGCGTTGTAGGTACCGGCCAAGCAGGTCGTCTGCGTACCGCCGGCTTGCCGGTCATCCGCAATAAACTGCGCTTGCGTCAGCCTCGTCGGCACTCGGGTATCCAGCCAATTGCTGATCACCTTGAAGTAGAAGTTTTGTTTGTCGTTGATCGTGAACCGCAGATTGAAATTGAGCGTCTGCGTCTTGTAGCTGCTGTTGGCGATGTAGCCATCTTCCTGGACATTGCTCGCAAACATGGAAACATCCAGATGCTCGGTTTCCTGTCCGACGGCAAACGCTTCCTTGTGATAGCCATACGAGCCGCCGGAGAAAAACGATTCCACTCCGTTGATGTCGCTGCCGCGGCGCGTCCTGAAATGGACCATGCCGCCCAGCGCGTAGTTGTCGTACAGCGAGGACGACGCCCCTCGCACCACATCGACACTGCGCATGAACCAGGGGTCGTGAATGTCGAGGCGCGACAAACCATCCGACTGCGTCTGGACAAACCCGTCTTCGTACATCTTGATGTCGCGCACCGCAAAGGTCGTCTTGGCCCCCTGTCCGCGAATCACCATGCTGAAATCGCGCGGCCCGTTCGCCTGACGCATCACGACGCCCGGCAGCGACTCCATCGATTCTTTCATCGTGCGCGTCGGCTGCGAGTCCGTCTCCGCTTGAATAGTGGAGGAGAGCGAGACGCCTTCCGGCCGTTTTTGCAGCCGCTTGCTGACAATACTGGTATCGGCCAACTCATATTCCGGCATGGTCTCGGCGATAGACTCCGCCTGTTCCGGCGCCACCTTCTCGGTCACCGTCTTTGGCCGTTCTGCCGGAGGCAGCGCCTGCTCACGGTTTCGCTTGAGATCGTCCAACTCTTGAAGAATATCCTTCAACTGTCCGCGCAATTCCTGCTCGCGCGGCGACGAGGCGGCCTCCGGTTGAACCGGCTCTTGCGCGCCGGACACGGATATCCCGAACGCGAGCCCTCCGAACAACGCAACCGCACACAACACTCGCTTCACGCACGTGAACGACACCATGGCCCATGCTCCTTCCTGAGAGAAATAGCGCGCAGTCGTCCAGGCCTGGCCAATCCCGGCTGAACACGGCGACCGCATGAACGTTGAATTGAAAACGATTACCGGCGAGGAGGCGCGCGCGAATGGGCCGGCTGCTGAGTCAACAGTGAGAACAACCCGGTTGCGACCAGCACCAGCCGCGCAATCACTCGCAGCATTTCAGTCTGCGGCGCAGTGGACAGGAGATCGACCGTCGGATTCGCCTGGCAGGCCCAGGCACAGAGGGAGGCATGGGCGGCGCTACTGGGGTGGTGGTGTGTCGTACTGGATGTCGTCTGATGCGAGAACAGGCAAGATGCGGCACTGAACGACAACGTCAGATAGACCGCAGCCATGGCGAACGCGAGAGAGAAGGTCCCGCGTTTCATTTCCCGCGTTCCATCATCTGGCGCATCAGCGCGACCGCGTCCTGGCTATCCCAGGCGCGAGGCCCCACGGCCCGACCGGCTAATGTTCCATCCGGCGCAATCACCACCGTGGTCGGAAGCCCACGCACCATGAACGATCGCGAGACTTCTTGATCCTCATCGAACAACACCGGCAGCGTCACACCTGCCTGCGCGAGAAACTGGGCGATGCCCTGGCGTTGCAGATCCGTTGTCACCGTCAACAAGACAAATTTCTCGGAGTCCAGCTGTTGCTGCAACCGGGCCAGCGCAGGCATTTCTTCTTTGCAGGGGCCGCACCAGGTCGCCCAAAAATTCACCAGCACCACTTTCCCAGCCAGATCGCGCAGCGCGACAACCTTGCCATCCAAGGCCGTCAGCTCGAACGGCATCGTCTGGCTTCCAGCTGGCAATCGGCTCATCCTGAGTGAGGCGAAGGAATCGCGAAGATCATGCGCCAAGCCTGGCAGAGCGAAGGCCAGCGCTATCCCACAGAGCGCGATTAATATCTTGAGTCCTGTCATTCGTCTCCGCAGCTCACGACCGCGCGTGCTTAACACCTATTTGGAAGACGGCAATTGCAGCGTTTGCACGATCAGGCGATGCGCCGGCATCGCATGTTCCATCCAAGCCAGCGCAGCGAGGCCCTGCGCATTGATCGAGAGCGCCGGCGATTGGCCCTTCTTGTCGTTTACTTTCTGAGGCGCGCTAAAGATCTGTCCCCGGTCGAGCGACACCGCCATCACGACTTCGCGGCGGACCGGCGACTGCTCTTCCCAGACGATGATCACACGACCGTCCTGATCGACCGCCATCTGCGGATGGTCAGGGAACGTCCCTTTCGACAGATTCAACTTCTGCTTCGTCGAAAAGGTCTCCCCCCGGTCGTCCGAATAGGCCAGGTAGATCGACGGCGTTTCATCGGCCCCTTCCGTGTACCAGACGACGTACAAGCGCCCCTGGCGATCCGTTCCAATGGACGCGGGCCGGTGCGGACAACCGGGAAACACCCACCGATCATGTCCGACAATCACGGGAGCCGCAAAGGTCTGGCCGCCATCGCTGGAACGCGCCACGACAGTCTCTCGGATCTCGCCCGGCAGAATTTTCCGCCAGGCGACGTATAGCGTGCCGTCCGGGCCACTGGTCATCGCCGTGCGGCAGCAGACACAGGTGCTCTCATCCACCTTGAGATTGCTCTCAACCGTCCGGCCATGGTCGGTGGACCGCGCGGCAAAGGTGCCCGCTTCCTTCTTCCCTTCCCGGCTATCGATCCAGGCCATGTGGATCACCCCGTCGAGCGTCATGTGCAACGAATCGAAGCTGTGGCCGATGACCGATTGATCGTCGTTCACCAAGACCGACGGCTGAAAGGTCTTCCCCCCATCGGTGGATCGGCTTAAACGAAGATCGTTCGAGAACGGCTTGTCCGGCGCCATCTTCGGATGAGTCACCGCCCAGGCGATGAACACATCGTCGCCGGACGCAATGAGCGCAGGCGCTTCCTGGCGGCTATAGGGCACCTCGCCTGGACCGTTCACCTGCACAAGTTCACCAATGGAACTCCAGGACTTCTCGATGCGTGAGAAGAGCACCGTGCGAATGTCCTTGTCCTCCTCGATCCAGGCCAGCGAGATCTGACCTCGATCATCGATCCGCACCGACGGTCCCGCCACCGTCCGCACCTTCCGATCCATCGCCACTTTGGGACCGAGCACGAACGGCGGCGCAGACTCGGCGAGCGCAAGCGAGGCGCAGAGCAATAGACCGCCAGCTAGTCCAATGCACCCAACGATTCCGTTCTTCACCCTTGATGTCATACCCATTCCTTCGTGGCGGTTACCCAGCCAAGCTATAGACAATCGGCACATACACCGCGACTTCCGCTGCGCTCAGCGCCTGTTTCATATGAATGGGGCAGGCCAATCGCACCGTCTCCATCGCCGCGCGGTCCAGCACGTCATGGCCGGAGCTGCGATGTACGGTCACCCCGGCGAGATGCCCGTCGGCGCGAAGGATGACCCGCAACACGACTTTCCCTTCCGTGCCATTCAACCGCGCCGAGTTGGGATAGCGTGTCAGTTCCTTAATGCGCCGCCCCAGCGACTCCGCCAGCCAGGCATTGTCCGCCTTGGTCGCCGGTCGCACCGGTGCCACGCTGGCCACCATCGGTGCCTGCGCCTGCGGTTTAGTCGGAGTCGGAGCCGCAGCCTCGGTATTCGGCTCGGCCACAACAGGCGCGGCAGCGGCCGGCCCTGCCGCCGCTTCCTCCGGCCTTCCTCTAACTGCCACAAGCGGCCGCCATTCCGGCGCCATCTCTTCAGGAGACACGGTCTCACGATGAATGACCGGCGCCGCATGATGAACTGGAGCCAGCGCGGGAGGCTCATAGGCCTGCGCCGTCGTAGCCACCGACTCGGTCGGCGGCGCAAGCTCCTTAGCGACAGGAGCTGGAGAAGGCTCATGCGCCTGGGCGATTTCCCTGACAGGCTCCGGCTTCACGATGTCTTGCGGCTTCGCTTCTTCTTTTCGGATCTCTTCTTTCTTCGTTTCTTGAGACTCGACCGGCTTTGGTTTTTCCTCAATCAGTTCCTTCACTGGCTCCGGTTTGGGCGGCACAATGGTGGGATGGATAATCTCCGGACTGTACTGGGTAGCCACGCGGGTCATGACCATGTCGGACGCCGGCTCTACTGGCGGTATCGGCTGAGGAGTCTGAACGGCTCGAACCGGGGCCGGCTTGGAGGGCTGAGCCATCTGCGCGGGCGGCGCTGGCTCACTCCGTGGCGGCTCGCTCACCGGTTGAATCAACGCGACGTCCCACTGAAAGATTTCTTCCTTGAGAATCGGCTGGACTTGCGCCGTAACCATGAAGGCCAGCCCGACGATGACGGCATGCAGGCCGAGCGAAACGCTCCAGGCAGAATACGGAACCCGTTCACACTCATCTATGGCACTCATGAAAAACCAGCTCCGGGAAGACAAGCAGACAAGCCACGGCCCACAGGGATGGTCCCTGCCAAGATCCTGCGTTCAACAGCTCTGTTGTAGGGGAAGAATGGGAACGTCGTCTACCGACGGATGCTACAAGCATCCGCCGGTATCGAACATCGCACAGACCGGCAGGCGCCCTAGATGGAAGAACCCACGGGAGACAGTGCCTCGTGAGGCACGAACGCACTGGACGGCAGGTCGTCCGTCCGATTCTGCTCAACCAGTTTCTCAACCGACCGGGTGAAGACCCGCAGGCTGCCATGGCCGATCTTCGTACCCTCTAACCGGCCCTGCTCCACCCAGCGATAAATGGTCCAGCGGCTGACAGCCAGCGCGGCTGCCGCTTCCTCGACACGTAACAGTGATTTATTCATGATCCTCTCGCTTTCGGCTACGGGAGAGAGGCGGGATATCCCGCCTCCTCCGCATACCATGCTAGTCGTACCGACGTTCTCGCCTTACTCCGGCATCCCATGATCGTCGAGCCGCTCCGCTAACGGCGTTGACGCCACCGCCGATCCACCGGTCAACGAGGATGTGGCTTGATTCCCGGCCGCCGCGGCTCCGGAGGAGAAATACATAACCGAGCCGGGGTTGGCCCCGACAAGCAGGCTATTGGTCAATTGATGGCTGCTATTAATGAGGGAGACGGACCCAGCCGATCCCGCCGTGCCGTTCGACACCAACACCGCGTTGCCCTGGCCGGCCCCTTGGACCAGCACATCGAAATTATGCCCGGCAGCTGACAGCAGAGTAATCTCGGCCAGTTGCTGCGGCGCCGCAGGGAAGGCCGATGGATTGAACACAAACAGGCGATTCTTCTTCTGCGCCGCCAACTGCGCCGCATTCCCCGTCGTGGTGTCGGAGGCCAACAGATACATCCGCTGACCGTTCGGCGCAAACTTGAAAGTGGACGGCACCACATGATCGAGGTCCATGACCGGAGTGATTGTTAGCGGTCCCGCTGCGGCGAGATCGACCACGGCGAGCTTGCCGATGATCTTCGTTGGGTCGGTGGTCAGATCGCTCCCGCGAAGAAAGAGAAAACGCCCGTCGGGCGTGATGCCATAGGACACATAGGGAGTCCCCGCCAGGCTCAGCCGTCTCGTGATCGCCGTCTTATGATCGCCGAGGCCCGCCACAATCAGCTTCGGGTCGACTTCGACGATCTCTTTGTATCCGGTTTGCATGCTATAGATCTTGCCGACCGCCTTCGACCAGCGAATGCCATGCGGATTCGATCCGTTCGCGGTAAAGGGAACGGTGATGGCGGTCGCACTCTCGTTATCGCAAGCCGCGCCCGCTGGAGTTAAGCTCGCCTGACCTGCGTCGGTGCAGAGATCGAGCCGGGCAACCAATGAACGGTACGTGGGGGAGGATTGATTGTTATCGAGAAACGCGATTTGCCCGCCTTTCTCCTGAGAGACGGCGGCATACTTGGGGATGGTCGCATCCGCAGTCGTGGGTTGGGAGAATGCCGTGACTTGATGGCCGGATGCGAGGGTACAGGTCGTCCCCTCCACGGTGGGAGGATTGCCGCCCGGTCCAATGTGAGAATTGTGCAGCACCGTGACGGAGGTGCCGGTGGCGCAATTGATGGGATCGTTCCCATTCGTCGGATCGCCGTCGTTCATCGACCAAATGACTTCTCCGTCCGTCGGATCGCGGTAAATATGTACGGGGCGGGTCCCGGTGGCCAAATTGGCTTCATGGATCGGCGTCGCGCCGCTGATCGGATCGATGGTCGCGACTTTATTCCCGGCGCCGAGATTGACGAAGAGCCAGTTCTCGCTGGAGAACTGCATGTCTCCGATCGCATTCGCCTCGAAATCCGTGCTCGGCATCGTCGAAACAATCCTCAGCGTGCCCTGCGTATCCGTCCCGACTACGGAGAGGGTTTTATCGTCTCGGTTGTTGACGAACGCAATCGGCCCTTGCAAAGCCGCGCTGCCGCCTGAGGTCACGGCCGGCGTACTGGAATCGCCCGAGCTGCAATTGGCGAGACCGATGAGCGCCAGGCCCAATAAGCCGGTCTTGGCATAGGTTGAATAATTCTTTCTCGCACTGATGAATCTCATGGTCTGCCCCTTCCTCAATTCCTAATCTTGATGTCTCTGTTGTCTTCTACATGTTAACGATGCCATCACATCATTCAGACGATCGGCGGGCCGCGTGGGATGGTTCCCGTTCGATGGGCCGTAGTTTGAAGAGACCGGCCTCCTGTCTCCGCTAAATATCCGAAGGGATCGGTCTGCGCGCCGGGATTTCTGCCGGGAGATGCCTGCGCATCGACACCGTCGCAGTGCCAGACGCAATGACTCTGGCTATGCTGCGCGTGATGCGGCGTCCCTTGCGGACAATGCGGCATGGTCCATTGCGGCGTCAGACTGCCGTAGGCCGCGGACACCGAGCCCGCGATCCAGAGCAGCGCGCAAAACCCCACGAGAGCGCGGCTCACCGCTCCACCCATCGTGCGTCTTCGATGTCTTGTCGTTCGCGTATACATGCCTGCGTCGTCTATGATCCGCCCAACAGTTGAAATGATCTCGTGAGTCCAAACACGTAGCTGACCTGCTGTTCCAAGTTGCCGTTGAAGTCCCGCATGACTGGAATCTGCGCGATGAAATACATCGACGCGTAGTTCCAGAGATTCAGCATGACGCCGGGCGAATAGGCCATGTAGGTCGAGCCGGTGGTGAGCACGGCGCGAAACTTGACGGTTGGATCGAGCAAAATGGCCGCGCCGCCCGGATTGAATTGAAACAGCGACGCGTCCATCGCGTCGTTCTGCATCCAGCGGTAATTGACTTGCTGCGTCAGCACGAACCAAGGCGCTTGCTCTACCGGAATGATGTTGAGCCCGGCGCTGAGATTAACCTCGTCGCCGAACTTGTACCCGTCGCTGTTCTTGAGGGTGTGCCGGTAACTGGCCAGAGCGAATTGGTTCAAGCGGTGCGGAATCAGCTCGTAACTTTGATAGATCGACGGCACAAATCCAAAATTGCCCTTGCCGATCTGCAAGGTCGATTCGGCCAGCGACCCGCCCTGCACCCGCTGCCCGTAGTCGCCCGTCGGCAAATCGACGCCCACGCCCATCACGATCATGCTGCGCAGCGTGGGCAAGACGTTGTACTTGAGGCTGACGCGCACGTCGCCGATTCCTCTGTCGGCGTAGGGCACCGGCGTGAGCCCCCCGATCTGCGCATCGGAATGCACCTGCTTATAGGGCACCGTGACTTGCAAGCCGAGCCGCTCGGTCAATCCGTAATTCATGTCGAACGTCACGGTGCGCATGAGGGTGCGAATCTGATTGGCATTCAAATTGGCCAGCGTCAGGGTCTTGTCCCCCTGATTGGAAAACGGAATGCTCCCGCCCTGCCCCGACGACGCCTCCATCGGCGTGTAGTTGTAAATCGCGTTCACGGTCAGCAAGCCGGCCATCGGGACCTGCTGCTGCGACCCGATGACGACGAAGCAGCTTATGGAGCCGCATGAGGCCTGAACCGAGCCCGGGCGCACGGCCCCCACGCTCAGCACGATCGCGCTTAGAAAACAGACGCCAAGAGAGAGAAGAAGCCGTCGGGATCGGAAAAGGGACATCATAGGTCTCACAATGGTTAAGGTGAGGCACCGAGAGGCAGTGAAGTTCCCACCGTCTCTCCGCACATGACGATCATCACGATTGTCGTGAATCGACGAAATTAACTGAGGGGCGCGGGAGGGCCGCGAAAAAAGCGAGGGACAGATGACGCAGCGGCCACCCGATCGATGCGCTGTATATTGGCCAGCTCGATGAACTGCAGGGATGAGCTGAACACTGCCGTCGTCGTGCCGATACTCTGACCGGCAGCGCATTCCCAGGCACAGAGCCCGGTGGCATGCGTGCCGGCCTGATGCTTGGCATGGTGATCGGCATGTGCGACCGCCGGCACGGTCAGAAGCCCATTCACCAGTACGAGGCACAGGAGCAGCGCCCACACAAATCCTGATGGTTTCAATCTCAGCATCACACTTTTAGCGTAACGACGCCGCCTTGACCGGTTCTTGTTTCTGAATCTTGGCCACCACGTCGGTGATCATCTGTTCGGTCAGCAAGCCGCCCTTGATGTATTCCTGCACACGGCCCTGCTGGTCGATAAACACCGTGACGGGCAATCCAAACACGCCGAACTGGTTCGCCACTTTATTGTTTCGGTCCATGAGCACCGGGAACGTATGGCCGTACTGCTTGATGTGCTCACGCACCTTGGCATCGTCCTCCAGTTCGTTCACGGCCAGCACCACAAACCCCTTGTCGCGCAACTTGTCGTAGCTGGCTTGCATCGCCGGCATTTCCGTCGTGCAGGGCTTGCACCAGGTCGCCCAGAAATTCACCAGCACAACCTTGCCGCGATACTGGTCGAGACTGTGGGTTTTGCCGTCCAGATCGACCAGATGAAAATCTTCTACCTGGGTCCCGACCACCGGCACCCGCGAACCCATGCTCCACCCATCGAGCACTGGATAGGCGAGGGATACAGCGGCCAATGCAGCCGCCAGCAGCGTGACTCGGATTTTCATCGACCCCATGTGAACCTCCTCATCCGACATGCACATGATCTACGAGTGAAATATATGAAACCCCGCCAGGCCTAATCACGCGCTGTGCCCGATTAGACGAAGCTCAGCGGCAATTCACGCACAGCGAAATACACTAGATCGTCGATGTGACGGGAGGCCCGCGAGAGGGCGACCGATGAAGGGGGCTATTGAGGATCGATGCAGGACTATAGGGTTCAGACCAGGCCACCGGGGCAAGATCGACAAGGTACGGAGCAGTGCCGGTATCAAGAACGTTTCCCGCCGCGCACATCCAAGTACAGAGGGACGTGCTATGCGTAGCTTTCTGATGATGTGTACTATGGTGAGACTCGTGCGAAATCGACTGGGCCGAGGCAAGGCCTCCGACCACAAGAATACACAGGATAAGGAAGCCAGCGACGAAATGTCTGATCACACCGTGCATCGTAACTCACACTGTAATAGGACCGGCAGGGGGGATGGTACTGGAGTGCCGCCAAAAGAGTCAAGGCGCGGGCTCCGCCTGGACCTCATGCCTTCCCGGTAGGATTCGCAAAAAGTTTGCTGTATACTGCGCGGACCATTTTGTGCGGTAGGCGGTAGATCGGCCTCTCCCGCAAGTATTACCCTAACGATTCGACAACACCCTCTATGCTGACACAACTCCTGAATCTCACCTTCGGCAGTAAGAACGACCGTGAAATCAAAGCCTTGATGCCTCTCGTCGCGCGCATCAATGATTTGGAATCCAGCCTGACCCCCTTATCCGATCAGGAATTGGCCGGAAAAACTCAGGAGTTTAAGCAGCGCCTGGCTGCTGGCCAAACGCTCGACGATATCTTGCCCGAGGCCTTTGCCGTCTGCCGCGAGATGTCCAAGCGCAGGCTCAACATGCGCCATTTCGACGTCCAGCTCATCGGCGGCATGATTCTGCACCGGGGCCGGATCTCGGAAATGAAAACCGGTGAAGGCAAAACGCTCGTCGCGACACTCCCGGTCTACCTGAACGCGCTCGAAGGCAAGGGCGTCCACCTCATTACCGTGAACGATTACCTCGCCAAGCGCGATGCCCAGTGGATGGCGCAGCTGTATCACGCGCTGGGCTTGTCGGTCGGCATCATTCAGCACGACGCGTCGTTTTTCTATGACCCGGCCTACGATGCCTCGGATAAGCGCCTGCAATCGCTCCGCCCCTGCACAAGGCAGGAGGCCTACCGCGCGGATATTACGTACGGGACCAACAACGAATACGGATTCGACTACTTGCGCGACAACCTAATCGTGAGCGAGCTGGGCCAATGCGTTCAGCGCGAGTTGAACTTTGCGATCGTCGACGAAGTGGACAGCATCCTCATCGACGAAGCCCGCACGCCGCTCATTATCTCCGGGCCGACCGACCAGACCACCGACTTGTACTACCGGATCAACGCCGTGATCCCGCAGCTGAAGCCAGAAATCGACTTTACGACCGAAGAGAAAACCAAGACCGCTTCGCTGACGGAAGAGGGCAACATCCGGGTCGAACAGCTCTTGGGCGTGGACAACCTCTACGATCCGGACAACATGGATCTGGTTCACCACGTCGTCAAGGCGCTCCAGGCCTATGCGCTCTATAAGCGGGACGTCGACTATGTCGTGAAAGACGGCGAAGTCCTCATCGTCGACGAATTCACCGGGCGCCTCATGCCAGGCCGCCGCTGGAGCGACGGGCTCCACCAAGCCGTGGAAGCCAAAGAAGGCGTGAAGATCGCCAATGAAAATCAAACCCTGGCCTCCGTCACGTTCCAGAACTACTTCCGCATGTACAAGAAGCTCAGCGGCATGACCGGCACGGCCGACACGGAAGCCGCGGAATTCGCCAAGATCTACAATCTCGATGTGAACGTGGTCCCGACGAATCGAAAACTGGTCCGCCTCGACTACGCCGATGTCGTGTATCGCACGGAAAAAGAAAAGTTCGACGCCATTGTCGAAGAGATCAAAGACTGCAATGAACGCGGACAGCCGGTCCTCGTCGGCACGATTTCCATCGAGAAGTCCGAAAAACTCTCCGGTCTGCTGAGTCGAAACGGCGTCAAACACAACGTCCTCAACGCCAAGCAGCATGAGCGCGAAGCGGAAATCGTCGCCCAGGCCGGCCGCAAAGGCTCCGTGACCATCGCCACCAACATGGCGGGCCGCGGCACCGACATTCTTCTCGGCGGCAACGCCGACTTCATGTTCAAGCAAATCCTCTATCGCGAAGAAAATCTGCCGGAATCGCGCAAGCTGGAAGTGTTCGAGGAAATCCGCAGCGACTGCGAGAAAAACAAGCACGACGTCGTCGCGGCCGGCGGGTTGCACATCCTCGGCACCGAGCGGCACGAAAGCCGCCGCATCGACAACCAGTTGCGCGGCCGCGCCGGCCGTCAGGGCGATGCCGGCACATCCAGATTCTACTTGTCCCTCCAGGACGACCTCATGCGGATCTTCGCCTCCGAGCGCGTCTCGCAAATGATGCTCAAACTGGGCATGGAAGAAGGCGTGCCCATCGAACACGGCATGGTGACCCGCGCCATCGCCAATGCGCAGAAAAAAGTCGAAGCGCACAATTTTGAAATCCGCAAACAGCTGCTCGAATACGACGATGTGATGAACAAGCAGCGCGAGGTCATCTACCAGCACCGTCATGCCGTGCTGGCCGGCGAGAATCTGAAAGCCGACCTCTTCGATATGATGGCGGAAATGATCGATTCCGCCATGGCGGTCTTCTGCCCGGCCGAACAATACCCCGAAGAGTGGGATATGCCCGGCCTCGTCGAGATGGTGAACGGCCAATTCGGCCTCGACATCACGCAAGGCAAGCAAGACCAGGGCGATTCGCTCCGCGATCTCGGCCGCGACGCGCTAGTCGAAGACCTCAAGACACTCGTGCATGAAGGGTATGAGCGGAAGGAGCAGGAATTAGGCTCCGAGCTGATGCGCTTCCTGGAAAAGACCTTCATGCTCCAGGTCATCGATCATCACTGGAAAGACCACCTCCTGGCCATGGATCACCTGCGCGACGGCATCGGCCTTCGCGGCTACGGGCAAAAAGACCCGTTGATTGAATACAAGAAGGAAGGCTACGACCTCTTCGCCAGCATGATGCAGCGAGTCAAATCGGATGCGCTAGAGCGCCTGTTCCGCGTACAGGCCGTCCGGCAGGAATCCGCGCCAGAGGAACAGCAGGCCGCTCCACCGCCGCCTCCCCCGGTCATTTCCCGTCCACAACCTACCTTCACGCTCAACCGCGGCGAAGCCGCTGAGGCCTCCAGGACGGTAGAACGGGCCGACGACAAAGTCGGCCGCAACGATCCCTGCCCCTGCGGGAGCGGCAAAAAATACAAGAAATGCCATGGGACCTAGCTGAAATACTCAGCCGATTTCCCTTCATTGTTTCGCTTGAAACCAATCCGTCGATCCCGGCAGCAACCCATCGGATCGCGCCGCCTTTTCTCGCTGATTTCGCCTTGACTTAGAGAAGCCTGGAAGGCTACTCTACGCCCACTTTTTGGCCGTCTCGACGGGTGCCGCCTGCCTGTCGCGGATCGGTGTCTTCATTGACGCGCCTTGTCAGCAGAGAAACGGACTTCTTTGTGACGATCGGGCATCCTGAACTCGTTGCTGCTATGACCGCCGAGATTGCCGTCTCGGGTCCGATGCCCTTCGTCCGCTTTATGGAGCTAGCCCTCTATCATCCGCAGTTCGGCTACTATATGCGCCCGCCGGAGTCCGGCGCCGAGCGCATCGGCTGGTCTGGAGACTTTTACACCAGTTCGGATGTTCATCCGATTCTCGGCCAGGCGCTGGCGAAACAAGCCCGGCAACTCGACACGCATCTGGGGCATCCCGACCCGTTTACTGTTGTCGAAATGGGGCCTGGGAAAGGCCTGCTGGCCAAGCATTTCCTGTCGGCCTGCCGCGTGAATGCCGACGATTCGTTCAGCCGGCGCCTCCGCTACGTGCTCATCGAGCGCAGTCCGGCCATGCGAGAATTACAGCGGCAAAATCTATTGCACGGCCTGTGCGAACCGGGCCGCATTACCTGGCTCGAAGGACTCGACTCGCTGGCCGAGGCCAGTGTCACCGGCCTGTTGTTCAGTAACGAACTGCCCGATGCATTTCCGGTTCACAGGATTCAGATCGAGCGAGGCGAGGCGCAAGAAATCTGCGTCGACTATGACGGCGCCAAATTCGTGGAATGCCTCAGGCCCCTGTCGTCGCCGGATATTCAGCAATATCTGACTGACTTGAAGATGGCGCTGCCGGAAGGCTATCAAACAGAAATCAACACGGCCGCCGTGCGCTGGATGGACCAGGTGGCCCGCGCGGTCGATCGCGGCCTGGCGATTACGATCGATTACGGCCATACCGCACAGGATCTCTATGGCCCCGATCGCGCGAAGGGCACGCTGCTCTGCTATTACTCGCAGATGACCTCGGAGAATCCGTATGAGCGGGTCGGCCTCCAGGACATGACGTCCCATGTGGACTTTTCGACCCTCGCCACCGTCGGCGACGCACGCGGACTGCATGTGACGGGATTTACGAACCAGATGAGTTTCCTGATGGGGCTCGGGCTGGAAGATGCTCTCTCGAAGATGGACCCGGAAAGCGCCGAGTTTCGCGCCGCGATTCATCTGGTGCGTCCGGAAGGGATGGGCCGCACATTCAAAGTGCTCATCCAGCACAAGGGCATCGAGAAACCGACATTGGACGGGCTGGCATTTAAGCCGTTCTTCGGGTCCGCCCTGACATTGCATCACGCCGCGTAAGGGACGCTATGGGGAACGCCGCAGTACCAGCGAATTATGCTCCGATCCTCCTGTTCATCGGGATCGCCATCGCCTTCGGCGCCGTCTCGCTGCTGGCCGGATGGTTCGTTCGGCCGAGCCGCCCCTACCGGGCTAAACTGAGCCCCTACGAGAGCGGCAGCCCGCTGTTTCAGGACGCCCGCGTCCAGATCCCGATGCGGTACTACATCATCGCGATGCTGTTCGTGATCTTCGATATTGAAATTGTGTTCATGTTCCCCTGGGCCGTGGCATTTTCCAAACTCGGATTCGTCGGCCTTCTCGAAATGGTGGCCTTCATCGGCATCTTGGTCGTCGGGTTCTGGTATGCCTGGAAAAAGGGCGCGCTCGAATGGGATTGAGCGGGTGGCGCCGGCAGCCACTCACGCATTCTCGCTCTGTACGGTGAAGAAGAGGAAAAGATGAGTTTTCTAGAACGGCAGTTCGAAGCCAATATCCTCACAACGAATCTGGACGCGGTCGTCAACTGGGCGCGGAAGTCGGCCATCTGGCCGATGACCTTCGGCCTGGCCTGCTGCGCCATCGAGATGATCGCGAGCGTGTCGTCCCGCTACGACCTCGACCGGTTCGGCGCCGGCGTGTTCCGCGCCTCCCCGCGTCAGTCGGATCTAATGATCATCGCCGGCACGGTCACCCGCAAGATGGCCCCCGTGATCCGCCGAATCTACGATCAGATGCCGGAACCGCGCTATGTCATTTCCATGGGCTCCTGCGCCACTTCCGGCAACCACTACAACAGCTATGCGGTGGTGCAAGGCGTCGATCAAATCATTCCGGTGGACGTATACGTGCCCGGCTGCCCGCCGAGGCCGGAAGCGCTGCTGGACGGATTACTGAAACTCCAAGAGAAGATTCAACGTGAAAAGGTGTTCGTGAAGTAATGTCGCACGCGCTGACCGACAGGCTCGTCAAACAATTTCCTGAGGCTGTGCTCTCCGTCAATCCCGACACCGGCCACGGCGAAATGGCCGTCCAGGTGCGCGCGGCGGATATGTTGACGATTGCCCGCTATCTGCACGACACGCCCGAGATGGCCTTCGACCACATCACCGATATCTGCTCGGCGGACTACCCCGCGGACCAGAATCGATTCGAGGTGATCTATCATTTGCTGTCTCTGCCTCACGGCCGCCGGATCCGCGTAAAAGCGCGCGTCGCCGAAGACAATCCCTCGATCCCTTCGATCACGAGCGTGTGGCGCGGCGCGGAATTTCTCGAGCGGGAAGTGTTCGACATGATGGGCATTATCTTTACCGGCCATCCGGATCTCCGCCGGATTCTCATGCCGGAAGATTATGCCGAGGGCTACCCGCTCCGGAAGGATTTCCCCGCGGAGGGCCGCGGCTGGCGCAGCCAGTTCGACTTTATTCCACGCTTCGACGAAGCGCCGGAGGAACTGACCGGCGGCGAGTATTCGGACGCGGAAAAGAAACCGTTTATCTCCGCCAACGGCGCACCGGGATCGCGCCGCCGGGAAGAATTGCTCTTGAACATGGGGCCGCAGCATCCCAGCACCCATGGCGTCTTGCGTGTCGTGCTGGAGCTCGACGGCGAACGCATCGTGAAAGCGACGCCGGATCTCGGCTATCTCCATCGCGGCGTCGAAAAGCTGGCCGAGGGCCTGGCCTACATGCAGGTCATTCCGCATACCGACCGGCTCGATTACGTCTGCGCCATGGCGAATAATTACGCCTACGTGAGAGCCGTCGAAAAGCTGCTGGGCATCACCGTGCCCGAGCGCGCCGAATACATCCGCACACTGGTGGCGGAAATACAGCGCATCATCGGCCACCTGTTCTGGCTGGGCACCCAAGCGCTCGACATCGGTGCCATGACCGTGTTCTTCTGGACTTTCCGCGAGCGGGAAATTCTGCTGGATCTCTTCGAGCAACTCTGCGGCGCCCGCCTGACGCTCAATTATTACCGGATCGGCGGCATCGACAGCGACTTCTCGCCAGAGCTGGTCGCGCGGCTGCGCACGTTCCTCAGCACGTTTCAGCAGAAAGTGGCCGAATACGATTCCCTCATCGCCTCTAACCGCATCTGGGTCGGCCGCACCAAAAATGTGGCGGTGATCTCCGGAGAAGACGCGATTAATTTCGGACTCACCGGCCCCACGCTGCGCGGCTCCGGAGTGAACTACGACATTCGAAAGCTGGAGCCCTACGGAGTGTACGACAAGGTCGAGTGGGACGTGCCGCTCGGCACCCATGGCGACACCTACGACCGATACTGGGTCCGAATGGAAGAAATGCGGCAGAGCGCCAGAATCATTACGCAATGCCTGGATCACATGCCCCAGGGCCCCATCATGGCCGACATGCCGCAATACATCCCGCCGCCCAAGCAGCAAGTGATGCGGGACATGGAAAGCTTGATCCATCATTTCATTATCTTCACGCAGGGATTCAAGCCGCCGAAAGGCGAAACCTATTGCGCGACCGAAGCCCCAAAGGGCGAGTTGGGATTCTTCATCGTCAGCGACGGCAGCCCCCGTCCCTATCGATTGAAGATCCGCTCCCCCTCCTTCATCCATATGGGCGCCTTCGATCACATGGCGAAAGGGTATTTGATTTCCGACATCATCACGATCTTCGGCTCCTATGACATCGTGATGGGCGAGTGCGACCGGTAAAGAACGATCGACGAAAACGAGAGACGATAACGGCATGACACTGTCAGAGAAATACAAGGACGAAATCGCGGAGATCCTGTCTCGCTATCCGGTCAAGCGTTCGGCGCTGATTCCATTGCTGTACCTGGCCCAGCGCGAGCCGGGCTATGTGACGGAAGCCGCGATGACGGAGATCGCCGGGTTGCTGAAGCTGACGCCGCCGCAGGTCTACGAGACGGCCACCTTCTATACGATGCTGAACCTCAAGAAAGTCGGAAAGCATCACATCCAAGTGTGCAAGTCGCTCATGTGCGCGCTGGTCGGCTCGGATACCGTCATCGGCTGGCTCAGGACCAAGCTCGGGATCGCCCCCGGAGAAACGACGGCGGACGGATTGTTTACGCTGAGCGCGGTCGAATGCCTGGCCGCCTGCGGCACGGCGCCGATGATGCAGATCAACGACGACTATTATGAGCGGCTGACGGAAGAGAAGGTCGATAAAATCCTGGCTGACCTCCGGACCGCCGGAACCAGCCCATTGAAAAGCGGCCCCTACATGTGGCCGGAATCGGCGCGATAAGCTTTTCGGAAAGACTATGCCGAAACACGAACTCATCCTTCTGAAAAATATGATGCAGCCCGGATATACCGGGTCGCTGGCGGACTACGAAAAAACCGGCGGCTATCAAGCCTTGCGCAATGCGCTTGGCAAAATGGCGCCGACCGACGTGACTGCCAAAGTGATGAAGTCAGGGCTGCGCGGACGAGGCGGCGCCGGCTTTCCAACCGGTGTGAAATGGGGCTTCCTGCCCAAGGATTACCAAGGCCCGCGCTACCTGTGCTGCAATGCCGACGAAAGCGAACCCGGTACGTTTAAGGACCGCCAATTGATGGAGCGGGATCCGCATCAGGTGCTCGAGGGAATCGTCCTGGCCTGTTATGCCATCGGCGCTCAATCCGCCTACATTTATATCCGCGGCGAAATGGTGCTGGGCTCGAAGATTCTGGAGCATGCCATCGGGGAAGCCCGCGCCGCCGGATACATCGGCAAGAACATTCTCGGCACCGGCATTACGGCGGACGTCTGGGTGCATCGCGGCGCCGGCGCCTATATCTGCGGAGAAGAAACGGCGCTGCTCGAATCGCTGGAAGGCAAACGCGGCCTCCCGCGAGTGAAGCCGCCGTTCCCGGCTACTCACGGCCTCTACAACAAACCGACCGTTGTCAACAATGTCGAGACGCTGGCCAATCTGCCGCACATTCTGTCCCGCGGGCCCGAATGGTTCGCCTCGATCGGCTCGCCGCCCAAGAGTACCGGCACACGCGTTTTCTGCGTCAGCGGCCATGTGAAACGTCCCGGCAACTATGAGCTGCCGATGGGTGTGACCACCCGAGAACTGGTGTTCGAATATGCCGGAGGGATGCGATCAGACAAGCCGCTGAAAGCCTTTATCCCGGGCGGAGCGTCCGCCCCGTTCCTCACGCCCGAGCACTTGGATGTGAAACTGGATTTTGAATCCGTCGCCGCGGCCGGCTCGATGCTCGGGTCCGGCGGAGTCACGGTGATGGAAGAAGGCACCAGCATGGTCTGGGCCGCGCTCCGGTTGATGGAGTTTTTCTATCACGAGTCCTGCGGCAAGTGCAGCCCCTGCCGGGAAGGCAGTTCCTGGCTCGTGCAGACCATGCGCCGGATCATCGCCAAACGCGGCCAGATGCAAGACCTTGAAACCCTGACGGATCTGTGCAAGAACATCGCGGGCCGCACCGTCTGCGCCTTCGGCGACGCCGAAGTATCGCCGATCATGAGCACGCTGAAACATTGGCGGCACGAGTACGTGGCCCTGATTCACGAAGCCGACGCAGCGAATTTGATCCGCCCGGAATCCGCCGGGACCAGGCACTAAGACTATGCCGAATACGCCCGACACCGTTCGCGTGACCATCGACGGCCAAACCATCGCCGTGCCCAAAGGCACGCTGGTGATCGAAGCGGCGCGGCGCGTCGGCGCGATGATTCCGCATTTCTGCTACCACCCCAAGCTCAAGCCCGATGCCAACTGCCGCATGTGCCTGGTCGAAGTCGAAAAAATGCCGAAACTCCAGACGGCCTGCAGCACCCCCGTCGCGGAAGGCATGAGCATCCGCACGGCCACCACGGTCGTCAACGACGCCCACAAGTCCGTGCTGGAATTCATTCTCGCGAATCATCCGCTAGACTGTCCCGTCTGCGACCAAGGCGGCAAATGCGACCTGCAGGACTTTTCCCATCAGTACACGGCGACCACCAGCCGGTTCGCCGAAACGAAACGCATCTTCCAAAAAGAATATTTCAGCCCGCTGATCGAAACGCAGATGAACCGGTGCGTGCAATGCCTGCGCTGCGTCCGGTATTGCGACGAAGTCATGGATGTGAAGGCCCTCGCCCCGGTCGGCCGCGGGACCATGACGGAGATCAAACATTTCGGCGCCCATCCGCTGGATTGCGAATTCTGCGGCGGCTGCGTGCAGATCTGCCCGGTCGGCGCGATCACCAGCCGCCTGTCCATGTACGAATACCGGCCCTGGATGCTGAAACGCGCCGAGACGATCTGCGGCTATTGCGGCGACGGCTGCCAGCTCACCGTCCAGACCAAGACCAACCAGTTGATCGAAGTCAACTCCGCCTACGGCGCCGGCCGCAACAACGGCGATCTTTGCGCCAAAGGCTTCTTCGGCTTTCACGCTACCAGTAATCCTGAGCGGCTCACGCATCCCTTGGTCCGCAAAAACGGTGCGCTCGTGCAGGTCACCTGGGAAGAGGCGCTGGAATTCATCGCCGAGCAAGCGGGCCGGATTAAACAAGCGCACGG
Organism: Nitrospira sp.; assembly: GCA_022226955.1. Lineage (NCBI taxonomy): Bacteria > Pseudomonadati > Nitrospirota > Nitrospiria > Nitrospirales > Nitrospiraceae > Nitrospira > Nitrospira sp. The sequence continues at coordinate 1,990,661 of CP092079.1, forward strand.
CGGCCAGGCGTTCGGAGGACTGATTACCGGCCGTTGCACGAATGAGGAGTTGTATCTCTTCCAGAAATTCATGCGGCTGACGCTCGGCACCAACCATCTCGACAGCAGCGCCCGATATGGCCAGATCAACGGCGTGCAGGCGCTGCGCCGGGTGCAGGGCACGCATCGCTGGACCGTCACGTTCGAGGATCTCGGCACCGCCGATACCCTGTTACTGGTCGGCACAAATATCACGGAAACGAATCCCATCACCGGCCTCGCCATCAAAGAAGCGGTCAAGAAACGCCACGCGACGCTGGTGACCGTCGAATCGCTGCACCCGGCGCTCGATACAATCAGCAACATCGCCAATCTGTCGCAGCACCATTTCTGCGTCTCGCCGACACTGTTCCGCACGGCCATCCTGGGGTTGCAGAAAGCCGTGATCGAACAGAATCTGGTGTCCGCCGATCTGGCGCAACAACGCGCAAGCTTTGTGACCGCCATCACCGCGCGCCTGCAACAATTGTCCTGGCAGGACATCACGATCGCGACAGGCGCCGGCCCAGACGCCTATGCGGCCGCCGCGCAGGCGCTGGCCAAAGGGAAGCGCGTCGTCATCGTCACCGGGCAAGGCCTCTTGCGCACCGATCAGGGCTATGCTGGCGCCATGAATCTGCTGGATCTGCTGCTGCTGCTGGGGAAGCTCGACCAGCCTGGATGCGGCCTGGCTCCGTTGGCGGAAGAAAACAACGATCAAGGCGCCATTGAAATGGGGGCAGTCGCCGAATTCCTGCCGGGCCCCGTCGAGTGCTCTGACAAGCACGGACGAGAGCAGGTCGTGGATATTTGGAAAGAAGCACCGCCGGCAACGGGCGGCCTAACACTGATCGACATGCTGGCGCAGGCCAAATTGGGTCGGCTCAAAGCGATGTTTATCGTCGGAGAGAATCCCCTGGCCAGTCTGCCGGAGTCGTTGCGTGTGCGCGAATCGCTCGAGAAGCTGGACCTGCTGGTCTGCCAGGAGCTCTTTCTGACGGAGACCGCCGCGCTGGCTCACGTCGTGCTGCCGGTCTGTTCATCGCTCGAAAAAGACGGCAGCTTTACGAATACAGAAGGCCATGTGCAAGCCGTCCGGCAGACTGTCGAGCCGGTCGGCGAAGCCCGCCCGGACTGGGAAATCTTCTCGGCTCTCTCGGGGCTGCTCGGCTCACCGCTGGACTATGTCGAGAGCCGTGAGATTCTGAAGGAAATTCGCAGCCTCATTCCCGCCTACGGCTCATTGGGACCGTCGCCGATCCCGGCGAAGATCGATCGCGCGGCAATGGATCGCTATCTCAACCAGGGCTATGAGCGCGACCTCTCCGAACGTTATCGGATGCCCGAAACTCCGTCCCGTCCGGATGGAACCGTGCAGATTGAACTCGTACAGAGCCTGTTCCACTCCGGCAAGTTCTCGACGAAGTCGAAGGGGCTGCTTCAAATCGAAGGCCGGAGTTTCCTGCGCATCAGTCCGCGCGATGCCGCCCGGTTCGGTCTCGTCGACGGCAACCGGGTCCGCCTGTCCAACTCGCAGGGCGAAGTCACCGCGGAAGTCAAAGTCGCGGGGCGGGTGCCGGAAGGCCATGCCTGGTTCCCGGATCATTTCAGCCAGGAAGTGAACAAGCTGTTTGCCTGTGTCGTGGATGCCGAGACCAAGGTGCCCTATACCAGGACCACCTCGGTCTCGATGGTGAAAGTCTCGTGAGAAAACTATGTCGATGTGTACGGCCGCTAATCCAGGGGTGTCATCGTGACTGAACTCAGCTTGCGTCTCGCTGTCTCGCTTGCACAAATCGCCGCGGTCATGGGCATTGTGATGCTTACCGTGATGATTCTGACGCTCGCCGAGCGAAAAGTGCTCGGATGGATGCAGGATCGCATGGGCCCGATGGAAGTCGGCCCCTACGGCATCCTGCAGCCGATCGCCGACGGGCTCAAACTCTTTTTCAAGGAAGATATCGTCCCGGCCGGCGCGAACAAATTTATGTTCAGCCTCGCGCCGATTTTGGCGATGGTGCCGGCCTTGATCGGATTCGCGGTGATTCCCTTCGGTCCGAACGAGACCATCGAGCTGTTCGGGATGACTATCAAGCCATTCGTCATCAGCGACATCAATATCGGCGTGCTCTACATTCTCGCGTTTGCCTCCATCGGCGCCTACGGCATCATCCTGGGCGGCTGGGCGTCGAACAGCAAATACTCCCTGCTCGGCGGACTCCGGTCGGCCGCGCAAATCATCAGCTACGAATTGAACGTCGGCCTGGCGATTGTGGGCGTCTTGATCATGGCCGGCTCGCTCAGCCTCGTGAAGATTACCGATGCCCAGGCGGGTGGATTCTGGCATTGGCACGTGTTCGCCTTCCCAGCGCCGCAGATTTTTGCGTTCGTCGTCTTCGTGATTTCCGCCGTCGCGGAAACGAACCGCGTGCCCTTCGACCTGCCCGAAGCCGAGAGCGAGCTGGTCGCAGGCTTTTTCACCGAATACAGCGGCATGCGCTTCGCGTTCTTCTTCATCGCGGAATATGCCAACATGGTGCTGGTGTCCTGCGTCGCAGCCGCGCTGTTCCTCGGCGGATGGAATGCGCCGTACCCCGGCACTATTCTCGCGCATATCGGCCTGGAGCCGTTCGCCTGGATCGAGGGCGTGGCCTGGTTTACCGTGAAAGTGTACGGCTTCCTGTTTCTGTTCTTCTGGTTGCGCGCCACGCTGCCGCGCCTGCGCTATGACCAATTGATGAAATTCGGCTGGAAAGTCATGCTCCCGATCGCGCTGGCCAACATCGTGGTCACCGCCATCGCCATGTACATCTATAACCAATTCAAGTAAGACCGGCGCACACCATGGCCCAGGCAACGACATCGGAACGTTTTTTCAGCTGGCTCAAGACCATGACGTTCTATGAGCTCTTGGTCGGCATGAAAGCCACGATGTCGCATCTCATTCACTACAAGCCCATCACGCTGCAGTACCCGCACGAAAAGCGCACCCTGCCGGACAACTATCGCGGCATGCTCGCGCTCCTGCGCTACGACGACGAGACGGAGAAATGCGTCGGGTGCGATCTCTGCGAAGCGGCCTGCCCTTCGCGCGTGATTCGCGTGGTAAGCGCGGAAGTTCCCGGAGAGCCGACCAAACGCTACTCCAAGGAATATTACATGGACATGACCCGCTGCCTCTTTTGCGGCATGTGCGTCGAGGCCTGTCCGGTCGATGCCCTGGCCATGACGAGAGAGTTCGAATGGGCGGTGTTCGACAAGCGCGACTTGCAGTTGAACAAGCAACAGCTGCTCGCCATCGGCGACCGCTCGTTCCCCGTTCGCGAGAAGCGCCTGGAGCTTCAACACCAGAACGTCGCCTTCTTCAATGTGGCGTTCACGCACATGCCGCAGAAACCGAAGTAAGGCCGGGCGGCGATGACGCTGTGCCCGTCGCATGACGAGGCGCAGCCCTTGAGGGAAAGACGTGGATTATTTGCTGTTCGGATATTTCGCCGGAGTCATCGCCCTGACGGCCCTGTTCGTCGTGGCGTTCAGAAACCCGGTGTACAGCGCGCTCTCGCTGCTCATCATGTTTTTCCATGTCGCGGGGCTCTACGTGACGCTGCATGCCGAATTCCTGGCGGCCGTTCAAATCATTGTGTACGCCGGCGCCATTCTGGTGCTGTATCTCTTCGTCATCATGCTGCTCAATCTCAAAACCGACGATCGGTACCACAGTCAATGGCGGGCCGCGGCCGTTGTCGGCGGCTCCTTGCTCATTGAATTCCTCGTGCTGCTGGCCGGCAGTCTGTCCGCCCCGCCCGCCGCAGCGCCGCGAGTGGATATCGAAACCGGGGATAACACGCTGGCGATCGGAGAAACGCTCTTTTCAACCTACTTGTTTCCGTTTGAAGTGGCGTCGCTCATCCTGCTGGTGGCCATGATCGGCGCCATCGTCCTGGCGAAGCGAGAGCTCCCGGAGACCCCGGCATCATGACCATTCCCATTACCTACTATCTCGTCTTGAGCGCCGTCGTCTTTTTGACCGGCCTGGTGGGCGTACTCATCCGCCGCAATATCATCGCCATTCTGCTGTCGGTGGAATTGATGCTGAACGCCACGAATATCAACTTCGTCGCCTTTTCCGAGCATCTGCGCGATCTCGGCGGGCAGGTCTTCGTCTTCTTCGCGCTGACCGTCGCCGCCGCCGAAGTCGCGGTGGGACTGGCGATCATCATCGCCCTGCACCGGGCCAAAGACACCATCGACGTGGAACAGTTCAACTTGATGAAGTGGTAACTCGACGATGTACGCGCTGATCCCATTATTTCCGCTGGCCGCGTTCCTCGTGCTGGGGCTGGCCGGCAACCGTATCAAGGACCGCGCGCACCTCGTCGCCGTCCCGGCGGTGCTGCTGTCGTGGCTCCTGTCCATCGCCGCATTTTTCGACGTCGCCCAAGGCGCCCCGATCAGCCAGCCGCTCTATACCTGGCTGACGTCCGGCTATCTCGATATCCATATCGGACTATATCTGGACCGGCTGACCGTCGTAATGCTCATGCTAGTCACCACCGTCAGCTCGCTCGTGCATATTTACACGATCGGCTATATGCACGGAGAGCCGGGCTATGCGCGCTTCTTCAGTTACATCGCGCTCTTCACCTTCTCGATGCTGATGTTGGTGCTGGCCGACAATCTGTTGCAGCTCTTCGTCTTCTGGGAAGCGGTCGGCCTCTGTTCCTACCTCTTGATCGGCCATTGGTATGAACGCGCCGCCGCCTGCGCCGCCGCGACCAAAGCGTTCCTGGTCAATCGCGTGGGAGACTTCGGTTTCATGCTGGGCCTGTTGCTGGTCTGGTACTCCTTCGGCTCGTTGAACTATCTCGACATTTTCCCCGCGGCTCATGAAGCGGGGAACCTGACAATGAATGTGCTCGGCCCCTTCGGCGGAACGTGGGACGTATCGGTCTTTACGTTGATCTGCCTGCTGCTGTTTACCGGCGCAATTGGCAAGTCGGCGCAAGTACCGTTGCACGTCTGGCTGCCGGACGCGATGGAGGGCCCGACGCCCATTTCCGCCTTGATCCATGCCGCCACGATGGTGACGGCCGGTGTCTTCATGGTGGCCAGGCTGGCCCCAATCTACAATTTGTCGCCGACCGCCATGACCGTGGTCGCGCTGGTCGGCGCCGCGACGATGGTGCTCGGCGCAACGATTGCATTGACGCAGACCGACATCAAGCGCGTCGTGGCCTATTCCACCGTCAGCCAGCTGGGCTACATGGTCATGGCTTGCGGCCTCGGCGCCTACAGCGCCGGGATGTACCACTTGCTCACGCACGGCGCCTTCAAGGCCTTGCTCTTCCTGGGGTGCGGTTCGGTGATCATCGCACTGCATCACGAGCAGGACATGCGCCATATGGGCGGCTTGAAAGACAAGCTGCCGGTCACCTATTGGACCTTCGTCATCGGCTCGCTGGCATTGGCGGGATTTCCACTGACGGCCGGCTTCTTCAGCAAGGACGATCTGTTGATCTCCGCCTGGTCGGCTGGCTCGCTGGGGCAAGTGCTCACCGTGATGGGATTGCTGACGGCCCTCATGACCGCCTTCTATAGTTTCCGGCTCGTCTTCGTCACCTTCTGGGGTCCCTCTCACGTCGATAAGAAGCACGCCAAGCACGTGCATGAACCATCGAGCACGATGACCTTCCCGCTCATGGTGCTAGCAGTGCTGAGTATCGCCGCCGGCTATGTCGGCATCCCGGAGTTTCTCGAACCGGTCTTTGCTCATGGCGAAGCCGCCGCGGCGGCCCATCACAGCGATGCCGGATTCGCCATCATGATCGTGGCCACTCTCATGGGATTGACGGGAATCGCCGGGGCCTACTATGCGTACGTGCTGAATCCACAACTGCCGGATCGATTGGCCAGCCGGTGGAAGACGCTCTACGAGGGCTCGCTGCACAAATGGTATGTGGACGAAGCCTATGACCGCATATTCGTGAAGCCGACCTTTGCCCTCGCCGCCGACATGTGGAAGCGGATCGATGTGGCAGTGATCGACGGCGCGGTGAACGGCATTGCGCGCGGGATCGCCTGGGGCGGCTGGTGGTTGCGCCTGGTGCAAAGCGGACAGACCCAGCATTATGCGCTCGGCATGGCGCTCGGCATGGTCATTCTTGTGACAGTCTTTTTGGTGTTCTGAGGTCCTATGCAATCGGGCGGATTTCCCTGGCTGACATTGCTGATCTTCCTGCCGCTGGCCGGCGCGGCCGCGCTGTTTTTCGTCAAGGAAACCAGCGTCCGAATGGTGGCGCTGGGAGTCACGGTCGCCGATCTGCTCTTCTCGCTTCCGCTCTGGTGGCTCTTCGACGCCTCGTCGAGCCAGATGCAGTTCACCGAAGATGTGACCTGGATTACCTCGCCGCCCATTCATTATCACCTGGGCCTAGACGGGATCAGCCTGCCGCTCGTGCTGATGACAACCGTGCTCATGCCGCTCTGCGTCGCGATTTCTTGGCGGTCGATCGACAAACGCGTCAGCAGCTTCATGGCCACGCTCCTCATCATGGAAGCCGCGATGATTGGCGTCTTCGCGGCGCTGGATTTCGTGCTGTTCTATGTATTCTGGGAAGCGATGCTGATCCCGATGTATCTGCTCATCGGCGTGTGGGGCGGACCGAACCGGCTCTACGCCGCGATCAAATTCTTCCTGTATACGCTGGCCGGCAGCATCCTCTTGCTGGTCGCGATCCTGGCGCTCTATTTCCAGGGCGGCCACACCTTCGACATCGTGCAGCTCAGCCAGCAGGCCTATTCGCCGCGGCTTCAATTCTGGCTCTTCCTCGCATTCTTTGCCGCCTTCGCGGTCAAGGTCCCGATGTTCCCGTTCCATACCTGGTTGCCGGACGCCCACGTCGAAGCGCCGACCGCCGGCAGCGTCATTCTCGCGAGCGTCCTCCTGAAGATGGGCACCTACGGCTTTCTGCGGTTCAGCCTGCCCATGCTGCCGGACGCCTCCAAGAGTTTTGCGCCCATGATCGTCGCGCTCTCGATCATCGCCATCGTCTATGGCGCCTATATGGCGCTGGCTCAATCGGACCTGAAAAAACTCATCGCCTACTCCAGCGTAAGCCACATGGGCTTTGTGACGCTGGGCCTCTTCATGTTCAATCAGCAAGGGATCGAAGGCGCCGTCATGCAGATGGTCAACCACGGCATTACGACCGGCGGCCTCTTCCTCTGCGTCGGCGTGATCTATGAACGGACCCACAGCCGGCAGATCGCCGACAATACCGGCCTGACCAAGCCGATGCCGCAGTATGCGACGTTGCTGGTCATTTTCTCGCTCTCCTCGCTCGGCCTCCCTGGCACGAACAGCTTTGTGGGCGAGTTCCTGATCTTGGTCGGCACATTCCTCTGGAGCAAGATCGCCGCCGCCCTCGCGTCGCTGGGCATCATCCTGGCTGCGGCCTATATGCTCTGGATGGTTCAGCGCGTCGCCTTTGGCTTGCCGTCGCCGCACCACTTGCCGAAGCTGACCGATCTCAACCGGCGCGAGCTAGCCACGTTGATTCCACTCGTCGTGCTCGTGTTCTGGATCGGCTTGTTTCCCAATCCGATTCTGAGCCGCATGCATGCGTCGGTCACCAATGTGGTCGCGCGCGCGGCCCAGGGACCGCAAGAGTCTCCGACTTCAACCGGACAACTGCCCTTGCCCATTGAACCGGCCCCGGCTGCCCAGACCGTACAATCGACGGAGGCGCCACGCCCATGATGCTCTCGGCTCACGACCTGTTCGCCATTCTGCCGGAACTGCTGGTCATCTTCGCGGCCTGCGCGGTCCTGGCGCTGGATCCGATTACACCGGCGGCCAAGAAAGACGGGCTGGCCTGGCTCAGCCTCGGCACGATGGCAGTCTGCATGGGCTTGACCGCCGCGCGTTTCGGCTCGCCGACGACGGCCTTCGGCGGGTTGGTCGCAATCGACAACTACTCCTGCTTTTGGAAGCTCTTGCTCTATTTTGTGACCGGACTGACGATTCTGCTGTCCCTCCCCTATCTGAAGGAAGAACGCATTTATTTCGGCGAGTACTATGGCTTCATTCTCCTCGCTCTCTCCGGCATGATGGTCATGGTGTCCGGCACCGACCTGCTCACGATCTATCTCGGCACCGAGCTCATGTCCATCTCCCTCTATATCATGGCCGGTCTCAAGCGGGCGGAAGCCAAATCGCTCGAAGCCTCGACGAAGTACTTTGTGCTCGGCGCCTTTTCATCCGGCATTCTGCTGTACGGGATCTCGCTGCTGTACGGCTCGGCCGGCAGCACCCAGCTCCCGGCCATCGCCGCCGCGATTGCAGGCCGCGGCCCGAACGACTCTCTGCTGCTCATCGCTACGATCCTCATCGCCGTAGGCTTCAGTTTCAAACTCGCGGTCGTGCCCTTCCACATGTGGACGCCGGATGTGTATCAAGGCGCTCCGACCTCCGTCACCGCGTTTATGGCGGTGGCCTCGAAAGCCGCCAGCTTCGGCGCGTTCATGCGAGTCTTCGTCGAAGGGCTCGGCGGCGTGCGGGCCAACTGGTCGGCGATGTTCCTGCTGCTCTGCATCGGCACATTGATCCTGGGCAACATCGTCGCGCTGGTGCAGACGAACGTGAAACGCATGCTCGCCTATTCAAGCATTGCCCATGCGGGCTATGCCCTGATCGGCGTCGCGGCCGCCGGCCGCCTGGCTCCGACTGAAGCGGCCTCCGCGATTTCAAGCGTCATGCTCTATATTGCCCTCTATGCGTTCATGACCTTCGGAGCCTTCGCCATCATCGCGCTGTTGCGGAAGGGCGGCCTTGAAGGAGACGAGATCGAAGATTTCAGCGGCCTGGCCAAACGCCATCCCTTTGCCGCGCTGCTCATGCTGGTCTTTATGGTTTCGCTGGCCGGCATCCCGCCGACCGCCGGCTTCATCGGAAAATTCTACGTCTTCATGGCGGCCGTGCAGGCGGGGCTCACCTGGCTGGCCGTGCTGGCGCTGGTCTTTGCCGCAATCTCGGCCTACTTCTATCTGCGGCTGGTGATGGTGATGTACATGCGGGAGCCGGACACGGTCACCGCCTTGTCGCCCAGATTTGTGTCGTCTCCGGCCCTCTCCATTGTCCTGGCCTGCGCCATCGCAGGCGTAGTGTTCTTCGGACTCTATCCCGATCCGATTGTGAACCTGGCAACCCAGGCCGCCCTCACATTGAAATAACGCCTCCGGTTCGCCAAATAAGATGCGCCGTGCAGGAACCCATGCTAGGCTCATCGTCATCGAGTCAGAATACGGCACCAGGCACAGCAGCATCCTGGATTGAAACACGATGCGAGCCTTCCGGTTCATTTTTGGCGTTCTGAAAACATTCCAGCGCCAAGGCTGCGCCAGCTTGGCGGCGTCGCTGGCGTTCTTCTCGCTCCTCTCCCTGTTTCCGCTCGTCTTCCTATTACTCTACGGCGTCAGCTTTCTCGTCAGCCAGGACGTGATCGGCGAGCAGTTCCTCCTGAGTTTCCTGAAGGGTTTCCTACCCTCGCTGGGTGAGCGCTTGGCGGAAGAGCTGCATCGCATCAGCGTGCTGGAGAGCGTGCGGTGGGCCGTGTTTCTCTCCTTCGCCTGGTTCGGCGCGCTGGTTTTTTACGAACTGGACTACGCATTGAATGTCGTCTTTGAAAGCACCTGGAAGCGTCACCCACTGATCTCCACGGCCATTTCAGTCGCCTTGCTGGGCGCCACCCAACTGCTCCTGATCGTGTCCTATGTGGCGACACAGATCATCAATTTCTTCACCGGCTACGTCCCGCAGTTGTGGGGGCTAGACTTGGTGGCACTGGCCGCTCATGATTTCTTGCTGACCTACACGGTGCCGTTCGGATTGGCTTTTCTGACCGTCACGGGATTGTACCGGTTCGTCCCGCGCCGCCGCCCGGAGTGGCGTGAAGCCATGATTGGCGGGATGACCTTCGGCCTGCTGTGGGTGGCCGCCAAACTCCTGTTCGTCACCTATAGCGGGTATGCGACGGTCTATATACGACTGTACGGCTCACTCCTTGAAATTGTCCTCATGCTGCTCTGGATCTACTACTCGTCCGTCCTCCTGCTATTCGGCGCGATAGTGGCCCACAAGCTTCAACAACAGACTCACACCGCGCACCCGCCACCGGCGGCGCCAGCCTCGGCCTAGAGCCAACCTATCCGGCCGGCTTTTTTGGCATCCAGCTCATGCAACTTCCGGCCTTTTTCTAGGCGATCCCTTCCTTCCTCGATACAATGGCTTCCGTCATAAAGAGGGAGCGGCATGTCGGACGACTTCGGCAAAGAGCTGTTAATGCTGGGCGGAACCATCGCGGGCTTCGTAGCCGCGCTGCTCACGGTGCTCGAAAAGCTCCTCGACTTTCAGGCCCGCAGGCACAGCCTGCACGAGACCAAAGGAACTTCCCGGCCGGAGCGCGCCGCGCCTGAGCCGACCTCGACCATCGATTTCTTTTCTTCCAAGCCGCTTCGCGGATCGTCCTATCTCCTTTTATACGAAACCAGCGTGATCGTCGCCGCCGGTATCATGTTGAACTACGTCGGTCTGACGCTCAGCCGCCATATGGACAGCATTCTCTTCCTGGACATGACCGGCACGGCGCTGGTCGCCTTTCTCTTGGGCCCCTGGTGGGGCGCCATCGTCGCGCTGCTGTCGAACTCCGTCGTGAACTGGCTGCTCTATCCGGAAGCCGGCGCCGATGTCGTCATCTTCCCTTGGTCACTCGTGAATATGACCGGCGCGCTGTTCTGGGGCACTATGGCCAGGCAGCCGGGCTTCCAAAAGTATGTGCGGACCGCGAAGAGTTCGGTCCTGGCCCATAGCTGGTTCCTGCTCAGCTTTGGCCTCGTCGGAGCTGTCGTGATGAGCATCCCCGGAACCCTCGTCCAGGCGGCGCTGAACGAACGCACTATCTTTGCGCTGAATCCCGAAGTGGCTTCAGCGCTCAGCGCGCGTGTCACTCAGTGGGAAAGCCTCGTCCGTGGCCCACTGGAATCCATGCTCGGAATGCACTGGGGCGAGAGTGTCAGCTGGTATGTTGTAAACTGGTTCCAGAACATCGTCCGGTATATCCCGGACAAAACCATGAGCGCCGCGATCGCGCTGGTGGTGCTGAAGTACGGCTATCCCCTGTTTGAGCAGGAATTGATCCACGGCGGCCCTGACAAAGAGCCGCCTGGCGATGAGCGCATGCTCCCGTTGGTCCTCGGCCTGCTCTATGCGCCGTCTTACGCAACGCTCATCAGCAGCGAGAGCTATGCGGGCATGCAATTCTGGCCGCTCTGGTCGCTGCCTTGGTTTTTTATCGTGATGGGCTACTTCAAGCTGCGCTATTGGGGGAAGACAGATGAGAGGCTGCACGAGGCCCGTCTCGAACGGGCGGAGCGCTATGCCCGCGCGTTGAAGCCGATCCGGAAAGAAGCATCCTATGAATTCTGCAGGCGACTCACCTTCGTCACGCTTGTCGCCAGCCTCATTTTTGCTCTCTGCCTGCCCATCCTGCTAATGGACTTCTATCGCGTCACCTTCAAGTTTTTCTGCGTGGTCTACGGATTCCTGCTCGCCGTCTATCTTATCCGCGTCGCTATCGCGCAAAATATTTCCGTGGCTAAAGCGGAATAAACCGTCAGGCATAACTCGCCGCTCGCGAGAGGCGTATCGAGAAGCATGGTCACGCCTTGTGCAATTGCAGATAATGCACGATCGCCGAATGGGTGACGAGCCCGATGACTTGGCCTTCCTGCATGACAACCAGGCGATCCAACCCTTCCTGACTCATTCGCTGCATCGCATCCAACACCGGCATATTCGGCGCAATCGTCAAACCGGGCGATACGGGGCGCATAATCTGTCCGATCTGCTTCCACGCCCACAGCGTTTGGGGAACCGCCTGAACGTCCAGCACTGTCACCAGCCCGACCAGCTCTCCGTTTGACACTACGGGAAATCCTCCGTACCCGTGCGGAACAAAGTATTGATTCACCGCGTCCGCGACCGTGCAATCCGGCGCAATGGCCACGACGGTCCGGATCATCAGCTCTTGAATGGGCACGACCGCCAGCGATTGGCGCAATCGAGCCTGCCGGCGGCTGGCCAGCGCGGTCGCAAAGAGGAACGTCGCCATCAGAATGATCCATCCGCCGTCGGAGGCCGTCGATCCCGGTAGGTCTCCGCTGAGCGCAGCGATCACGATCATTACGCCCGCCAAGCCGAACAAGACGCCGAACGCCAACCCAACCCACGAGGCTTGGACAGTGGCGCGATAGAAATCTTTGCCCCAAGCCCAAAGACCTGCGCGCAACACCCGGCCGCCATCCAACGGGAATCCGGGAATCAGATTGAAGAGGCCAAGCTGCAAATTCACAAACCCCAGCAAGCTGCCAAGGATGATCAGCCCTTTCCAATCGGCGGCCTCACTCGTCGTATCAACCAGCGCAACCGCTTCCAGACAGAACAATCCAAGCACGACGCTGACAACAGGGCCGGCGATGGCGATGAGAAATTCCGCGCGGGGATGCGGCGGCTCCTCTCGCATGTGCGCGACACCGCCGAAGATAAAAAGGGTAATCTGGCTGATCGCAATCCGATAGGTCAGCGCCACATAGGCATGCCCCAGCTCATGAAGCAGGACCGACGCAAACAACAACACCGCCGCCACGGCTCCCATCGCCCAGTAGCGCTCTTCCGACAGCCCCGGCAAACTGGCTGGTAAATATCCCGAGGCCAGGCTGGAGGTCACGAGGAAAAAGACCAGGAACCAGGAGGCATGGACGCGAATGGGAATGCCTAGCGCACGACCGATTTCCCAAGAGCCGAGTTGCATGGCTGCACGGTAACAGCGGAAGCCGCGCGCGGTCAATTCATCTTCCCGCCGCTTAGGGTATACTTGGGCCCATGTTACCGAAGGCGTTCCTCTGGATACTGAGTGCCGTCCTCACAGGAGGGCTGGGAATATTTGCGCCTCCCGTCACGATGGCCCAAGTCATCAAATCGGGGCCGCCTTCCTGCCCAGGCATTGCGCTGACATTCGACCTCTGCCCTGTGAAAAAGAGTCCTGGCTATGACCAGGCGCTGGTGGATTACTTGATCCAACAACGCATCCCAGCCACCTTCTTCATGTCCGGCAAATGGATCGCGAAACACGATGCCGAAGTGGAACACTTATTAGGTATCGAGTTCTTTGAAGTCGGCACCCACGGCGAGGTGCATGCGCACCTGCCGATGCACAACGCCGAGGAGCAGCAGCGAGAGATTCACGCGCCGGTCAAACTTCTGCACGAACATTATGCGCACGCCGCCACGCTCTTTCGGCCGCCCTATGGGGAATACAACGACACCACCATCGATGTCGTGAAACTCCTCGGCCTGCGTTTCATTCAATGGAGCATTGAATCCGGCGATCCCGATCCGACCCTGACCGCCGATCAAATCGTGACCCGCATTCAACAGCGCGCGAAACCCGGCAGTATCGTCGTGCTGCATGCCAACGGCAAGGGCAAACAGACCAGAGCCGTGATCGAGCGGCTGACCACCGACATTCTCCCGCGCAAGTCGCTCACACCCATGACCGTGAGCGAGTTATTGGCCTGCACGCAACGAACCCCATGAGCAGCCCGCGCATCAGACCGATGCAGGCCGCCGACCGCGAGGCCGTGGTGCAACTTCTGGCGGACTCCGACCCCTGGAAGACCCTCGGCTATACCGGCACCGACTGGAACCGGATCTTTGCGCCGATCCCCCAAGGACGCGAAACTCTCGTCGCTGAGATCGACGGCACCGTAGCGGGAGTGGCCCTGGTGCGGGAGAAGTTTCTGTTGGGCGATTACCTGGAACTCCTGGGCGTCGCGACGTGGAACAGAAAGACCGGTGTCGGCGCCGCGCTCCTGGCCCATGTAGAGCAACTCGTCTTTGCGAGAACGAACAACCTCTTCGCCTGCGTGTCTGACTTCAACTCGCCGGCCAGAGCCTTCTATAAGAAACACGGGTTTCAAGAGATCGGACCGATGCCGGACTTTTTAATTCCCGGCAGCTCAGAAATGCTGCTCAGAAAAACGGCAGGACCGGCAAGGAAAGGCAGATGACCGTATGAAAGTCACGAAACTTCTCCACACCAGAATGCGCGTGAGCGATATGGAACAGACCATCGCCTTCTATACCGGCGTGCTGGGCCTTGAAGTGATCGAACGCAAAACCTCGCCGCGCGGCTCGCACCTCGCCTTCTTGAAAGTTCCCAACAGCGAGGAGCTGATCGAGCTAACCAGCTTTCCACCCAGCGGACCAGTGACAGTGCAGGAGGATCTGGTTCATCTCGCCTTTCAAGTGGACAGCCTCGACGACACCATCGCCGCGCTCACGGCCAAAGGCGTGAAGATCACGGACGGTCCCACCCAAACCTCTTCCGGCAGCCGATTTCTTTTTATCGATGCTCCCGACGGCTATGAGATCGAGTTGATTGAGCGGCCGGCCGGCGTAAAAATCGTGTAGCAACGCCTTCCCGTTTCCCGGTTCCCCCTTGCCCCTTTTTCTTCGCCTCTCCTTCGTGCTAGGTTGCTCGCCCGATTCAATCCACCGCCACTCACGAGGAGCCTTAGCATGAAGAACGGATTTTTTCGCGGACACGGTCTCGGCAACGATTACATCGTGATGGACCCCAAAGAGCTGACGTTTAAGCTCACTCCGAAAAATATCAAGGCCGTCTGCGATCGCAACTGGGGCCTGGGTAGCGACGGCATCCTCGCGCTCGTCCCGAGTAAGAAAGCCAACTTCGGCCTGCGGATCTACAATCCGGACGGCAGCGAGGCTGAGAAATCCGGCAACGGGTTGCGCATTTTCGCCCGCTATCTGCATGCGACAGGAAAGACCAAGAAGAAACATTTTACCGTCGAGACGAAAGGCGGTCTGGTGACCATCGATCTGCATGTGGATCGTCACGGCGACGCCAGCGCCGTCACCGTCGAGATGGGACAGGCGACATTCAAACCGTCGGCGCTGCCCTGCACGATGGCCGTCGAGGAATTGATTCAGCAGCCAATAGAAGCCGCTGGACGTTCGTTAGCCTTCACAGGCGTGAGCGTCGGCAATCCCCATTGCATCATGTTCAAGAAAGCGGGAGACACCTGGTCGCGTGAGGATTTGCTGACGCTTGGCCCCCTGCTGGAAAACCATGCCCTGTTCCCCAAGCGCACGAATGTGCAACTGGCGATTCCCACCGGTCCCAAAGAAATATTTATTTTGATCTGGGAGCGCGGCGCCGGAGAAACCCAGGCCTCAGGATCGTCTTCCTGCGCCGCTGCCAGCGCGGCCGTTCGGCTGGGCTTGGTCAAAAGTCCGGTCACGGTGAAGATGCCGGGCGGCACATTGAATATCGACGTGGCACCGGATTTCTCGCTCACGATGAAGGGGCCGGTGGCCGAAGTCGCGCGCGGCAGTCTAAGCCCGTCGTTCCTTCGCACGCTGAAGTAAGATCGGCAGTCATACGTCAATCGGCAAGAAAGAGCACTGCGGTTCCTGCTATTCTTACGAGTGACGTATGATGACCGACGCCCTTCAATCCAAACTCGATCACCTGCCCGATAACCCAGGCGTGTATCTTTTCAAAGATCAGTCTGGAGAATTGCTCTACGTCGGCAAGGCCGCTTCGCTGGCCGACCGTGTCCGCTCCTACTTTCAGCGCGGCGCCGACCACTCCCCCAAAACGACCTTGCTCGTCGGTCAGATTGCCGATCTTGAGACCATTGTCACGCGCTCGGAACTTGAAGCGCTCATTCTTGAAAGCAATCTCATCAAGCGCCATCGGCCGCGTTTCAACGTCGTGTTGCGCGACGACAAGCAGTATCCCTATCTCAGGCTGCCGATCAAAGACCGCTTCCCCCGCTTGTCGATCGTCAGAAAAGTCCAGAAAGACGGCGCACTCTATTACGGTCCCTATACGCCGGCCGGTGCGCTACGCGAGACCCTCAAGGTCATCAAGAAATCGTTTCCGCTCGCCACCTGCGCCATCGAGATCGACGGAACCGCCGAACGGGCCTGCCTGGAATTCGAGATCAAGCGCTGCATGGCGCCCTGTACCGGCCATCAATCGCAAGCGGACTATCTCAAGATCGTCAGCCAGGTTCGTCAATTCCTCGAAGGGCGCGATCATGAGTTGCTGGACGACCTTCGCGCCCAGATGGAAGCGGCGGCCGAGCGGGAGGAGTTTGAAGAAGCGGCCCGGCTGCGCGACCGGCTCTTCAAGATCGAACGCACGCTGGAGAAGCAGCGCATCACGCAAACGGCCTCGGCCGACCAGGATGTGATCGGCCTGGCGCGACAAGGCACCGCCGTCGATCTGCAACTGCTCTTTGTGCGCGGCGGCCTGCTCATTGGACGGAAGGATTTCTTCTGGCCCCACTCGGCCGATGTCAGCGACGAAGATCTGGTCCGTTCCGCCATTGAACAGTTTTACAACAAAGACGGCCAGCCCCCCAAGGAACTGCTGGTGCCCACAACGCTTGCCGACGCGGAGCTCATCGAACAATGGCTGAGCGATAAACGAGGCTCCGGCGTGAAGGTTCTCGCCCCGGAGCGCGGGACGAAACATCAACTGGTTCTACTGGCCGAAGAAAATGCGGCGGCCTCCGTAGCCAACCATCTGCGCGATGAAGCGCTCGACCGGCAGGCCGTCGAAGACTTGAAGCGACTGTTGCATCTGGACAAGGCGCCCCGGCGCATCGAAGGGTTCGACATCTCCAATACGATGGGCAACCAGTCGGTCGCTTCGATGGTTGTGTGGGAAGACGGCCAGATGAAAAAAGCGGATTATCGCCGCTTTAAAATTCAGACCGTCATCGGCGCAAACGATTTTGCCAGCATGCAGGAAGTCGTGGCGCGGCGGTATGGAGACTCCGAACACCTTGCCCGGCCCGATTTGATTCTGATCGACGGCGGCTTAGGCCAGCTGGCGGCCGCCATGGAAGGACTGAAGCAGGCCGGCCATCGCGATCAGGCGATTATGGGATTAGCCAAGGCGCGTGGAGAAAAAAACGAGCGCATCTTTTTGCCTGGACGAAAAAATCCGATTCTGCTCAGACCGAACGCCCCGGCCACACACCTCGTTCAACGCATCCGCGACGAAGCCCACCGGTTTGCCATCACCTATCATCGCAAGCTACGCGGCAACGCCTTCACCGCCTCCAAACTCGATCAGATCAGCGGGATCGGCGAGAGCACGCGCATCAGACTGCTCAAGGAATTCGGGAGCATGGAGGCGCTGGCGAAAGCGAGCGACACCGCACTGACCGAAGCAGGCCTCAATGCAACAACCATCGCAGTCCTTCGCAATACCCTCACCTGAGGCATCGATGAATTGATCAGAAAAGAAATTTTAGGCTGAACGTCCCCAGATGGACAAGCGCATGATACGTACCGTTGACCGTGGGATTCAGATTCCCGACGATCGTGCGCGAGTCGTAGAACCATTCCTGATAGGCCACGTCAAACCCTATGGCCTTCGGCCAGAGAGCGGATCCGCCTCCGCAAGGAATTGCCCCAAGAAACACCCCTCCCTGCTTACAGAGAAAGCCAGCGCCCAGTGAAAGCGTGTTGGACGGTAGAGAAATGGACGCTGGATCAAAAGTCAAATCTGGAACAGGATCTTCGGTCCTGGTATACCCGGCCCTCGCTGCCACCTCCCAATTCGGCAACCACGACGGATTGAGCCACTTGTATTCCATCCCCAGCGAGACAACTGGCACAGTTTTCCATTGCCGCGGCTGTGGCAACATCGTGCCGTTTGAGAGATAGAGGTTCAAATCCTTGTAAGACTTCCAGGCCACAACGTCAACGTCCACCTCCAGCTTCCATTCTCGTTCCGTCGTACGTACCGGCCAAAAGGCTATGGCTACAGTGTATATCGGCGGAAGGGCCAAGCTTGTGGAAGCACTGGCAGTTTTGACCCCATTAACCAGTAAACCGCCATGCAACGGCAATACAGCCTGACTGCGATAGATTATCCCGATCGACGTCAGTGGTTTCCCATCGATGTTTCTAATTAGAGTATACAGCAGGCTGGCGTTCATACCCACGCCAGTACCCTTTCCATTCAATTCCACCGAAGCCCCAGCAGGGATACCGCGAAAACCGGACCCAACTTGCTGCTGCTCCGCCTGGCCTTCTCCAAGAAAACCGGCAAAGGTATAAATGTCGACGCCTAAACCGACGGACAAATCATCCGTCACTTTATACGCAATGGTTGGCTTGATACCGAGGAGCGGAAGGGACGCAGATTTTGCAGCAGTGTTGAAGGGACTATCGACGGGGTATCGCGTATTCAGCCCAAAGGAAGACGTCAGTCCAAGTCCCACCGTCACCCGCGAAAGACTGGTCAGCCCAAGGGCTCTCAAGTTGGCACTCAAATAGGTATGGCTCGGAGAAGGAAAAACAGTGCTGCCGCCGAAGTCCCCACGAGTATCGATTCCCGTCGTTCCTTTGCTTTTAATCGATCCTCCCAACAGCGTAGTCCCGAAGACAGCCTGAACGCCTTCAACCTGACTAAGCCCTGCGGGGTTATAGTGAATGGCGGACGCATCGTCTGCCTGAGCCGCAAATGCGTTGCCTTGACCGGTAGCGACTGCTCCTTGTGGCTGAAACCGGAGGGCCTGAGCGTGAGACATAGAAGGGCTGGCGAGAAAAACTACTATCAAACCGTACCAGAGAACTAGCCTCATCCTAATTCGGAATTCGATAGAGCACCGCACCCCCCACCTCCAGACCTATTTCATAGCTCCCGTAATCATATTTGTCGAAGTATATTAGGGACGGTCATTGACTAAATCCCTGATTCTAATCCAACGATCTCATCTGCGCCCCAAATGCAACACCAAGTCTATACCCCACATTCAGGCTTGCCTATAGTTGCTTTTTGAATATCCCTTGATTATGATTCAGCACTAACTGCTTTATTACAAATCTATTTCTCCCACTAGAGTAGGAGGAAATCGATGCGTTCCTCCCCCACACAACGGCAGCAGATTTCAGAAAACTCTCTATGCGGAGAGTTTCCGTTTATTCGTCAAGGGCGCTCTAGTACCATTTCTCCAGCGATACGAAAAACCTCGGAGCCTCCCTCGGCTGAGAGTCTAACTCGTGCTTCTAGCTCGAATATTCCCAGACGATTTCCAGCAGAAATATTTGCAGATCTGACACGGAAAGAGATGCAGGATGTTCTGGAGATTCTTCATTATTCAATTACAGCTACTACAGGCGATGACGTTCACCAAGTCCTCACGCTCCTCAAAAAGGCTGTTGCTTGCCCGAAAGTTATTGGTGGAGTCGCACAACTAACGGAAAAAGGCGAGTTTAAAGAATTCAATAGCGTAATCAACGTAAGCTACTCAAACGAGTGGCTGTATGCTTATGGGAAAAATGAATATGCTCAAGTAGATCCGGTTCTCAAAACAGCGCTATCTACTCTCCAGACTCAAGTGTGGGAACAGACGTATAGTGGTGTCTCTAGTCCTAAACAATTAGAGTTTGTGGAGGAAGCCCGTGCATTCGGACTTATTCATGGGCTAACGACAGGAATGATAGAGCCCACTCGAAACTACGCCACGTTTTTCTCATTTTCTGGGGGCCGATCCGATAATACGGTTCGCTACAAGAGCTTACTCGAATACCTTCTACCCTACATCCACAACGTATTAATCGCCAATACCCATACGCCCCTCTCAAATCGCGTTAAAGGGCTTTCCCCTCGTGAAGCCGCCGTATTGGTATGGATGAAACAAGGAAAAACCAACTGGGAGATCTCACGTATTTTAGGCGTGAGCGAGCGAACCATTCGTTTTCATGTGGAGAGTATTTTTTCAAAGCTCGACGTAAGCTCACGCACTCAGGCTGTAGCCTATGCCGTGGAGCATGGGCTTGCATCGGGAAAGTAGCATCTTCCAAACTTGCAGTCTATGCTGCAACCAGCTCATCTGAAATCTTTCCGATTGAAATCCGCTCTCCTCCGATGCCTCCGCAACGCGAATCATGATCTTTCGCATCCAGCGGAAGGAACGCACCCTTTTCAAATACAGCATCACTATTGCTCTCACTAATCCATTGGAAAAACCCGGGCTGCTTCTGAGGGCACGTTTCATTGAACTGCTTCCAATCCAAAATGGCAGCGATAGAGAGAACCTCTGCCGGTGGAAGCGCTACCGCCGGACTAACGGCAGTGCACGTAAACCCCATTCCTCTGAGCACTCGCAGAAATCGCTTTTCCACAACCATGTAGAGAAAGCGTGCGTCGTTTTCCATACACCATTGATAGACTCCTTTATACAGAACCTGCATATACCGAATTGAAAGACCTTTAGTTGATAGGCTGGGGGCTAACGCGAGACGAGTGATCTCAACAGTATCAGGCTCTTTTCTGATTTCATACTCTGGCAATAAGCACGACCGAAACTCCGCCTCCATCATAAAAGGTGCTGGCGAGCTCACCATTCGAAAGATCCCACACAAACCATGGCTCTCATCAAACAACCCTACCGACGTAGCAAACTCATCATACAAGTCAACTTCGAGCCCATCAGTGCTTTGATCAACCCACTGCAGGCGCTCTGCAAATACCTGATGACGCAATCGGTATGATGCGCGCAATTCATTTTTTTTCGTAAGAGTCTTTACGAGCAACCCATCCTCGCAGAATTCTATTGGCCGACTTTCTTGCAACAACTGCATAGAGCCTCCCTCTCTGTGGTATTTGCCACCATTTGCACTGATAAGGATTTGCTCTAATCCGGCCATGTAGTCACCTGGCGGATCCGCCAGGTGACTACTACGCTTGCAATCGCGTACTACTCTTCTTCACTTAGTTGAGATATGTGCGGATTCCGATCCCTATCCTGCACTCAGGCTGTAATGGAGAGGAGAATTGAGATGGTGAAGGAAGGAAAGAGGCTCCGGATCATTGATGGGTTTCGGCAAGCCCCCCCCTTGAGCACGAATCACCTTTTCAGAGGAGGCACCAGCTCGCAGCACAGCAGAACGGGTGATGTATCCTCTCAATTCACCGGTCCAGTCGGAGGCCAGCTGACCGTAGCGCTCAAAGCAACGGAAGAGCGCCTTAGCAGCCTTTTGGAAGACCGAACTCGTATTGGCCGGGATTTGCACGATTCCGTCTTGCAATCGCTCTACGCGATTGGCCTCGGCCTCGAAACGTCCCGCCGCGTCGGCGCATCGCCGCAACCCGGCGCCGACCACGCTTACACACATGCCGTGGACCAGCTGAACCACTTGATCCATGAGGTGCGCGGCTTAATCAAAGGGCTCGCCGACGGATCGGTGCAGGGGATCGATCTGAATGAGGAACTGCGAAAGCTGGCCAGCAGCTACGAACGGATCGGCGGGGTGACGGTGTCGCTGGGGTTACAGCCTTCTTCGCTTGATGTGCTCACGAGCGAAGAAGAGCAGGAAGTGCTGAACATCGTGCGTGAGGCCTTGAGCAACTGCGTCCGCCATGCGGAGGCAACGCATATCAACGTAACCGTCCGCACGCACAAAGGCAGAATCCGGGTCAGCGTTCGCGACAACGGCAAGGGGTTCGTCGTGACCGATGCAGGCCCCAAAGGCTATGGCCTGATGAATATGGAAACGCGGGCCAAAAAACTCGGCGGCAGTTTGCGGCTGCAATCGAAGCCTGGCTGCGGCACGCAGATCACCGCAGAATTTGCACTCGAGCCGATTTTAACGTCTGTATGAAACGTTCGCGCACCACACTCCTCATCGTCGACGATCACGAAGTGGTCCGGCAAGGACTCCGTACGCTCCTGGAGCTTGAACCGGACCTCCACGTCATCGGAGAGGCCACTTCGGCCACGGGGGCAGTCGCTCAGACTGCCCGCCTCAAGCCCAACGTCGTCCTGCTGGATGTCAAATTGCCTGACGGTTCCGGAATCGACGCCTGCCGTCAAATCCTCGCCACGACGCCGGCCACCCGCATTTTAATGCTGACCAGCTTTTCGGATGATACTATGGTGGTCAACGCGGTTCAGAGTGGAGCCCATGGCTATGCCCTGAAGGATGTCCGCACCCAGGATCTGATCGACGCCATTCGCACCGTCGCAAGCGGACAGGGATACCTGGACCCGCGTGTGGCACAGCAAACCTTGCATTGGATTCGCGATCGATCCCACACCGCCTCCGGTCATTTCCCGGACAATCTTACCCGGCTCTCTCCTCAAGAGCGCGCCATCCTGCCGCTGCTCGCCGAAGGCAAGACCAACAAAGAAATTGCGGCCGATCTCCGATTAAGCGACAAGACCGTCAAAAACTATCTCGCCAATATATTCGACAAGCTGCAAGTCAAGCGGCGCACGGAAGCCGTCAGCTGGTATATCCGGACGACGCGGACCTCGTCCCAAGACTCCCACTTCTAAATCCTGCGTCATTCACTTCTTTAATGGCCTCCCCCTCTAGAAATTCGAGGGCTCAAGCCCTATGCTTACATTCAGATAGGGTCCTCGCTCTTTCTTCCCCCTATGTCCGCGCGCTGTGCGGATCGAGGGGAAAAAAGACCCGAATGGCTCCACCCCCTGAGAAGGCTATGATGAACAGGCCTCCCGATGCCATGTCTGCAACCTCCGATGCCCGCATCGCCCTCTCCCCCGAAGACGAGCTGGCCATCCTCCGTGCGCGCGTCGAGGAACTGGAACGAGACTCTGCCGAGCGGAAATGGATGGATGACGCGCTGAAAACACTGGCCTTCGGCACCGCCTCTTCCACAGGACAGGAATTCCTCCAGCACATGGTCCAACAACTGTCCGCTATCTTGCAGGTGCCGTACGCATTCGTCACAGAATTCGTCCCTGGGAGGGCAGGTCGGGCTCGAACCGTGGCCGGGTGGTGCCGTGGTGAAGCGGCTGATTCTGTTGAGTATGCGCTGCACGATTCCCCATGCGAACAGGTCTTCCAAGAAGGTTTCGTATTCCTCCCTCGCGATGTCCGGAAGAAATTTCCGCGCGATGAGTATCTCATCGCGCTCAATATCGAAAGTTATATGGGCGCGCCCCTGCTCAACGGCGCCGGCCAGCCGACCGGCCACCTATGTGTCATGGATGTCTGCCCGTTCCGCTTTAATCCCAGCCAGGGTAGCACCATCCTCAAAATATTTTCCGAGCGGGCCGCCGCCGAATTAGAACGGCTCCGCGCCGAGGAAACCCTGCGGCAGAGCGAACAGCGGTATCACGCCCTCTACGAATACAATCCCACCATGTACTTCACGCTGACGGTTGACGGCACGGTGCTCTCCGTCAACCGATTCGGCGCAGAAGAATTGGATTATCGCGCAGACGAATTAGTCGGACAATCGGTACTCGCCGTGTTCCACGCCGCCGATCACCAAACCGTATTGGAACAACTGCGTATCTGCTCACAGAACCCAGACCGAACCTTCGACTGGGAAATCCAGAAAGTGCGGAAGAGCGGGCAACGCCTGTGGGTCAAGGAACGAGCGCGGACGATCACCGGGCCGGACGGACACCCGATCATTCTCATTGTCTGTGAAAACATTACAGCGCAACGGCTCACGCAAGAGCTCATCCAGGATCGAGATCAGCAATTACACACCACCCTGCAACTCCTGCATACCCTGGTGCAGGAGTCCCCGCTTCCGATCATCAGCCTGGATGCCGAAGCAAAGGTCACCAGCTGGAACCTAGCCGCCACCAAACTGTTCGGCTGGACGGAAGAAGAGGTCCTGGGCCGGGAACTTCCGTATGTCCCTTCGGGGCAGGAAACAGAAGCCGATACCATTTGGAGCCACGGCACCCACCACAGAATCCGCGGCCCGCTCTCACTCCGCCGACAACGAAAAGACGGAAAACTCCTGGACCTATTGCTGTGGCCGGTGTTCATCGAAAACGCCAACGACCGCCTATCGACAGTGGTCGGCCTCTATGTCGATCAGTCAGACCTCCGCCGGGCTGAAGATGCGCGTCTGCACGGTGAGGAACGGCTTCGGTCCTTCTTAAACGCACTCGATGACCTCGCGTTTGAATTCGACGGTCATGGCACCTATTTAAATGTGTGGACCAGAAATGAGAATCTCCTCCTCTTGCCACAGGAAGAGATCGTCGGTAAAACACTGGCAGACGTGCATGGGAAAGAGGCGGGCGAGCGATACATGCGCAGCCTCACCCTGGTGCTCGCCTCAGGACAACCAGACACCATCGAGTATTCACTGACGATTCATGGACGCCCCCGGCATTTCTCCGCCGTCCTCAGCCGTATTCCCGCAAGCGCCAGCACTCCGGCGACCGTGGCCTGCGTTGTCCGCGACATGACAGAGCACAAACGTTCGGCGGAAGCGCTGCATCTGAGCGAGCAGCACTTAAAGAGCATCATCGAAACCTCGCCGGAATGCGTCAAGCTCATGACTGCTGACGGCATACTGCTCCAAATGAACCCTGCAGGACTGGCCATGATCGAGGCCGACGATATACAAGCCGTGCTCGGCCAATGCGTCTACCCGATTGTCGCCGAGCCTCATCGCGACGCCTTTCGGGCCATGAATGAACGGGTCTGCCAAGGGAAAAAAGAATTTCTGGAATTCGAGATCGTGGGCTTGCGAGGAACTCGCCGCTGGATGGAGACCCATGCCGTGCCCTTGCGCAACTCCTCCGACGGAGCCATGGTGCAGCTGTCCATCACGCGCGATATTACCGCCCGTAAGCAAACCGAACAAGCGCTGCGCCTCAGCGAACAACGCTACCAAATTGCCTTCCGGTCGAGTCCGCATCCCGTCGTGATTACCGAATTGGCAACCGGCCGCTGCATCGAAGTCAACGACACCGCCCTACAGCTCTTCGGATTTCAACGCCACGAAGCGGTTGGACACACGACCCTCGCCATCGAGCTCTGGCCGAAACCGGAAGACCGGGCACAATTCGTCGCGCAACTCCTGGCGACCGGCACTCTCCGGGGCGCGGAGTTCAGCTTCCAGACCAAGGACCGCCGCGTGCGCCACTGCCTCATTTCCAGTGAATTGATCGAACTCAACGGCACCCGCTGCATCCTCACGGTCGGCACGGATGTCACAGAAAAGAAGCAAGCCGAAGCGGCCCTGAGGGAGAGTGAAGAACGCTGGAAGCGCTTTGTCGCCGATGCGCCCGTGGGGCTAGTCATCGTCGATGCCGACAAGCGCATCCTGAGTGCCAACAAAGCCTTTTGCTCCCTGACCGGCTATTCCGAACAAGAAGTAATCGACAACACCTACGCGCGCTACACGCATCCCGACGACCTTTCGAACAGCATGCAGCTGATCGAGGAGTTTTTCTCGGGACAGCGGAGCGAATACACCTGCGAAACACGCTATGTCAGGAAGAATGGCGAAATCATTTGGATCTCCATGCGGGCGAGCGGCCTGGCGGTTGGCGGATACGATGCCCCGCTGCTGCTCGCCGTCGCGGAGGACATTACCGACCGCAAACAGGCTCTCGCAGACCGGGAACGGATCAGCCAAGACCTGCACGACAATATTCTCCAGTCGCTCTACGCCGTCGGCATGCAGCTCGAAGCCGGCAAACTGCTGACCGGGAAAGCTCCGCGTAAATCCAAGCAGCACGTCACCCACGCCATCCGGCAATTGAATCATCTCGTCTTGGAGGTCCGGCAGTTCATCACCGACCTCAGCCGCCGGTCGATCCCCGCGCTGGATTTCACCGTGACGCTGAACCAGCTGATCGCATCCTGTTCATCGGAAACTCGCACCGCGCCTGAGCAAGACCTCGATCCCATCGCACTCACCGCCGTCCCCCCGGAGCTCGGCGAGCAGCTGCTCAACATCGCGCGCGAAGCCTTAAGCAACAGTATCCGCCATGCCGGCACGGCGCGGCGCTCTGTCGGCCTCACAAAAACCGACCACGGCATCCAGTTGCGCATCGCCGACGACGGGAAGGGCTTCGACCCAAGCTACACACGCCGCCGTGGCCATGGACTGGCAAATATGGCGGCGCGGACCAGAACCATCGGCGGGCAATTCACGCTCGACAGCGCCCCCGGGCAAGGCACCTGCATCACCATCGACATCCCAATTGGAGGTTCGTATGGCCGCTAAAGCAAAACAGTCGCCTCTCCGGCTGCTCATCGTCGACGACCATGAGGTCGTTAGGATCGGGCTCAGCGCCGTGCTCGATCTAACCCCTGGCATGAAAGTCGTCGGCCAGGCTCGGAACAAAGCGGATGCCATCTCCCAATGCCGCCGCGCGAAACCGGACGTGGTGCTGCTCGATATCCGGCTTCCCGACGGCAGCGGCATCGATGCCGCCCGGGATATTCTCTCCGCGCGCCCGGAGACGCGTGTATTATTTTTGACCAGCTTCGCCGACGAACACACGGTGCTCGAAGCCGTGTTATCGGGAGCGCAAGGCTATCTCCTGAAGGACATTGCATCCGCCGGGCTGGTCAAAGCCATCAAAACCGTCGCGTCCGGCCAGCCGCTGATAGATCCTCGGCTAGCCACGCACACCCTGTCCTGGCTGAAAAGCCTGTCGACCGGCACCGGACCATCCAAGCGCTCGCTGCTCTCGCCTCAAGAACAGCGCATCCTTCCACTCGTCGCCGAAGGATTAACCAACAAGGAGATCGCCCGCCGATTGGAACTGAGCGAGAAAACGATCAAGAATTATCTCGCCAATATCTACTCCAAACTCCAAATCGGACGGCGTTCCCAGGTCGCCGCCATGTACGCCGGGAGCTTCAAAGGGTCCTTGCCTCCGCTGACCTCGAAACTCTCTTGAAGAACGCGCGACAACGCCCGCATGCAGACGGACGTTCGCCTCAAGAATCGCCTCAACGCGCCGATATAGTACTGCCGTACATCGCCGTTATGCCCGTCCGCAGCCCTGGCCCATTGTCCGGCCGAATCGGACTTCCCGCATTAAGTTTCCCCTTTCGACATCCGACAAAGGCGAGAGCCCACAGGCTGGCTAGTTCCCGTTCGTTTAGAGGACGCCATGTTCGACTTGTCTCAGTTTCGGCTTCAAGACATGACCGCCTGCAGTGCAGCCTTGCGGCAACTCGGCACCGGCGCAGCCTCCATCGAGGCCGCCGCAGACCGGATCACACGGTATCTGTACACCAACCTCACAACCGGACCGGAAGAGACCCCAGCCTGCGTCCTCGTGCGGCTGTTCAAAACGCACCCGTACAATCGGCTTGGCCCGGACCTGCAAGCTCTGGTCGATGCGCGGCTGGGAGGCACGCCCGACAACCCCAACATGAAATGCCTGACCCTGCTGGCCAGTACAGGGGCGGTGCCCGGCTGGAACGACCCGGCAAAATCTACGCGGTTTCGCGTCATCCCCCTGGACGGCCCGAGGGCGCTTGCGCAACTCCCGATGTTTGCACAACTCTTCGTCCAATTTCAGATAGACCTGCCGTTCCTCGACAATATCGGGTCTTCTCTGCTGACCGACCAATATGCCACGACCTTCAACGCATTCCATGTTCACGACGCCTTAGACAGCCCCTATGTGTCGGGACAGAAGGACTTCGTCGTCCCCTTCGGAGTGCGATCCGCCTTCGGATGCGGCGGCCTCTTGCCGACCGGTGAGCTCTTCGCCATCATCCTCTTTGCCAAAGTACCCGTGACGAAGGACACCGCCGATCTCTCCAAGACATTTGCGCTCTCTACCAACCTGGCACTGGCACCGTTCGAGCATGACCAACTGATTCTTCCGACTCTCACCGGTCCAGGAACGCATCGCGCAAAAGAAACAGACTCTCCCACCGCCTTGCAGGACCGAGTGTCCACCCTCGACGCAATTCTGGCCGTGCAGGAACAAGCGGTCGAAGTCCAATCCCGCCGTCTCGAAGCCAGTTTGGCGGACGCCATCAAGCATAGCCAGGAGATGCAGGAGCAAAGCGCGCGGTTCGAAACACTTTCGGCGACGTCGCCGGTCGGCATCTTCGAAACCGATGCGGAGGGGAACTGCCTGTACACCAATGGCACCTGGCAAGCGATCACCGGACAGGCGCTCGAACAAAGCCTGGGCCACGGCTGGACTCACGCCGTTCTTGAAGAGGATCGCCAGAAGGTCTTCGCGGCCTGGAAGCAAACCACGGCTGCAGGCCAGGACTTTTCTCTTGAGTTCAGGACGCAGCGGCCGGACGGGACCATCCGTTGGGTCCACTCCCGCTCACGCCCCTTGCGCAACGACAGCCAGCACATCGTCGGGCATGTCGGAACGACAGAGGATATCACCGATCGAATTGCGGCCGCTGCGGCGCTGAAGGAGACCCAGCAACGGCTTGAGCTGGCAGTGCAAGGCTCACAAACAGGCATCTGGGACTGGGATCTGCGCACGAATGCCGTCTACTTTTCGCCCATCTGGAAACAGCAGCTCGGCTATGAAGACCATGAACTGCAAGGCCGGATCGAGGAATGGCAAGACCGCCTCCATCCCGATGATCGCACGCATGTCCTGACGGTCGTCGACGCCTACCTGTCCGGGCAAACCAATGCCTATGAAATCGAACATCGGCTCCGCCACAAGGACGGCACCTATCGGTGGATCCTAGCCCGCGGAGTCTCGATTCTCGATGAGCAGGGCAAGCCCGTGCGCATGACGGGATCGCACATCGATCTCACCGGACAGAAACAGGAACAAGAGGCTCACGAACATCTCGTCCAAGGTATTACCTCCACCGTCGGCGACAGTTTCTTCCACTCTCTGGTGACCCATCTGGCCGCCGCTCTGCAGGCGGACTACGTCGTCATCGGCCAATTCGCGAACGAGCAGGCCGACCGCATCCGCACGCTGGCCGTGGCCGCTGAGGGCGCACGGGGGGACAATTTCGAATACGATTTGGCCGGCACGCCCTGCAGCCAGGTCATGCTGAAGGAAACCTACTGCGCCTATACCAGCGAAGTCGCCCATCTGTTCCCTCAAGACCTCATGTTGGGGGACCTGAAGATCCAAGCCTATACCGGCATTCCGCTGATCGACTCGAATCGCCGCACTCGCGGCATCCTGCTGGCTCTGTTTCGCCAGCCGATTACGGACATCGGTCCGGCCGCAACGCTGCTGCGAGTCTTCGCCGCCCGCGCATCGGCCGAACTCGAGCGCAAACAGACCGAGGAGGCCATTGCCCATTCACAAGCCCTCACCGCGGCACTCGCCGATGCCCAGGCACAGCTCATCACGAGCCACTCCGCCCACGATGTGTTTGCCGGGCTCCTAAGCAGCTGCCTGAGCCTCACGCAATCGCAATGTGGATTCATCGGCGAGATCCAGTCCGCTCCCGACGGCACCTCTCATCTCCAGCCCCATGCCGCCACCGAGATTGCCTGGAACGATCACACTCAGGCTTTTTACGGAGCCTCGCCATCGACTGACGCCTGCGTCGAGATCAACCGTCTCTGCACCCAAGTCATAAAGACTCGCCAGCCGGTCATCGCCAATACCCTTTCAACAACGCCAGGACACGAAGGGCAGCCCCCCCATAAACCCTCCACACAGACTTTCCTTGGGCTGCCGATTCACCGCGGCGACCGGCTCATCGGCATAATCGGAATTGCGAACCGTCCCGGTGGTTACTCGGATAGTATCGTGACATTTCTCACGCCCTTCCTTACCGGATGCGCCAGTATCATCGAGCACCTGCGCGCCACACGCCAACTCTGCAAAACACAGGAATTACAAGAAGCCATTCTCACCAATGCCGGATACGCCGTCATCGCGACCGATCCGTTAGGCCTCATCACCGTTTTTAATCCCGCAGCCGAACAGCTGCTCGGGTATTCGGCCAGTGAGGTAATTGGGAAACAGACCCCGGCGGTGTTTCATGACCGCGACGAAGTGGCGTCCCGCGCCACGGAGTTCGGAACGGAACTCGGCACCACGCTCACGCCAGGATTCAACGTCTTCGTCGAAAAGGCCCGCCGCGACCTGCCGAATCAACACGAATGGACCTATATCAGACAAGACGGCCGTCGGATCCCTGTCATGCTCTCGGTCACGACGCTCCGCGACGCCGCCAGGCATATCATCGGCTATGTGTGGATCGCCCTGGACTTGACGAACCGAGAGGTGGCCGACGCCCAGTTCCGAACCGTGATGGAAGCCGTGCCCACCGGCATTGTGATGGTGGATGACCGGGGACAGATCGTGCGGGTCAACCAGCATGCCGTGCGCATGTTCGGATACGACACCAGCACCCTGGTGGGACAACCGCTCAGCATCTTGTTGCCGGAGCGATTTCAGGCGGCGCACCCCGCCCATGTGCACACCTTCACCAGTGCGCCGACGGCACGTGCCATGGGGTCGGGGCGGGATCTGGCCGGACGGCGGCGGGATGGGACCGAATTCCCCGTCGAGATCGGCCTGGCGCCGATTCATACTCCGCAGGGAGCAGAAATCCTAGCTTCAATCGTGGATATTACCGCGCGCAAGCAAGCCGACTCCGTCCGGTCCCAGCTTCAGCAAGCCATCCATCATACCCAGGACGGAATGGCGTTG
Source organism: Nitrospira sp. (assembly GCA_022226955.1). Classification (NCBI taxonomy): domain Bacteria; kingdom Pseudomonadati; phylum Nitrospirota; class Nitrospiria; order Nitrospirales; family Nitrospiraceae; genus Nitrospira; species Nitrospira sp. The sequence continues at coordinate 2,021,207 of CP092079.1, forward strand.
CTCGACAATGCCGGCCACTTCACCTATATGAACCCGGCCTACGCGTCCATTTACGGATACACCGCCGATGAGCTCCTCGGGCACAGCTGGAAGATGCTGTTTCATACGGAATGGGCCGCCATGGTTGAGCAGATGTATCTCCCGATGCTGTATGCCGATGGGCAATGGCAAGGCGAGCTCGTCGGCAAAAACAAGTCCGGCGACGCCTTTCATGTGGACCTGTCCCTCACGCTCTTGCAAGAGTCCGAAACGGATCGCCGCACCATCCTCTGCACCTGCCGCGACATTTCCCAGCGCAAGCAGCTGGAACAGCAGCTCATCGACGCCAAGGATTCCGCCGAAGCCGGTGTGCGCGCGAAATCCGAGTTCCTGGCCACCATGAGCCATGAAATTCGCACCCCCATGAATGGCGTCCTCGGCATGACCGGGCTGTTGCTCGACACCGCGTTGACGATCGAACAACAGGACTATGTTCGCACGCTCAAACACTCCGGCGAGTCCCTGATGCGGATCATCAACGATATTCTCGATTTTTCAAAAATCGAGTCGGGTAAGATGACGATTGAGCGCATCCCGTTCGACCTGCGCCTGACCATCGAGGACACGCTGGAACTGCTGGCCCCCGTCGCTCAGGACAAACACCTCGAACTGGTCGGACTCATTGCCGCCAACCTCCCCACCGCCGTCGTGGGAGATCCCGGCCGCATCCGCCAGATTCTGACGAATCTCATCGGCAACGCCATTAAATTTACCGAAACCGGCGAAGTCCTCGTGCAAGTCATGCTCGTGGATGAAGAGTCCTCCACCATGAAGCTCCGGTTCGAAATTATCGATACCGGCGTGGGCCTCAACGCCGAAGCGCAAGCCAAGCTCTTTCAATCGTTTACCCAAGCCGACAGTTCAACGGCCCGCAAATACGGCGGCACCGGCCTTGGACTCGCCATCTGCAAACGGCTGGCGGAGCTCATGGGGGGGCAGATCGGCTTGCAATCCTATCCAGGAACCGGCACCTGTGTCTGGTTCACCCTTCTCCTGGAGCCTCAAGCGGACGCCGCGGCCGCCACGTCCCACGCCCTCGTCGACCGCCTGGATGGGCTGCGCATCTGCTTAGTCGACGACAACGCGACGAATCGAAGCTTGCTCCAATATCATGCGTCGGCCTGGAATATGCCCTACGATTCCGCGGAGGACGGCACCGCCGCCCTGGCTCTCCTGCGAAAGACTGCGCAGAACGGCACGCCCTTCGATCTCGCCATCATCGATATGCACATGCCTGGCATGGACGGCCTGCAGCTCGGAAAAAGCATTCGAGAAGAGCCCGCGCTCGCCCACACAAAGCTTATCCTGCTCACTTCGATGGGGCGGCGGGGCGATGCGAAGCTCGCCCACTCCGCGGGCTTCTCCGGGTATCTCACCAAACCGGTGCGGAAAGCCCATCTCTACGATTGCCTCCGTCTCGTCATGGGACAATCCCAGAGTCTGTCGCCAAACGATCAAGCCGATTCCACCAGCCCTGCGCTCATTACACGCCACCAGGTTGCCGAAGTCCGCGCGCAACTTCTGCTCCTGGTCGTCGATGATAATGCGATCAATCAGAAAGTGGCCGTGAAGATGCTGGAAAAGCTAGGCTACCGCGTCAATGTGGCCGGGAACGGCAAAGAGGCGCTGTTAGCCCTCACGCGGCAGACCTATCATCTGGTCTTCATGGACTGCCAGATGCCTGAGTTGGATGGATTCGAGACGACCAAGTTGATTCGCGCACATGAGCAAGCGGGCCAGCATCTGCCCATCATTGCCATGACCGCCAACGCCATGGCGGGAGATCGTGAACACTGCATCTCGGCGGGCATGGACGACTTCGTGAGCAAACCGGTCAAGAGTCAGGATCTCGAAACGATGTTAGCGCAATGGCTGCCTCAATCCGACGATCAGACGGCGGCATAGAGCACGATGATGCGCCACCCCTCAGCGTCCGTCATGCTTATCGGGATCAGCCCGTCCTTCACCCTATCGCTCGATGCCTGGGTGCGCGCACAGATTGCCGAGCCCCTGGAGATCACCTCCGTGCCCAGCGTCTCCGATGCGCTCGCCGATCTTCGATCCCACCGGGTCGATCTCATTCTCGCGGATGAAACCGTCGCGCGGCATGGGCTGCGGGCGATCCACGCCGCTTCCCCCACAACAGCCATCATTGGCCTGAGCATGAATCCAGACCGAGCGGCTCAGCTTCACCTGCTTCGACAAGGCGCACACGAAACGATTTGCCTGCTGTCTTCGAAGGACGGGGATTATAGGCACGCACTTGAACGGGCCCTCGCCCGCGTTAACGGACGCGCCGATATTCTCATCGAAACGGCCCCTCAATCGTCTGCCGCGACTGCGTCACCTCGCTTGATCCACGACCTGAACAATCTGCTGACCTCCATCAACGGATTCGCCGACCTCCTACTCAATCAGCTCCCACAAGATCATCCCGCGCGCATGGGAGCCGAACAGATTCGGCTGTCTGGCAAACGCGCCACGGCGCTGCTCAAAGCGCACTCGCCGACAGCAACCGCGCCGAGCACGGCCCGTGCCGCCTGACTCGCAAGGCCCCTCGATTCGTCACCAACTACGCGCATCTGAATTGACAGGTCGCAAGACGCACTTTAGGATACGCGGCGTCCAGCATGCCCTTCCAGGCGCTTGAATGGTTGAGGAGGCCCGATGTCCAGCGAGCATTCGTCCCACACGCCAACACCGGCGACACGCAGTGCGATCGCCAAGATCGAACATACTTTCGAAAGCGTCGTCTTCGCCAGCCGCTGGATCCAGGCGCCGCTGTACGGTGGACTCATCGTTGCGGAGCTGCTCTACGCCTACAAGTTTTTAGTCGAGCTCTGGGAGATGGTCCGACACATCAATCAGCAGGAAGAGACCATCTTCATGCTGGGCGTGCTGGGGTTGATCGACGTCACCATGGTCGCCAACCTGCTAACCATGGTCATCATCGGCGGCTATGCCACATTCGTCAGCAAGCTGGATCTGGAAGAGCATCCGGACCGGCCGGACTGGCTGACCCATATCGACCCCGGCACGATCAAGATCAAGCTGGCCGCATCGCTCGTCGGCATTTCCAGCATTCATCTCCTGAAGTCCTTCGTCAATATCAGCAACGAGAACTACGAGGACATCAAGTGGAAAATCCTGATCCACATTACCTTCCTCGGCTCCGCCATTCTTCTCGCTTGGACAGATAAGATCATGCAGAAGGAGAAGAAACATTGAACCCGTATCGAAACTCGTACAGGACCGTATCGTTCTCGCTCTCTTATTGATCGGCCACTCTGCGCGGTACGATCTCATCGCGAAAAACCGCCGAGTTTTCGGCCTTCGCAAGAGCTAGGTTTCGGCATAGCCCTTGCGACATGGTCACTGTACGTTGTTCCGCCACAACATGCAGTCGTGCTTCTATTCTTACGCGCTGCGATTGGAGGCCAATCATGCGTCCCCTTGGTTTCGTCATGGTTCTGACGCTTCCGGTTCTGACCGGCTGCGCCTCATCGCTCATCGACTTGCGAGAAAATCTCGATGTCAATCGATCCTCGTTTGAGGAAAAGCTTGCGGGCGACTCAACGAAGCGGGAACAATTCAAAGCTTGCGTCCAACAGGCTCACGATGGCACGCCTCTGCCGCTCACCATCAAGAACGCCGCCTCACCCATGCCGATCGACGCCGGACTCCGAACCCCCGTGCAGGCGGTAATCGAGCGAATGCGCCATCGAGCCGGAAATGCCGCGGCATCCTTGCAAGTCCTGTCCGATATGGCTGGCGATTTCGCCGACCCGGCACGGCGCCGATTGGATCTGGATAAGCTCCGCGTCCTCACCGGCGCTATCCGCCATTGGCATGCCCACCTCGATTTCGATGACGATGCGCTAGCGCAAGACGCCTCGCTCTTTGCCCGGCTCCTCCTCGCATACAACCGCGCGTACTTCGGCGACCTGACGTTTTCCGCCGCTCCCGATGCCGCCACTGGCACTTTCCAGGGAGTCGTCCAAGTCACCTCGCAAGGCTTCGTGGACCGGAACGGGAGCGTCTTTCGATTTCCCGGCCTGTCCGCCTCCGTGCAGGTCGACGCCAGCCATCGCATTGAATTGACGACGACTCCTATCAGCTCGCAGCAAGTCAGCGCCGATCTGACGCGCCTGTTCTTGGAAGCGTTCTTTGACGCCGCATTCCGCGTTCCCGCGGCGCAACAGGCCACCGCATTGCGTGCGGCAACTCCGGCAGCGCCCTATCCGGCATTCGATGCCGCGCATGCGCCGATCTCGCTCGACGCACTGGCCGCAGTGACGCGCGATGCGCTCAGGACCGAAGCCGTCGTGACATCGCTGGTCGGGAAAGCCGTCCGCGGCGGAAGCGCCTTCGGCACGAACAACGAGACCGTCGCCGCCACGCTTGAAACGGCTGCGGGAGTTTTTGCAAAGAAACTCGTTGAGCACGAAGGCTTCTGTTATTTCCAAGTCACCCAGCATCCCTAATCGATCGTTCAACGACGCCAGGGCCGAAACCGACAAGGACACCATGACACGACTACTGTTATTCAGCCTCGGATGCCTGCTCACGCTCAGCGGATGTTTTGCAAAAATCCACCAGCTCCCCGCTCATCCCGACCAGCACCAGCCAGTCTTTGCCTCATTGCCCGACCGGGATACGTTGGTCGGCGTTGCGGTCTCCGGCGGCGGCAGCCGCGCCGCGACGTTTGCCGCCGGCGCGCTTGAAGCCCTGGCCACTGTCCGTTTCATGGAAGGCGGACAGGAACGCAGCGTCCTGGAAGCGGTCACGCACATGTCGAGCGTCTCCGGTGGCAGTCTGGCGACGGCGTACTATGCCGCCAAAAAACCGGCCAAGACCGAACCGGTATTTGCCGGCCAGCAGCTCTCCCCCGCTTATCAGCAGTTTTTCTCCCGTTTCAAAGACGACATGCAGAAAAACTTTCAGATCCGGGCGTTGGGCCGCCAATTGTTGAACTTCCGGATAGCGAATCCGACGAAGTTCGCCTATTCCTTTGCCGACGCCTGGGATGCCAATTTTTTCGACGAGGTTACCTTTGCTGGAGTCTATGAGCGGACCAGACAAGGAGATGCCCCGCACATCATGCTGAACGGCACAATATATAACTCCGGCCGCCGGCTCGTGCTGACAACCCTGGCTCCCGAAGACTTCGCGTACGATTTCACTGCGGAGTTGCGAGCCAAACTGATCGCCAAGGGCCTCCAATTCACTCCGGAAGGCAAGGCCAGCTTCGACCGAAGCGTGGATCGGGCAAAAAATCAGTTTCTCCCGTTGACGATGGAAGGCATCGGCGCCGACCACCGGACACTGCCGTTGTCGCTGGCCGTGGCCACCTCCGCGTCATTCCCTCCGGTCGTCGGCCCCGTGACCTATCGAACCGCTGGCTCGACCTCCTACACACATGTGGGCGATGGCGGCCTCTTCGACAACCTCGGCACAGAATCCCTGACCACCCTGTTTCTCAACAAATTGCACCCAGCTCACTCCAAGGCGGCACGCGGCCTCGTCATTGTCATCGACGCCTCCTATCCGTTCGATGAAGGGGCTTCCGATCTCAGCGAGAGCGAAAAAGGATTTGAAGTCTTTATCGACGATCCTTCCAGAATTGTTGGGATCATGGAAGAGCGAGCCAACGCCTATCAGGCGATGCTCTGGCACAGTCTTAGAACAGAAGGCGTCCTCCTCCCGGATTACGACCGTCTGAAACTCATCATCCTTCGGCATACCGACGCCGAGTGGACGAAAGACGATCCGATCCCAGCCGGTTGCCCATCCGGACTCACTCCAACGGATGTAAAACGGGTGATCCGGCAGATCCCGACGCTCTTCAAGATCGACGAGGATTGTCACGCGCCGTTATTGTTTGCCGCCGCGAAGAAAGTCGTGCTGAAGCAGCAAGGCCGGATCGTGAAATTCCTTGAACAGTCCGCTCGGGCTCAATGACTCACATGATTCAAACGGAGAATGTGCCATGACATGGTCCTGGGAATCCGTTCAGCGAATTGTTGCCCTCTTGCAACCCTCCTGGTTTGCCACTCTGATCATTCTCGGAGCCAGCCTCACATTCCAAGCCGATCAGACACTGGACGTCATTGAATCGGTGGCTGCCGACCAGGGCGCCCTGTCTCCACAACATGTCTCGCTCATGATGTTCCTGCTGATCCTCGCCATCAGCGGGTGGTACTTCCCGCGCGCGTTGCTCTCGGTCCAATACTGGAATACCCCGACGCCCACCAATGATCGGGAAGCCCAGCTCTTTGAGCAATGGCGGCGATACTTCCCAAGATTTCTCGGCACCGCCCCGATCCTCTCCATCGCCGTCGGATTTTTCAGAGTGGGCAATCCCGGCTATGGGTTTACATATCTAGTTTTTGCCGCTAGCTTCCTGGCCGCTGTAGTGCTTCGACGCCGCCACTTGCTGACGGAGAAAACCATCGTCGTATCCGAACCGACGATTTCTCCGGAAACTTTCAGAAGCCTGGTGGCTCTTCTCTGTCTGTCTTTTGTCATCTTCTGGGCCTTCGTCGTATTCCCGATACAGGCTCCGCTCATCGTGGGATCCGCCGGAATCGTGCTCTATGCGGCCGCTTCCTGGATTGCCTTCGGATGCTTAGTCCTCATTCACCCCACCTACCGCTACCGCCTGCCATCCCTCTTCGTTGTCATGATCGTGCTATCCGGTCTATTCGGCCTATGGAACGACAACCACACTATCCGTCCCGCTGCCGATGAGCCAGAATCCTGGATGCGAGAGTCGATCGACCAGCACCTGGATGCCTGGTTGGATGCCAGGCAAAGCCAATGGACCGCCGCCTCCAACGGCTACCCGGTCTACATCGCATCGGCGGAAGGTGGCGGCATTCGAGCCGGCTATTGGACCGCCTCTGTGCTGGGAAAGCTGGAAGATACCCATCCCGGTTTTGCCTGCCACTTGCTGGCAATCAGCGGCGTCTCGGGAGGGAGCCTGGGAGGAGGAGTTTTTTCAGCGCTGATTGCCGACCGTATTCAGCAGAACGGCTACGAGTGTGCGGAGGCGTCTCATGCAACCCGCGCCCCGCTGTTGCCTCTGATCAGGCAGATGCTCGGACACGACTTTCTCTCGCCGACATTGGCGGGCTTGTTCTTTCCCGATCTGGTCCAACGGCTTTCCCCGCTCGCTGGATCCTGGACCTTCCCCGACCGCGCCTCCTATCTCGAACGGTCGTGGGAACAGGCCTGGACTGAGACAACCGGGACTGATCGGTTCCAGGCAAGCTTCCGGCAGCTCTGGGAAAGCCCGCAGGCTCGCTATACAGTTCCTTCGCTCTTTTTGAACGCCACCTGGGTCGACTCCGGCGACCGAAGCATTGCCAGCAACATCGCGCTCGATCCGGTTCGATTCGCGCGCGCCGACGACCTGATGACCTTTGCGATGCACTCCCTTCCGGCCAGCGCGGCAATCCATGCGAGCGCCCGCTTCACCTATGTGAGTCCGCCCGGCACGATTCAAGGAAAGGAGAGGACTAGGCAAGTTGTCGACGGTGGCTACTTTGAAAACTCCGGCACGCTCACAGCCGGCGAAATCGCCCGGGCCCTCATGGCGGCGCGCAACCGCTACTGCACTAGGCAATCGCAACCGGCGGCGGCCCACTGCCTTCCGCCGGATATTAAACCGGTGATTCTGATCCTCAGCAACGACCCGCACAACCCGAACAATGCGTCGGCGGGCGACCGGCCGGCCGCGCCAGACGGCCAGCGCTTCCTGGCGGAAACCCTCGCGCCCTGGCAGACGCTCTTCCACACCCGCAGCGCGCGTGGCTACGTCTCCGAACATGCTGTCACAAGGGAGTTTGAGACGATCCGATTCGCGCTAGGGGACTATAAACATGCCGACGTGCCGCTCGGCTGGATGTTGTCGAAGGCGACGCGCGCTTCTATCGATCAGCAGATCGACCAATTGAGGGGACTGGACAGCCTGTCTCACTCGACCCACTGAACGATCCAGCCCTTGCGGGGCGCTACCTAACTTCCACCACCATTCCGTTCAGTCCTATTCCCAAGCAGACGTGAGTTGCCCAGTCGCATCCCGCCACTGCGGCGTCCAGGCGAGGGTTACGAGCTTCACCGCGATATTAGACTTGGTGGGCTTGATGGAAATGGTTTCGAGCTTTTCGTTCAAGGGATCGGTCGCCGCCGCCAGCGCGTCGCTTTCGGCTTTGAACTGTGCTTCGAGATCGACCAGCTGCTGCTGAAGCACGGCTACATTTTCCTCCGCCTGGCCGACTTCCTGCGACTCTTTCATCACGCGCCCCGCACTCTTGATGGCCGTGGTCGCCCGTCCGATATTCGTCGCGCTGATCGTCTTCCGGCCCAGGAACGCGCCGAGGATCGAGGCTCCGACGCTGATAGCCGCCTGCACCTGGCTAGAGCGAGACTCCGACACCTGCCGCTCCTTCATCTGCTCCGCCCGTCTGATACGGTCCTGCAACGTTGTAATCTTCGGCGCGTACTTCTGGCGTAACGATTCAGCCGCCTTGTCCCGCGCTTCGCGGCCGGACTGTTGGAGCCGGACGCGAAAATCGCGTTCGGACTCGCCAGGCAATGATATCTCTTTCGTGGATAGGCTCATGAAAAGATCTACCTTCTGCGTCTGATAAATCCAAACTCCAAAATCTTTTGTCCATCCTTCGAAACTTTTTTGCTTTCCGGCAATGACCGGCAACTTGGCAAACTCTGCCTCTTCGGATGGCCCTTGTTCTAAGTCTCTCAGATCAAGGGTGACGGCCATCGAATCACCCCAATCTACAGCAATACCTCCATTGGAAAGTGGAGCAAGAAAGTTAGCATCTTCAGTGAAGTCAATTCGATGCTTGGCATCTACAAATTTAACCCTTGTACTCCCCAGTAGCATTGGCTGATACACAAGGGTTGCATCTGCAGGCTTCACACTTCTGATAGGAAGAAATTGCTGTGGGATACCAGGAGGGAGCAAAGGACGTTCGCTCTGATGCAGTGGTTGATTTCCAAAAGACTCCAGCTCACCATTGAGCTTTTGAACATCTACGTTTTCTGCCAGTTTTGGCTTAATCGGGTCCATCAAAAGCTTGATCTGGTTCCTTGTGAGTGGGCCACGGAGATAAGAAAGACACCAGCGAGTTTCAAAGACGACAGGCTTATCCTCATGCACGTTATTCATAAGGAATATTCGACTGCCCAATCCAGCCAGAATTTGTTCCATTCTTGATTTGTCAAAAGACTTTCCCGAGCTTGATGTCGCGCCTTCTAACCCCTCCATGACCCTTGCTTTGTCCCGCTCAGTCTGAAGCCGGCCAATGAACCAAGTTCCTGTGTTAGCCAGACCTTTGTAGTCAAGATCGACCGGGTTCTGCGTGGCCAGCACGACCCCCAAGCCGAACGCCCGCGCCTGCTTAAGCAACGTCATCAACGGCAACTTGGACGGCGGATTCGCCACCGGCGGAAAATAGCCGAAGATTTCGTCCATATAGAGAATCGCACGTAGGCTGGTGGTGCCAGATTGCCGTCTCATCCACGCTACCGTCTGAGTAAGCAGTAGAGTAACGAAGAACATTCGTTCAGCATCGCTCAAGTGAGCTATCGAAATAATGGAAAGCTTTGGCTTGCCGTCAGATGTATGAAGTAATGAATCAATGTCTAGAGACACCCCTTGTTTCCAAATCTGAAACCCTGGCGCAGCGATCAAGTTATTCAAGCGTTTTGCTAATGAGAAACGATTCTTGTAAGGATCGTCTTTGCCGGTAGGATCTTCGCTTGGGTAGAAGGATTCTATATCTAACGCTCCCATGCGCTCGAAGGGCGGAGTCTGAAGTTGCTGAATCAACGTTGTAAGATTGAGGCTGTACCCTTTCTTCCAAGCAGACTCTAATATTGCAGAGAGCAAGATATGTGGCGGGCTCTTGAGCGGATCGACAGAAAGGCCTATGAGACCCAAGAGACTAGTAACGGTGGCACCAACCTGCTCTCTCAGCAACTCAATATCGTCAAGCACTTCCTTGGGCGGAACGGAAAACGCCTTCAAAATTGAAATTGGTATGCCCGCGTTACTCCCCGGCGTATAAATCGCCACCTCGGCCGCATCGCGCAACCGCTGAATGCGCGCGCCGTCCTGCTGCCAACCTGCCAATCCCTTCGTCCAGAGTTCGGCCTGGGCCTTAGCATAGTCGGCAGGCGACAACCCCTTCTTGCGCGCGTCGTCTTCATTGATCCAGGGCTGAAAGTCTTCGCCCTTGAGGGACGGGAACGTCAACATCAAGTTGCCCAGGTCGCCCTTGGGATCAATAATGATAGCCGGGATGCCATCGATCGCCGCCTCCTCAAGAAGCGAGAGACAGAGCCCGGTCTTGCCGCTGCCGGTCATGCCGACGCAGACTGCATGGGTCACGAGATCTTTGGAGTCGTACAGCAACCATCCCGGCTTCGCCTGCTTCGCGGCAAGGTCATAGGGACGGCCGAGATAAAAGACCCCGAGCTTTTCAAAATCCTCCGCGGTACTCGCCACCGCTGCTTTCGCCGACTCTTTCTTCTTAGGAGGCATACTCTTACTCCTCGTTCTTCTTCCCTCTCACAAGGGAGCAACCGGCCTGTTCTTCCCTGCGCGCGTTGGACGAGCACCGGCTTATCGTGCGCGTTCCGCGAACAAGAAGAATTGCCGATCGCTCCCGCTCCCTCACCATTCTTTAAAGATCAAAAAGACCGCGCCGATCATCAGGCCGAACCCAGCTAGATAATTCCACTTCAACGGCTCTTTCAGATACAGCACCGAAAACACGCAAAACACGATGAGGGTAATCACTTCCTGAATAGTTTTCAATTGCGCCGCGTTGAATTCATAGTGCCCGATCCGGTTCGCCGGCACCTGAAAGCAATATTCAAAGAAGGCAATCCCCCAACTCGCCAGCACTACGATCCACAAAGGCGAATCCTTGTACTTCAGATGTCCGTACCAGGCAAAGGTCATAAAGATATTGGAGACAGTCAGCAGGAGAATGGTGTGCATGGAATCTGCCTCTTATGCAATGGGTTCAGACGCAACAGACCGACAAGGCTTCTTGCTTCTTTCGATCATGAATAGACGCCTTCCCACAAACGCGCTAGAAACTCCTGCCAAGGAAGAATGTCGATCTCGCCCACACGACGCGGATGCGTTTCAAGGCTCACGACGACAGAGTGTTTCAACAGCCGTTCCTCTTGCAGCGCGCGAAGCCCCCGTAAATCCCGGTCCGATAATCGACACCAGCGCTGTCAGATATCATGATAGTCGCCATCGCCTTCGTCGGATATCATCTCCGACAGATCATCATCTTCGGCACTATGGAGGCATGAAGATGTCAGAAAGCGGTTGCTACGGTCTTGGACTCGCATTGCTTGGCGGCCTCTCCTTCTTTGCATTGTTGTCTACAGAAGACCCCAGCTTTAGCGGTTCAATCTGAACGACGGGGGCTAACGGTGTCGGATTAGCTATCGCTGTATTTAGCTGGCTTGTTGGGGCCGTGACCGCGGGCTTACTTGCCAGTTCACTCGGCCCCTTGGGCTGTGATGTTCCAATGAAATACCCAAGCGCAAATGTGACAAAGGCCCCAATGATAGTAGCGGCTGCGCTAATCCAACCAGCTTGGGAAGTTGCCTTGGCCTGGCACTTGGCAATTTTCAGATTTAACTCGTGAGAAAGAACAATGTAGGCAACGGTGTCCTTCTGAAGAGGCACCAGTAGCTCAGCAAGTTGAAGCACAGACATGGCGTTGCGCTCCTTCTCGCTCGGAATACCATGGAAACCTTCTGAAAATGCCTCTTCCTCGGACCCGCGCGTTGATGACATGAAGAACCTTAGCTATGGAATATCCTGGAACGCTTACTGCGCTACTAGCGCCTAGTGCTAATGCAGTTCTCATCCGAGGGAAAATCAACGTTAGACGCAGTATCTTTTCCTACAACAACCCTGTCAAGGATCACAAGATGAACCACGCTCGTTCTTTCACATCCAATGCTCGTAAGTGTGACGGAAGGACAAGTAGCGCCATCAGGTACCTACCCTTCCCCCTCTTGCGGGGTGGAAGGGCGGAGCGTTCGGACGTCGGCATGGCGGGCGCGGAGAGATGATAGCCGAGAGAGTGCCTAGTGCGACGACATGCGATGCTTCATCGCGCTTCACAGTCGCACAGGGCCAAGAGTAGCGACTCAGCTGCCGGCTCTATCCATCGCATCATGCCGACGCCCGAACGCTCCGCCTTTCCGCCTCCCGCATCTCTCCCGCTTCCCACAATGCGCGCACAGGTATGGCATACATTCGGTCGCCAAAGCTGACACTGGTTTCCCCGTCATACAGCACCACACCGGCTCTAAACCGCTCTCCTGCCGCCACGGCCAATTTCTTGAGTCCTCGAAAATCCGCCGCCGTCACCGTGGCCGACGCCTTGACCTCAACCCCAGCCACTTCGCGCGCCCCTCGTTCAAGCACGATGTCGACCTCATATCCGTCCTTATCGCGAAAATGATAGAAGTGAACATCTACCTCCTGCCAACTCGCTTGCCGTCTCAGCTCCTGATAAACAAAGGTCTCCAAGAGCTGTCCCAACATCATTCGATCAGCCAGCAGCGCGTCGGGATCCAGACTGAGGACCGCGGCGGCGAGCCCGGTGTCGCACAGATGCAACTTGGGAGTCTTGATCAGGCGGCTGAGACGGTTGCTGTGCCACGGCAACAACTCTTCCAGCAAAAAGACCCGTTCCATCAGGGTGACATAGTCGCGAATGGTCGGGCGGCTCACATGAAACGGCCCGGCAAGATCTGTGATGTTCAGCAATCGTGCCGACTGCGCGGCCGCGAGGGCTAATAATCTGGGCATGATGTCGAACGAGCCGATGCGCGCCAAGTCACGTACATCACGCTGCACAATCGCCTCAACATAATCCCGATACCAGGCCACTCGGCGTCGAACTGTCATCCGACTCAGTGCCGCCGGATACCCACCTGCGGCGATGCGATGAGCCAGATCTGCTCCCAATCGTTTGAACCGGCGCATCGTAAACCGCCCGCCGAACAGCCGGGAAATAAAATCCACTGACTGGCGACTCAATTCCGATTGCGCCAAGGGAGAGAGGCGAAGGATGGCCATGCGCCCGGCAAGAGAATCGGCAAGTCTGGGCAAGAGCAGTATATTGGCCGACCCGGTCAGTAAGAATCTGCCAGGAACACGCTCACGATCGACCTGGTTTTTAAGCGCACGAAATAGTTGAGGGACGTGCTGAACTTCGTCCAGAATTGCTTTCGGCGGCAAGTCCGAAACAAAGCCAAGCGGATCTTTCTCGGCGGCGCCTCGCACCACATCGTCGTCGAAGCTAAAATACGCATATCCTCGTTTATCCCCAACCATTCGGGCCAGAGTGGTCTTCCCGCACTGGCGAGGGCCATGAATAAGGACAACCGGGCTGTCGGCGAGTGCGTCAAGTAAGCGAGGTTCGGCAAATCGAGGATATAACTGACGTGGCGGCATGACGGCTGATCGTAACCCAGATGATCGGCTAATCGCAAGGTTACATGCCGTCCAAATGAAAGGCTGTACGTCGGCTAATCGAAAGATTCTTTGCCAACGAGGGATTCGTCTCGCCGTCCTTCCGGCTCCACTCCCCCCTTTCCTCATTCCTGAAGCGAGACGGCTGGTGACCCTTCACTGCGCGCATACACTCAGCACCGTCCGCAATTTGATCATTGATCAATCCCGCGTGCGGGGTGCGCGAGCAAGAAGGATGACCAGCCGGCCCGCTTTCTACAGTCCCGCTTCCTTCAACACTTGTCCCGTGTACGACCGTTTCGACTTGGCTACCTCTTTCGGCGGGCCTTCGACGACGATCTCGCCGCCGCGGTCGCCACCTTCTGGACCGAGATCGATGATCCAGTCGGCGTTCTTGATGACATCGAGATTGTGCTCGATGACCAGAACGGTATTGCCTGCTTCCACCAGACGATCCAACACATCGATCAGCCGTTGCACGTCGGCAAAGTGGAGGCCAGTCGTCGGCTCGTCAAGGATATACATCGTGCGTCCGGTCGGACGCTTCGAGAGTTCGCGCGAGAGCTTCACTCGCTGGGCCTCGCCGCCCGAGAGCGTTGTGGCGGACTGGCCGAGCTTCACATAGTGCAGCCCGACATCGTGCAGCGTTTCGAGCTTCCGCTTGATGAAGGGAATGTGCTCGAAAAACTCCATCGCCTCATCGACCGTCATATTCAACACATCGGCAATGCTTTTGCCCTTATACAAAATCTCCATCGTCTCGCGGTTATACCGCTGGCCTTTGCAGACCTCGCAGGTCACGTAGACATCCGGCAGAAAGTGCATCTCAATCTTGATCAGCCCGTCGCCCTGGCAGGCTTCGCAACGCCCACCTTTAACATTGAAGCTGTAGCGCCCTGGCTTGTACCCGCGCACGCGCGACTCGGGCAAATTCGAATAGAGATCGCGAATGAAACTGAACAGGCCGGTGTAGGTCGCCGGGTTCGAGCGCGGCGTGCGGCCGATTGGGGATTGATCGATGTCGATGACCTTGTCGAGCGCGTCCACCCCCTTCAGCTCCTTGCACCCGTCAATCTTGGGTTTCTTGTGATAGAGCATCTGCGAGAGCGAGTGGAACAGGACTTCGAGCACGAGGGTGCTCTTTCCCGAACCGGAGACGCCGGTCACGCAGGTCAACATGCCTAGCGGAATCTTCGCCGTCACATTCTTGAGATTGTGCTTCTGCGCGTTCACGACCGTGAGGTAGCCCTTCGGCTTCCGCTCGCGCTGCGGCAGCGAGACGGTCTGAATGCCGCGCAGATACTGGCCGGTGATGGAATCCGGATTCCCCATCACTTCTTTCGGCGTACCTTGCGCGATAACATGCCCGCCGTGGGTTCCGGCGCCAGGGCCCATGTCGAGCAGGTGATCGGCTGCCATCATTGTTTCGGCATCATGTTCGACAACGACGACGGTGTTGCCGAGATCGCGCAGGCGGATCAATGTCTGCAAGAGACGTCGATTGTCCCTCTGGTGCAACCCAATCGACGGTTCGTCCAGAATATAGAGCACGCCGACGAGGCCCGAACCGATTTGCGTCGCCAGGCGGATCCGTTGTCCTTCGCCGCCTGATAAGGTCGCCGCCGCCCGATCCAGCGTCAGATAATCCAAGCCGACATTCACGAGAAAACCAAGCCGCTCGCGAATCTCTTTCAGAATGCGATGCGCGATGACCAGCTCGCGGTCCGAAAACTTCAACGAGACGAAAAAATCCGCCGCCGCACGGATCGATAAACTCGTGACTTCGGCAATGGATTTCTTCTCCAGCTTGATCGCGAGGCTTTCCGGCTTGAGCCTGGCGCCATGGCAGACATCGCAAACATCCAGCAGCGTAAAATCTTCTTCCTCCGGGTGGCCGGAGGCCATCTGATAACCGATGCCATCGCAAGCAGGACAGGCGCCGTGCGGACTGTTGAAGGAGAAGATACGCGGTTCGACTTCCGGATAGCTCACACCGCATTTGATACAGGCCAACTTGTCGCTATAAAGCTTGGTCTTGCCGTTGTCGGTCAGGATCGCAACCAGCCCACCGGTCAGCTTGAGCGAGGTCTCGATGGAGTCGGCCAAGCGCCGCATCAAGGCATCGCCCGCCTTCATAACCAATCGATCTACGACGATCTCGATGGTATGCTTTTTCTGCTTGTCGAGCGAGATATCGTCTCCAAGATCGACGATCTCGCCGTCCACGCGCGCCCGGACGTACCCGGCCTTGCGCATTTCCAGCAGCTCTTTGCGATATTCCCCTTTGCGCCCCCGGACAGTCGGAGCCAGGACCTGGAACTTCGCTCCCTCCGGAAGCTCCGCAATGGCATCGACCATCTGCTGCACCGTCTGCGCGGCGATTTCCTCTCCGCATTGAAAACAGTAGGGCCGCCCCACCCGCGCAAACAACAATCGCAGGTAGTCGTAGATCTCGGTGACCGTCCCGACCGTGGAACGCGGGTTATGGCTGGTGCTTTTCTGCTCGATGGAAATGGCCGGCGACAGGCCCTCAATCGAATCGACGTCGGGCTTGCCCATCTGCTCCAGAAACTGCCGAGCGTAAGCCGAGAGGGATTCGACGTAGCGCCGCTGTCCTTCGGCATAGATGGTGTCGAACGCGAGCGACGATTTGCCCGATCCGCTCAAGCCGGTGATGACGACGAGTTGGTCGCGAGGAATGACCACATCGATGTTTTTGAGATTATGTTCGCGGGCGCCTTTGATCGTGATTGTGTTGCTCATAAGGGCGGGATTATACCATCCGCCTCGCGTTCTTGACACTGCCAGATCGCACGTCTAATATACGTACGATTGTACAGGGAGGCCGCATGCCCAAGGCTGCATTGAAAAAAGAAAAGTGGACACTCTCCTTCGACCCAGCTTTGAAAAGCGCTGTCGTCAAAGCAGCCAAACGCAGAGGCGTCTATCCAGTCACTGTGCTCGAAGGCCTCGTGAGGGAAAAATTCAACCCCTACGGACACACGGATGTGGACGACAGCGCAGCCTATGTGAGCGCGCTGCGAAAGCAAGGGCGCAAGCAGCCTGACGATGCATTTCTGGATGAGATTGTGGCATGGCAAAAATCTCAATCCTCCTAGACACCGACATTTTCATCGACTATTTCAACAGCGGCCGATTCCATGCGCTCTTCGACTCCAGCCGTTTCACCATCTACTACTCGATCGTCACAAAAAAGGAACTGCTAACGAAACCCGGGCTCCGCGACAACGAACGCGCGTCGATTCTGGACGAATTAACCCGCTGCCGCCTTATCCCGCTCTCCGATTCGATCACCGCCCGATATTCCGATCTTCGCCGGCGGCATCCCTCCCTTGAAAAAGCCGACGCGCTCATCGCCGCCACGGCCCTCGTCAAACAGCTTCCACTGATGACACGAAACAAGCGGCACTTTCGCCTCATCGACGGTCTGACGTTATTCGGAGAGTGAGCGCCGAACGGGGCAAAGGCCGGTAACACGCTCATACCACTATGGCACCGACGCTCCTTCCTTGACAAAGGCGGAAAGGCGGTGTTACCACGCTGACATGCTCACCGCAGATAAACCCATGCCGGACGCGTCCAAGCCGGCGGCTCAAGCGGTCTCCACCTGGACCGGCTCCGCGCGCGAACAGGCCGTGCAGCGGATGTTCACGGCGATCGCCGGCGTCTACGACCTCAACAACACGCTCCTGAGCTTCGGACTCCATTACCGTTGGAAGAAAATCACGGCGGCATTCGTGCCTCAAATCGAACAAGGCACGGCGCTCGATGTGGGAGCCGGCACCGCCGACTTAGCCCTGCTGGTCGAACCGCGCATGGGAGCCAATGGCCGCGTGGTCGCCTCCGACCTCAATCACGCCATGCTCGCCGAAGGGCTGAAAAAGGTCGATCTCAAAGGGCGCTCTGGAAGAATTACCTGCCTGCAAGCCAATGCGGAGCATCTCGGCTTCACCGACGATACCTTCGATGCGGTGACGACCGGCTTTTGCATGCGTAATGTCGGGAACCTGCCGCAAGCGGTTGGGGAAATCCGCCGGGTGATGAAGCCGGGCGGCACGTTTGTCTGCCTGGAATTCTCCCGGCCCGTCTTCGGCTGGCTGCGGGCGCTCTATGATTGGTATTCGTTCAAGCTGCTACCCTGGATCGGAACGAAGGTGGCGCGGGATACGACCGGCGTCTATGAATATTTGCCCGCTTCGATCCGGACGTTCCCCGATCAGGAACGGCTCTGCAATATCCTGCGTGAGGCCGGGTTCCGCCAGGTGTCCTATAAGAATCTGACGGGCGGCATTGTCGCCATCCATGTGGCGGTGAAATAAGCACATGAACTCCGTTCTCTATGTTTTTCTCCCCTGCAAGAAGGTTTATCCGATCGGGATCACCTATCTGGCGGACTTCATCCACCGCCGCCAGCCGAATGTGCGCCAGCAGATCCTTGATCTCTCGCTGTTTCCGGTCTCTCAGCGCAGTCAGGCTCTTCGCGATGCAGCGACCGCCTTCAAGCCGGACCTGGTCTGCTTTTCCTGGCGGGACATTCAGATCTTCTCGCCGCATGAAGGCGATTCGTCGCTGGAGCATGCATTCAACTTTTACTTTGCCAGCAATCCGCTCAAGCGCGTCGTCGCCTCATTCGAGGGCGTGAAGCAGCTCTATCGCTATTACAGCCACATCTACAAGATTCTCTCGTACCCCTGGCTGATCCGGAAGGAATTTTCGAAGGCGCAGATCATGATCGGGGGCGGAGCCTTTACGGCCTTTGCCGATCAGCTCATCGAAAAGTTGCCGGAAGGCACCATCGGCCTGCTCGGCGAAGGCGAAGATGCGATCCTGAAAGTGATCGAAGGCCGGTCGATTGAAGACGAACGCTATATTGTCAAAGAAGGCGGGAAAGTCAGGAAAGGCCAGCAGGGCTCACCCGCGCTGCTGGATGCGCTGACAGTCGATCTACCTTACCTGACTTCGATTTTCCCGCAGCATCGCGAGTTTGTCGGCGAATCGATCGGAGTGCAGACCAAGCGAGGCTGTCCCTACGATTGCGCGTTCTGCCTCTATCCTTATATTGAGGGCAAACGGGTCCGCTACCGGCCACCTTCCATGGTTGTGAAGGACATTTCCCAGCACTACCATCAATGGGGCGCGCGGCGGTTCTGGTTTACGGATGCGCAGTTCATCACGGGGAAAGAAGCCTACCCGCAATGCACTGAGATCCTGGAACGGATTGTCAGTGAAAAGCTGGACATCGAATGGTCGGGCTATATCCGCACGTCTCTCATTACACCTGAACTGGCAAAGTTGATGGTGCGATCGGGAGTCGGTGATCTGGAAGTGGCGATTACCTCAGGATCCCAGGAAGTGCTAAACAACCTCCACATGGGGTTCAAGCTAGAGCGCCTCTATGATGGATGCCGCTACCTGGCCGAAGCCGGGTTCAGAGGCAAAGTCATCCTGAACTATTCGCTCAACTCTCCCAAAGAAACGGAAGAGACGCTCTTGCAGAGCGTGGAGTCCTATAAAATGGTGGCCTCGATCCTGGGGGAGGAGCGGGTGTTCCCACTGATGTTCTTCCTGGGCATCCAGCCCAATACCGACCTGGAACAGCGACTGCTCGAAGAAGGATATCTGTCGGCTGGCTATAACCCCTTGATGCTCACCCCGACGAGCATCCGAAAGCTACTCTATAACCCGGCGCCCCTCAACGGCTTCATTGCCAAGGCCTGCCTCAAGGCATGGGAGCGGAAACAAGGCAGCCGCGATCCCAGAAAGTGGTCCGGCTCTCTCTCGCAAGCCGCCGATGCCACTCAGCCATCGGACCAATACGCCGACAAAAGCCTGCTCAAAGGGATCGAAGGGAACTCCGGCCGGGATGCGCTGCTCTCGCTGGAAGAAATTCTCAAATCGCGCAAGAGCGCGTCTTCTTCTGTACCCTCTTCCTCAAAATCATCCGCGACACCCGTTTCCTAAACCGGCTGTTCTCGCGGCATACAACTCCGATCTTCGCCTTGCATTCCAGAACGGGCCAATGCTATCATCCGACCTCTTTTATGCTGGGGTCAGTAGGCAACCGTTTGGTTTTTTTGACAATTATGACCGTCACCCCCGGCAAAAAGAGGCCTTGGAGGAGGCGTCTCGATGTATAAGACTATCTATATTCCGGTCGATAATTCCGACCATTCCAATACAGCAGTCGACGTCGGCGTGGAGTTCGCAAAGACGTTCGGTTCCAAGATTGTCGGCAGCCACGTCTACGCGGCGAAGATGCACGACAAGCGCTTCAAGCAAATGGAAGCCGGACTGCCCGAAGAATATCACGACGAGCAGGAGCTGGACCGCCAGCGGCAAATCCACGATTCGCTGATCACGCGCGGGCTCCAGATCATCACGGACTCCTATCTCGACTACGTCGACAAGAAGTGCAACGAGTCCAACCTTCCGATCGAGCGGAAATCCCTTGAAGGGCGCAATTGGAAGGTGCTCGTCGAAGACATCAATACGAACGCCTACGATCTAGTCATCATGGGCGCGCTCGGCGTCGGCGCAGTGAAAGACAGCGTGATCGGCAGCAATACCGAGCGCGTGATCCGCCGCATCCGCAACTCGGACATGTTCATCGTCAAGAATACCGAGCCGATGAATAACGGCAAGATCGTGGTGGCGGTGGACGGCAGCCCCTATTCGTTCGGCGGCCTGATGACCGGCCTGGCGCTCGGCAAGGCCTTCAACCGGCCGGTCGAAGTCATCTCGGCCTTCGATCCCTATTTCCATTACGCCGCCTTCCACAGCATCTCCGGGGTCTTGAACGAAGAGGCCGGCAAGGTCTTCCGCTTCAAGGAACAGGAAAAGCTTCACGAAGAAATCATCGACAGCGGTCTGGCCAAGATTTATCAGTCACACCTCGATATCTCCCGCGAGATTGCCCAAGCGGAGAAAACCGACGTCAAGACGACGCTGCTCGACGGCAAGGCCTTTGAAAAGATCATCCAGTACGTCCGCAAGGATACGCCCTGGCTCTTGATCGTCGGCCGCATCGGCGTCCACAGCGATGAAGACATGGATATCGGCAGCAACACGGAAAACCTGTTGCGTAGCGCCGCCTGCAATGTCCTGGTGTCCAATCGCAAATACGTACCGCCGATCGACACGCAGGCTGAATACACCATCGCCTGGACGGAAGAAGCCCTGCGGCGGATGGAAAAGATTCCGATCTTCGCTCGCGGCGTGGCCAAGACCGCGGTCCATCGCTATGCCATCGAAAAAGGCCACACGATCATCAGCAACACGGTCCTCGATATCGCCATCGGCCATATCCTCCCGAAAGGGGCCATGGATGCCATGCGCGCCCTCGGTGGCAGTCTGGATGCCGCCGGCATCGATCGCGACAAAATGAAAGCGGACGATTCGGTCGCCAAGGATCTCATGGGCAATACGCTCAGCGGCATGATGACCGGCATCGTGGAAGAAAAACCGAAGAACTCCGCGGGTACCCAAGCGTACCTCGACCGGATGAACCAGAATTACTTTGTCTGCGACGGATGCGGTTACATCGGAAAGGGCGAGACTCCGGTGAAATGCCCGGTCTGCGCAGCCGATGGCGACAAGTTCAAACAGGTCGATAAGACGATTTTTGAAGCGGCCGCCAAGGCCGAAGGCGAATTGGAAACCGATCTGGCCTATGACGACGTCCCGATGCAATGGACCAAGGACGCCAAGGAAGCGATCCGCGCGGTGCCTGCAGGCTTCCAACGCCGCCGCGCCAAGGCCAAAATCGAAAAGAGCGCCAGAAAACTCGGCATGACCACGATCACGCTGGAATACGCCGCCCCCACGATCAAGGAAGCGGCGGATGAGGACTATCAGCCGATTTTCTCAAATAAGGGCACCGGCACCTCGCCGAATGCCGAGGAGGCGGTCGCCACCGCGACCAATAGCACCAACGGCACGAACGGAACAAACGGCGAACAGGCCAACGGAAACGGCGTGGCCAAGGCCGAACCGTCCCCGTTTACCTGGAGCGCGGATGCTCAGGCCAGACTGGAGCGGGCTCCGGAAGGGTTCATGCGAGACTGCACCAGAGCCTTGATCGAGAAGCATGCGGAAAAGATCGGAGCGAGCCTCATCACGGCTGAAGTCGCGAATGAAGGCATTGAACAAGCCAAGGGCTATATGGCCGACGCGATGAAGACCGGCAATCTGAAGGACATGATTGCCAATCTGACCGGCGCGAAGTCCGGGGCCAACTGATGGGCAAGTCGCTCCCGATCCTGAACATCCCGTCGTCTCTGTCGGGGGCGCTGGGATCGCTTCAACAGCAGATCACGCAATTCATGACTCCCGGGCCGAAGGGTGAGGGCGTGCATGACGGCCGGACCGTCGACGACTTCAAGCCCTATCTGGTCGCGCTCAATCTGACCAAGCGTTGCAACCTCAAGTGCGACCATTGCTATCTTGACGCGACTACCAAGTCGGCGGGAGGCGATGACGAGCTCTCCACTGAAGAGTGTTACAAGCTCATCGATCAAATCGCCGAAGTGAATAAAGGCTGCCTGCTGGTCATTACCGGCGGGGAACCGCTGGTCCGCCCAGACATTCTCGACATTGCCCGCCATGCGGTGAAGCTCGGCTTCATGGTCGTCTTCGGCACCAATGGCATGCTCATCAACGACCAGATGGCAAAAACCCTGGTCGAGATCGGCGTCATGGGCGTCGGCATCAGCATCGACTCGCTCGATGCCGCCAAGCACAACTCTTTCCGTGGCGTCCCTGGCGCCTGGGAAGCCGCCGTCGCCGGTATTGAAGCCAGCAAGCGAAATGGCCTCCAGTTTCAAGTCCATTTCAGCGCGCAGCCGATGAACTATCAGGAATTGCCGGCCGTCATCGAATGGTCGCATCAGCTCGGGGCGCGGGTGCTCAACGTGTTTTTCATGGTCTGCACGGGACGCGGCGAAGAGCTTACGGACATCACCCCGGCGCAGTATGAGGAAGTGCTGGGCTATCTGATCGACAGTCAGGACAACTATAAGGGCATGCTGGTCCGCGCCCGTTGCGCCCCCCACTTCAAGCGTCTGGCGTATGAAAAGGACCCGAATTCTCCTATCACGAAGGCCACCGGCTACATGGGTGGCGGCTGTCTTGCCGGGACGAACTACGCGCGCGTGACGCCAAACGGCGAATTGACCCCCTGTCCCTACATGCCGCTCTCCGCGGGCAATGTCCGTCAGAACAGCTTTGTGGATCTGTGGGAACAGTCTGACGTCTTCAATTCTTTCCGTTATCCGCAGCTGAAAGGCAAATGCGGAGACTGCGAATACACCGACATCTGCGGCGGCTGCCGCGCCCGTCCGTACGTCGATCACGGCGACTGGCTGGATGAAGACGAATGGTGCCTCTACACGCCGAAGGGTGGAGAAAAAATCAAAGTCGCCTTCAACGTCGCGGAAGAATCCGCCATCCCCTGGGACGAGGCATCGGAGCTGCGCCTGAGCCGCATTCCCTATTTTCTCCGCGCTATGGTGAAAAAGGGCGTCGAGAAACACGCCCGCGAGAATAACGTTCCCCTGATCACCATTGAACTGATGGAAGAACTCCGAAAAAAGCGATTCGGCAACGACGCACCCGTCTTCAATTTCGATATGAAGGGGAAGGAGTGAGGTTGCCGCGCGGATAATCGACGCTGCGTTCCCTCATCAGCGCTCTATGGACACCTTCCAAAGCATCGCCACCGATCTGAACATCCTGATTCCGATCGTCAATCACTGGTTCCACCTGCTGTCCGCCATCATTTGGATCGGCGGATTGGCGTTTCTCGTCATGGCCGTGACTCCTGGCCTGAAGAAAGCTGTCGCCAAAGAGCAAATCAAGCCGATCAGCGATGCGTTTTACCAACACTATAAGAAAATCGCGGGCATTCTGTTAGTGGTGCTGCTGTTTACCGGCGGCGTCAATCTGCATTACGTCAATCAGGTGATGACATCGCAGACGCAACTCGGGATTCAACACAATGCCAAGTATCTAACCATTTTCTTTATTAAGCTCGGACTGGTCCTCTGCTTGCTGACGCTGTTTCTCTACACCGTTATCTTCAAGTCCGACGATGAGACCGAGGATGGCGAAGACTATGAAGTCATTCCCTATCAACGCGCCGCTCTCTGGATGGGTTTTTTCATCGTCCTCTGCGCCGCAGCGATGAAGCACCTTCACGTATAACCTAATCCCTCCATCGCCCTCTCGCTCGCACTGTATCAAAGCAGATAGCGCTCGTACCGGTTCCGATACATTAATGTATCGTCGATTTCTTCCTCTCATACAGCATCATTGTCGCTTTAATTTCGCATCATAAGAAATCAACGCTTTAGAACTCATCCGCACTGATGCGTATGGCGATTCATCTGGTACGTCCATTGCTTTACAACCTGGTAGCTTTTGTTTTTCCGCCGACACATTCGAAGAAAGGATCGTTCATTTTTACCATGACGCCTTGTTCACTCATCGCTCCATTCGACCTGCTATGGCATGGCGCGACGCCGCCAGTTACAGACCTTGTCTCTGAGGGTTCCCCTCTGCAGGGTGATGCGGCCGTTGGATTGTGCCCATCCAACGGCGCGCTGGCGCCTTCGTCCATGACCATGCGCGCCGTGCCTTCGAAAGGAGGCACGGCCTATTCGGAGACATCTCGTCGGCCACTATTATGAAAGGACTACCATGCTGACAACCCAACCTCAGGAAAAATTGGCCATGGAGAACAACTCAAGACTGGAACGGCCTCGTACGCAACAAGATCCGCCGCCACATTCAGCAAACCGCAAGCCGACTACCAGGCTGACCATCACCCTTCCCGTACAATTGGTCGATCAACTGCGAGACGCCGTCTACTGGACGCCACACACCACATTAGCCTGGCTCGTGGAAGATGCTCTTCGCGCCATTCTCGCGACGATGGAAGTCGCAAACCGGGGCCCATTCCCCCCTCGTGAGCAAGAATTGAAAGCAGGCCGCCCGCGCGGAGTACGAGGGGTCAAGCAAACCAAGGCAATCTTGATACGGCAACTGCCGCCTAACAGAGCGCCAGGCATGCCGCCAGAACAATGGGCCACGCCACTGAGAAAACCCATGCTGAACGGGCGGACCGGCGCGACCGACGCAGAAAAATACGTGAGGAACTAAGCGCCTACGGCGGCGCTATTCCCTCAAGAGAGATTCATGAGGGGAATATTAGGAGATACGCTGGCTGGAGAATGCGCGCTTGAACACCGTCTTGAGCCCGAAATAAGCAAATGAATCTTTCAGATTCGAGTAGAGGCGGTGGAACCGGCCCATCTCAGGATTCGTCACATATTCCATCGTCAACGCCACCCGCTCCTCGCCTTCCGCCAGCGGAGTAACCGCGTGCCAGAGCTTGTCGCCGTTGAAGATCACCATATCGCCGGGCTCGGTGATAAGCTCCAAGTGCTGCGTATCTTTCGACGGATCGTCCTTGAACAGGTCGCACACCAGCTTGCAATGCGACGACCGGTCGATCATTCCCATCAAAATCGTATAGCGCGCACCCTTGTAATACGACGTGTCGTAGTGAAACCCGATGTGATCGCCCGGCTCCGTGTAGTAATAGAGCGCGCAGGAATGCGGATCGTTATCGGGACAGAGCAACAGATTCGCGTGAACCAGCCGGTTGAGAAAGTTGCGATAGGCGGACGATCGATAGAGGTCGAGGAACAGCGGGGCCTGCTCCTGCACCGTATAGTAGCTGACGCTGCCGCCCTTCTTGTGGCCCGGGATATAGTTCCGGTTGATGCGCGGCTTGAGCCCTTCCACCTGCGGCACAAAGGCCGATTCAACAAACGCGCGCGGGAGAAACTGCTTGATGACAAGGAACTCGTTCTGATCCCAGTACGCCTTGTGCAACCGGTCGAAATCGAGCGCGGCCACAGCCTGGTCCACGGCTTCCGCCACTGACATTATGCCGGTCGTTTGCATCGTATGCCCTCCGTCTCTCGCATCGCTCACCCAACAGTCTCAACCGGACGCACCGGAGCTTGGCTAATTCAACACCGGGGCTTTGACTATCTCGACATCGGCTGGAGCCTTGAAATCGAAGACCTCTTCCCCCAATCCGAGATTCGGCTTCAACGACGAAAACTCGAACGTGGCCACATTCCCGCTGATCTCATGCAGCCACACCGTGCGAATGAAATAGGTCTTCGGGAACACTTCTACGACAATCCGTTGCAGATGCCGAGCCGGATCGGACTCGCGACCCTTCGGCACCAGACTCAGCAGACGAATGCCGCCCACGCCGCGCTCTTTCCCGGTCGCCGGAGACACCTCAAACGACTCTTCGAGCCTCGCCGCTCCTTGCAACAACTCCAGCGGCGCCTGGGATGCCGCCATGTGTGTCAGCTTGCCGATCAACACCTGTTTATGTTCCGGCACATACACCTTGACGTCGTCGTGATTCACATAGATCTGCTCGTTGGCCGGATCGAGATAGTCCCATCGCAGCCGCCCTGGCTTCTTGATATAGACCTTGCCCGAAGACGTTACCGGCCGCTCAAATCCTTCGATCCTGGTCTTTTGCGTAAAGTCGGCCTGGAGGTCTTTCGTCTTTTCATACCGAGCCTGCAGCTGCTTCACGACTTCGTGCACTTCCTGCATCGCCTTCTCATCCGGCACCCCTTCGGCGCCCCACAAGGGCCAGGCCGGCGCACAGACGACCATCGCAGCGAACAACCACACTCTCCATGTCCTCATGCTTCCACCGCTCCCACCGGACCACGGCGCCCAAGCACTTCGCGGCGCCCGTCGCGCCCTGCAGCGCCGACGATGCCATCCGCTTCCATTTGCTCGATCATCCGGGCGGCGCGGGGATAGCCGACGCGCAAGCGCCGCTGAATGAGCGATGCAGACGCCTGCCCGGACGTCAGCACAAGATCCTTTGCCTGCTCATACACTTCGTCTTTCGCTTCCTCTTCCGCCGCGTCTTCCTGTTTTAATGCCTGCAACTCTGGATCATATTTGGGCAGTGCCTGCTTCTTCACGAAATCCACCACGCGCCGCACGTCGTCATCGGACACGAACGAGCCATGCAGCCGAGCCAGCCGCCCCGTCCCGGAGGCCAGATAGAGCATATCGCCTCGTCCCAGCAAAGCTTCGGCGCCATTGGCGTCGAGAATTGTTCGCGAGTCCGTCTTCGACGACACCTGAAAGGCAATCCGGGCTGGGAAGTTCGCCTTGATCAAGCCCGTGAGCACGTCCACCGACGGCCGTTGCGTCGCCAAGACAAGGTGGATGCCCGAGGCTCTGGCCATCTGCGCCAGGCGGGCAATCTTGTCTTCCACATCCTTCGGCGCCACCATCATCAAATCGGCCAGCTCATCGATCATCACGACAATATAGGGCAGCGGCTCGGGCGGCGTCGGGCGGTCCCTCGGACCGGGATCGACCTCGGGATCCGTCGATTCACCGGCAGACAGGCGCTGCTCTTCCGTCAGGAACTCCATCGGCAATTCCGGCTGGTTCGCCGCCGCCGCCTCTTCCGCAAACGCCTCATGCAATCCCGCCACTTTGCGATTGTACGCATCGATATTCCGCACGCCGGCTTCCGACAGCAGCTTGTATCGCCGTTCCATCTCGGCCACCACCCATCCCAACCCGCGCGCCGCCGATTTCGCATCGGTGATGACCGGCCGCAGCAAGTGAGGGATGCCGTCATACGATGAAAACTCCAGCATCTTCGGGTCAATTAACAAGAGCTTGACCTCGCTCGGCCGCGCGGAAAACAGAATGCTCAAGAGCATCGTATTGAGCCCGACGCTTTTCCCGGCCCCGGTGGCGCCTGCCACCAGCAGATGCGGCATGGTTTTGAGATCCGCCGTCGCCGGCGCGCCGAAGATGTCCTTGCCCAGCGCCAGCGTGAGTTTCGAGCGGGCCTTCGTGAAGGTCTCGCTCATCACGACTTCTTTCATCGACACCGTTTCACGAGCCAGATTCGGCACTTCGATTCCGACGACGGACTTCCCAGGGATCGGCGCGACAATGCGCAAACTGATCGCTTTCAGTCCCAGCGCCAGATCGTCGGCCAAATTCACAATCCTCGCCACCTTCGTTCCAGGCGACGGCTCAAATTCATACATGGTCACGACCGGCCCAGGCCGCACTTCCGTCACCTTGCCGATGATGCCAAAGCTCGCCAGGGCGCGCATCAACACATCGGACTGCGCCTTCAGCTCCTCGTCGGACATGCGGGTGACCGGACCGCTCGGATCGCTTAACAGCTCATCGGGATCGGGCAGTTGATAGTCGCTGGAATCGACCGTCGTCGAGACGACTTCGACCTCCGACTCATTCGTTTCAACAGGAGTAGGGCGCGATGTGATCTGGGGTTGGATCACCGGCCAATCGATCACCGCAGCCGATTCATGGTCCGCTTGCGCGATGACGGCTGGGATATCCTCCAATGCTGGCTCCGGACTTTCCTTTACCGCACGGGTTCGCTGCCGTCGATTACCCGTTTCCACCGGAGCTTCAATCGCCGGTTCCGGCATCAGCGCCGCCAGCTTTTCTCTCCAGGCCTCCCAACGCTCAGGAAACCCGTGAACCAGCTCCGTCAATGACAACGGCGTGGTGAATAAGAGCGACACTAAAAAACTGGCCAGAATCACAATATGCGCGCCGGTGCTGGCAAACCAAGACCGGAGCCCATCTGCCAAGACTTGCCCGAATACTCCGCCCGCCATGCCTCGAAAAACGAACCCGCTGCTTACCGTAGGAACCGCCGTGGCTTCGAGATGCAAAAAAGCGCTCAGGAACAGGATGGCGCCGAGCGAACTAATAGCCGTGCGCAACCGAATACCGGCGGGGCTCTGAGAAAAACAGCGCAGCCCGAGCTTGCCGAGCAAGGGAGGAAATAGATACGCCGCTCCACCAATCAGAAAAAAGAATCCACCGGCCAGGACCGCCCCAAATGATCCGATCAAATTGCGTGGAGGCGCCGCTGCCGGAGCGCCAGACGCCACCGTCTCGGCTTCACCCGGCACAAAAGACAGCAGACTTAAGAGCGTGAGCAAACTCAGCGCGATCAAGGTCACGCCGATGACTTCACGCTGAATATGGGAAGGAGGAGCAGGGGCGCGGCGGGCTTCGCCCCGCTTCGCCGACGTCGTAGCACCCATGCGCGGATGCTAACACAGGGGGCAAATCGTTTCAAACAATGCCACAGATCGAGACCGTGCGAGATGCTACCGAAACGCTCCGCCGTTAGACCGGTAATACGATGGCGCGCGTAAGCTGGATGAGTTGCTCCAGCGAGAGCACTTCTGCCCGGACCGACAGGGATAGAGTCAGCCGCTCAAGCGCTCCGATGATACGAGTCTGATCGTAGCCTTCGTCTTTGAGCGAGTTCACCAGCGTCTTGCGCCGGTGGGCAAACGCAGCTTTTACAAACGAGGCAAATTGGGGCTCTTCTTCAGGACTGAGCTCCCGCTGCGATCTCGTCCGCAGCAACACGACGGCGGACCCGACTTCAGGCCTGGGCCGGAAACATTGGGAGGAGACGCGAAAGGCTTTGGTGATTTCCGCCGCATACTGCGCCATGACGGACAGGACGCCATAGTCTGAACTGCCGGGCTTGGCGACCAGCCGGTCGGCGACTTCGTTCTGGAGCATCAACACAAGGCGCGGAAACCGGTC
Source organism: Nitrospira sp. (assembly GCA_022226955.1). Classification (NCBI taxonomy): domain Bacteria; kingdom Pseudomonadati; phylum Nitrospirota; class Nitrospiria; order Nitrospirales; family Nitrospiraceae; genus Nitrospira; species Nitrospira sp. The sequence goes on from CP092079.1 coordinate 2,050,488, forward strand.
CCGTTGATCCAGCAGTCTGAATAGCAACGGCGTCGAGATGTAATACGGCAAATTCGCGACGACGATGGTCCCCACCGGCATGCGTTCGACTGGGTAGGCGAGCGCATCGTCGAGCACCAGCGTCAGATTGGGCCACTCCGCCTGCCGTTCGGCAAGATAGTCATGGAGCCGTGGATCAATCTCAACCGCCGTAACCTGGCCGGCCGTCTTGCATAAGACGTCGGTCAGAGCGCCACGGCCGGGACCGATTTCCAGAACGGAATCGTCCGGGGTGACTTCTGCAAGCGTAACGATCTTGCGCACGATGTTGGGATCGACAAGGAAGTTCTGGCCGAGCCGTTTGATCGCAGCGGGAGAGTCCTGACGCTGCTCCATGCCCTCACGCACCGGAAGCGGCCGGCGGCGCTGCCGCCAACCGTTTGGCCAGCGCCGCCAGCGGGGTGCGATAGCCCTCGATCGTGTCGCTGAACTCTTCGACCAAATCGTTGGTAAAGGACGGCCCTGGGTGAATCGCGGCAAACTTCTGCCCCTCCGCCGCCCCCACCGCCTCGGTAATGAGCGAGACCGTGCGGATTTTCCACTTCGCCACCCGTTCGTCGCCCGCCACCGTATTCAAATCCTCGAGCGTTTGCTTGGCCAGCGCATCCAGCTCTTTGATCTGTTGCTGAATCACGGCAAGGCCTCTAGATGCGTCCTGCGACATCGTCATACGGTCCTTCCTATTTCGTCTGTGCCATGACACGGCTCTGCGCAATCCTGGCAGCGAGCCTGATCGCTTCCAGCAAACTGCCCGGATCGGCCACGCCTTTCCCAACAATATCGAACGCCGTGCCGTGATCGACGGAGGTGCGGATAATAGGAAGCCCCACCGTCAAATTCACGCAGGTTCCGAACGCCACCAGCTTCAACGGGATCAAGCCCTGGTCGTGATACATCGCCACGATGCCGTCATACTGCCCCTTCACCGCTTTGCCGAACAACGTATCGGCCGGTTGCGGATCGCTGACCAACAAGCCTTGGGCTTGCGCGGCGCGCGCGGCTGGGCCAATCACCCGGGCCTCCTCATTGCCAAATAAGCCATGTTCGCCGGCATGGGGATTCAGCGCCGCAATGCCAATCCTGGGCCGTTTGATTCCATAGAGCTGCGTGAGCGCCCGATAGGCGAGGCGAATCGCCTTTTCGATCTTCGCCTGCGTCAGCAGCTTGGACAGATCCTTAATCGCGACGTGCGTCGTGACAAACATGATCCGGAGCGGACCGCCGACGATCATCATGCCGGACTCTTTGGCGCCGGTCAGATCGGCCAGTAGCTCGGTATGGCCAGGATAGTGGCACCCCGCCATATTGATCGCTTCTTTATTGATCGGCGCCGTGACGATGCCGTCGATGCAGCCGATTTCCGCCAGATGCACCGCCTTTTTGATGAACTCGACCGACGCGCCGCCGGTTTCAGCCGCCGCTGCGCCTGGCTTAAATTTCTTCAGCGGCTTCTCCATCGGATCGAGCACCGCCACGACATTCCCCTTCACTGGCACGGGATCGTGCCCCTGCACCGGCACGACATTCAGCTTGAGACGCAATTGTTTAATGGTCCGCTCCATAACCGACACCGAGCCGATGACTAGCGGTAGACAAAGGCGCTGCACCTCGCGGCCCGCCAGGGCTTTGGCGATCACCTCCGGGCCGATCCCAGCAGGATCGCCCATCGTGATGCCCAGCAGAGGCAATGACGGTCGTGCGTTGGCGGAACGTTTAGAAGGCATAGAGATACACCGTATACCCCATATACAGGATGGCGCCAGCGCTCAGCAACCACGGTTGCCATCGGCCGCCGACGAGAATCTGGAGCAGGCACAGTCCCGCTGCGGCGACGGCCAGCACCATCGTCAACATCGCCGACGGCGCCAGAGCCCATTCGGTTCCAATCAATCCAACTGAGACAGGAAAGGTCCCCTGGAACACCATAGCGCCCGTGACATTCCCGACGGCCAGGCGGTCTTTCTTTCGATAGAGCCAGAAAAAGCTGTTCGACATTTCCGGCAATTCCGTCGCCAGCGGCGCAATGAGCAACGCCAGGATCAGCGGAGAAATGGAAAACGTGGCGGCGACCGCCTCGGCAGCAGTCACAAACAAATGCGCCCCCGTAACCAACCCACCGAGCCCTACCACCGCCTGCAACCCGATCATCGTGTACGACGGCGTCTTGGCCCGCTTGGCAAACAGCAACGGTTCCAGCGAGCCCTCGCCGCCTTCCTCATCGTCTTCGGCGCTGAATTTGATCTTCATGTAGTAGAGATAGAGGCTCATAAGCCCGATTGCCGCCGCGACATGGACCGCATGGGACGGAATGAACACGCAGGCCAGCGCAACGGCATAACCGACCAGGAAGAAGGTCAAGTCCGTCCTGACCTCGCCGTAGTTCAACTGGAACTGCGCCGGCCGCTTGCCTGCGCGAGCAAACAAGATCAACAGCACGGCCAGAATCGGCAGCACCAGCGTGCTGAGCATAAACGGGGCGCCAAGAATGGCTCCCAAGCCGACTTCCGCTTCCCGCTGGCTGCTCCCAAAAAAGATCGCAATGACCGGGATCGATGTTTCCGGCAAGGTCGTGCCAATCGCGGCGAAGATACTGCCGACCGCGCCTTCGGAAATGCCCAGCCGCTTCCCCAGCCACTCGACGGCATTGGTAAAGAGCCCGACGCCGCCTAAGGTCACCGCCACGGACACGAGAAAAAGAAGCACGTACAACAGCAGCGTCACGAACGAATTCCCTTCCTAGCTGTCACGCCCCGCTTGCTCTTCTGCGGCGCGACCCGAGAGTACGCGACCCGCGCTTCATCCATCACGTCTTTCAACGGCCGGCCGGTTCGAACCGCAATTTTCTGGCAATCCACATATTCTGGCGCCGCTTTCTCCCACCCGGCTCCAACCTCGCCGACTTTCATCCGCACCGATCCGCCCGTCACGCTCACCGTGACAAACCGCCGTGGCAACACCTGCCGATCGAGTTCCTGAATCCGGACACCCAGCGCCGTGGTTTCCTGCAACACCACCTCCAACACGGCATCCGTATGTTCGCGCGGCGCGAGGCATGTCAGGACGACCCCAGGCCGGCTGCGTTTCATAATAACGGGAATCAACGCCACATCGAGCGCGCCGACGGCAAAGAGCTGCGCCATCACATGCTCATAGGCTTGGGGATTGAGGTCGTCGAGATTCGTTTCGATCTGCACCACTCGCTCAACCGCCCGCCCGCTCGACACGGTCTCGTCGGCCAGAAAAACCCGGAGCGCATTGGGCCAGCCTTCGGGGTCGCTATCCCCGGCGCCATATCCGACCTGCGCGGACTCCAGCACGGGCATCGGCCCAAACGACGCCGCCAGCGTGCGCAGCAGCGCCATCCCCGTCGGCGTCGCCAATTCGCAGCGCGGCCCTTCCGAGTAGATGGGAACCGTCTTCGCAAGCGCCGCGACAGCGGGACCGGGAACCGGAAGCAGACCGTGCGCGCTGTCGATTGTCCCGGCTCCGACATTCACCGGCGAAGCCGTGACCTTTGTGACCCCAAGGAGATGGCAGCCCGCCACCGCGCCGACGACGTCGATAAATGAATCGATCACGCCGACTTCATGAAAATGAACATCCTTCTTCGCCACTCGATGCGCCAGGCCTTCGGCGTCCGCAAGATGGTCGAACACGGTCCGGCTCCGCTCTTTGACGACCGCCGGCAAGGTACTGGACGCAATCACTCGCTGAATGCGCGAGACTGTAAGCGGCCGGTCGAATCCGCGCTGGATCACGACATCGATTTTGGTCGCGTGCAGCGCCCCACGATGCACCTGCCGTTGCTCAAGCCGATAGCCAGTCAACTTCAGACGTTTTAGCTCGGTGCGCAACTGGGCCAGCGGAAGTCCAACATCGACCAGGGCGCCGAGCACCATGTCGCCGCTCACGCCCGAGAAACAATCGAAATACAACTGTCGTCCCACTCGCGCTCCTTCATAACCACGATAGCCACGCTATCGACAAGCCGCTCATCTTACCCAAGGCGCTTCGCAACGGCAATCGCTCATCAGATGGCAGCCACAGGATGCTCAAAAAGACCGTTCAGCAAGGCCGCAGCAAGCAAAGAGGCGAGGCGTACGCTCCGGTACGTCGAGCCTCTGAGCGACGCGAGAACGATGCTGGCAGTCTTTTTCAGCATCCTGTTTGCTCTTTCATTGACAGCCTTGGAGGCCTATGTTATCCCCCGTACATGATAAACAACTGTTCTGAGTCCGCCGCATTTCTCTCGCACACAGTCACCCGCACGAGACCGGCATTACGAGACCGCCCGGCGCCTGGGCGCGCAGGCCATTTCACGTCGATGAGCCTCACGGGTCTGATGCTGAGCTGTGTCGTCGGCCTCATCATACTGGCGCCCCTCGACGGATTCGCCAAAACGAAGACGCCTCGCGCGCCGCGCCCGGAGCCGGAACTCAAGATCTTGGACCTCCGCATCGCGCCCACACCCTATGAAGCAGGCAACGGGTCCGTGGAGTTTTCCGTAAATGTCCAGCTCCCGAAAGAGCTGAATGACGCGACTGTCCTTGAAGTCTCCTCCCTAATCAGCTCTCCGTCGAAAACGTCCTTGCGCTTCCTGACACATCGCCAAGCGCTTCAGCCGCAGTCGATCAAACCGGGAGAAGCGCGAACCACGCTTCCGATCAGCCTGTCTTGGGACGGGAACGATCACCGGAAGCAACTGGCTGGCCCAGGGACCTATGCGTACGAGGTCCGCGTCAAGTTGCTGGCCAACGGGGAAAAAGGCTTGCGCACCATGATGGTGGCCTGGCCTAAACGTGGGGAACTGATCGTCAAGTAGCGGCCGGCGGATACGCGGCGGAGCCCATCAAATTGATGCGATGGGCAAGACAGCCCGCCCCGAATCCATTATCGATATTCATCACTCCAACTCCTGCCGCGCAGGAATTCAGCATCGTGAGCAATGCGGCCAGGCCGCCGAAGCTGGCGCCGTATCCACGGCTGGTCGGCACCGCCACTACGGGACAGTCCACCAACCCTCCGACCACGCTCGGCAGCACGCCATCCATCCCGGCCACTACAATCGCCACGCGCGCTTCAAAGAGACGGTCTTTCTTGCCCAAGAGCCGATGCAGGCCCGCGACACCGACATCGTACAGCGTTTCGACACGACTGCCCATCACCTCCGCCGTCACTCTTGCCTCTTCGGCCACGGGCACATCGGCAGTCCCGGCGGTCAGGACTAGAATATGCCCCGCGCGCCGCGCCGGCTTGCGGTCAATCGCCACGATGCGCGCATCGGCATGATACCGGACCCGGCGATCGAGCTTCATGATGGCTTTCGCCACAGCCGGCTCAGCGCGGGTTGCCAAAAACGGCCCGCCTTTCTTGATCAACGCACGGGCAATGGCGACCGACTGTTTCGCGGTCTTGCCTTCGCACAACAGCACTTCCGGAAATCCCTGGCGAAGCGACCGATGGTGATCCAGCGAGGCAAACCCGAGGCTTTCAAACGGCAGGCCGCGCAACCGTTGGACAGCGCGCGCGACGGTCATCTGGCCGGCGCGCACATCTGTTAATAACTGCTCAATCTCTTCAGGACTCATATCCGTCCCTTTTCCGGCTTCGCATCCCGCTCCATCAGATCGCTCACCGCCTTGCGGCAGGATTTTCCTTCGAATAATACCGCATTGATCTCCTGCGTAATCGGCATATCGACCTGATGCCGGCGCGCGAGGCCCAACGCGGCCCGGGCCGTGTGCACTCCTTCCGCCACGGCCTGCATCCCGCCCAAAATGGCATTGAGCGATTCGCCCTGTCCCAACCGCACTCCCACCGTGTGATTCCGGCTGAGCGAACCGGTGCAGGTTAAGACCAAATCGCCGACGCCGGAGAGCCCATATAATGTCCGCGGATCCGCCCCCATTGCCATACCCAATCGCACAATCTCGGCGAGCCCGCGGGTAATCAAGGCGGCGCGCGCGTTGTGTCCCAACTCCAATCCATCGACCACACCCGCGGCGAGCGCCATCACATTCTTGAGCGCGCCGCCGAGCTGCAATCCAACAAGATCGCCGTCGGCATAAATTCGCAACGCGGGGGTCATCAAGGCCGCTTGAAACCGCGCCACCAACTGCGCATCCCGTCCGGCCAAACAGACTGCGGTCGGCTTCCCGGCGCTCAGCTCGCTAGCAAAGCTCGGCCCGGACAACGCCATGAGAGATGGCTCCATCGATTCCGGGAGCACTTCGTCCATGATCTGCGTCATCAATTTTGAGCTGTCTTCTTCCACCCCTTTGGTGGCGCTGATGAGCGGAATCGGCTGCTGCAGACAGGGAGCCATTTTTCGAAGCACGAGTCTCGTGACATGAGATGGGACGACGAACAGAATGCCGTCGCGCCGCTCAATCGCCTCCGGTAGCGACGTCGTCGCCGTCAATGTGCGGGGGAGCGGAACACCAGGAAGAAACACGCGATTCTCGCGCGTCGTATTGATGGCATCGACCACCTCGCGTTCATGGGCCCAGAGATGAATCTCCAGCCCCTTCTCCGCCAGATGTTTCGCCAACGCCGTACCCCACGCCCCGGCGCCAATGACTCCGAGCGATCTGATCTCCTGCATTCCGGATCAATCCTCTCGTGAAAATGGACGGGGTGGCAACCCGCTCAATCGAGCGGCGCGGATTATAGGAAGCCCCTGCCTAGGAGTCAACGAACGGAACAGCACTCTCGACACTGTCAAGCCAGAGCGTCCAAATATCTTCTCACGGTTCGCCGACATGGCACATGCCTTGCTCAGCCCATGCATGGTTTTGCAAAAACTCTTCGCCAGAGTCAAGCATGGACTTAGGATAGATCAACTACTGCTGGAGCTGGAGGACCGCCCATGACGCACCGATTGAGAACAAGACCCACCTGGATGGGAGCCGCCATTGCCGGACTCTTGTCATTTCTCATCGCTACCCCATATGCGTATCCCGAAGCCTACATCGGGGGACAGATCGGAACCACGCTCACAGGCAACACCCTCAAAGGCGTCGAGATGACAGACCTCTCCCCGCCAGGAATCATGTCCGACCGGAAGCTAGCCCAGTCGGCGCTCCTCGGAGTAAAGGCGGGGTACTATTTCCCGCGGGTTCGCTGGTTCGGCATCGAAACCGAGTTCTATCAGACCAATCCTCATATCAAGCAGCAGTACACCCACATCACCGTCACTCCTGGCGCAATCATCCAAGGATTCCCTCCTGCCCCAGGGGGAACAGCTGAAGGCACGCTGTCAGGAGATCATTTTCGAGTGCGCGCATTCGTTCCGCTCAATCTCATGTTTCGCTACCATAAGACCCGATTGCAACCGTACCTCGGGTTCGGAATGGGCATCTTCATGGCCCACATCACGACAACGGCGGCGGGCTTCGAAGGGTCGCAGAGCTCGACGAGTGTCGGATTCAACGCGAAAGCCGGCCTCGAATATTACATTACCCGGCATCTCAGCGCGTTCGGCGAGTGGAAACATAACAGAGCCAGTTTCAACTTCGATGCGAATAGCACCGGCGGATTCGGATTCAAGGCCGACTATAATCCGCACTTCATCGCGTTCGGTCTCAATTATCACTTCTAGGCAACCGCCGAACCGTCACACAGCAACCGCGCGGAAAATACTACCGCGATGCATATCCAAAATATTTCTTACTCCTGTACAAACTCTGTCTCACGGGTTTACGCGGAGATGGGTTTCGCCGTAGTATGCGGGATATGCAGACCTGTCCGACCTGCCGCCAGTCGTTGCCTGAAATCAATCGCTTTTGCACCCAGTGCGGACAACGGCTCACGGCCGCGGAGCCTTCCTTATCGGCACCTTCCTCATCGAGGCCGGCGCCTCAACCGGCGACGCCGGGACAACTGAATCTGAATGTACTCTACGGCATGGTCGGGGCATTGATCCTTGCCGTGCTGCTCCCTCCGTGGGAAACTCCGCCGACTCAGCCTCCAGAATTCCTCGGCTTTCACAGCGTCCTCTCTCCACCAACCCCCGAGGCCATCGTCAGCCGCATGTTGCTCACCATCGAGCTGACCACCGTGACAATTGCGGGCCTCTACGCCGCCTTCTTTTTCAGAAAACGCTGACCCGCCCGCGTTGCAGCTCCTCAAAATGGTCGCCAGCAAGGCCGCGGGCGAGACACCAACCGGAGGCGTGACCGTCTCACCCGCCCGCCCCTCGCTGCTAGCGCAGCTTTTCCCCGGTGGGGGTACGCTGAGGATTGTGGCGAGCCGAGAACGACGTTACCAGGCATTTTCAGCAGCCTGAACATCTCAGTCGAGCGCGAGCGTCAGACATTTCGCCGACCCGCCGGACTTCATGAATTCGCCCAGCCGCAACGAATGCGTTCGATACCCACGAGAGTGAAGCTGCCGCTCCGTCTCGGGACATCCAGCCGGCAGCACCACCTGTTTCCCCACACAAACCGCATTGCATGCGAACCGGAGGGCTTCGTGTTCGGGAACCACGAGACGAGACTCGTCGGACACCCGCTCCGTGATGACCTCCTGCCCATCCTTGTCGAAGGCGGCCGGGAAATATAACAATTCCCCGCCTGACAGAGGGCAGAAACACGTATCCAGATGGTAAAACCGTCCGTCGACAAGTTCGAGGGGGATGATCTCGCGCATGAAAACATCGCTGAGCAACGGGAATACTCGGATGTCCGATCGCTGGCGATAGCCCCCAAACCAACAATCGGAAAACCCCAGCAGATCTCCGGCACCTTCGAAAAAGAACTCGGACTCCAACGTCACCACATCATAGCCGGCGCTGCGAAACCAATCCTCGAAATAGGCTTCCTCCCGTTGGCGCTCGGGATAGCGAAACCGGCTGACGACCGCCCGCCGTCCGACGACCACACCGGCATTGGCGGTAAACACCAAATCGGGCAATTCCGGCACCGGACTCATCCGCTCTAGCCGCACGCCAACCTCCTGCTCAAGCACCTGCATGAGCCCGCGCCACTGCGCGACGGCACTGGCATGATCGACCGTATTGGCACGCCGCATCCAGGGATTGATCTCGTACTCAATGTCGAAATAGTCCGGCGGGCAAACCAGCAACCGGCTCACAGCGACCTCCCAAGCTGCCTGGCGAGCTCATTCAGAAAAGAGGCCGCATCCATCACTAACCCCACAGCTTGAAAACTGCCCCGGTCGGCGAGCTTCGTGGGAACCGACGCATTAATATCGACACAGACTGTCGGCACCGCAGCGGGAAGCAGATTACCGGTGGCGACCGCATGCAGTGTGGAGGCGACCAACAGCGCCAACCCAACGCCAGGAATGGCCTCTCGCATCGCCGCTTGCGCTTGCATGGAATCGGTGATGACCCCGGGTAATGGACCATCGTCTCTGATCGTGCCGGCCATCACGACATGAACCCCGGCCCTGATGCAGGCCGCCATGATGCCGCGCTCAATCACTCCGGATTCGACGGCGGCGCGAATGCTGCCGATCGCTCGAATCCGGTTGATCGTTCGCAGGTGATGCGCATGCCCGTGCGGAACCGCGTGACCGGCATTCATCGCATAACCTAACGACGTTCCGTAGAGGTCGGCTTCCATATCGTGCGCCGCCAACGCATTGCCGCAAAACAGGACCTGGATAAACCCTTCCTCGACCAACCAGGTCAGCGCATCCCGCCCACCGGCATGAATAATGGCCGGGCCTCCGGCCAACAACACCTTGGCAGGCCCTCCTCCAGTCCGCCGTTCCTCGCGAAGCATCCGCATGCGCCGAGCCACGTCGGCAATGACATGGCTATGCGGACGCTCGGCGGAAACCGTAGCCTCCATGAAGGCAAAGACATCGCGCTCACGAGGCCGCTGCATCGGAATGACACGCACTCCGGCCTGCCCGACCACAATCAGGTCTCCCTTGCGGACATCGGCCATTGGCACAGTCCGGGCCTTCATGTGCTGAAGATCGACAATAATACCCAGGTCCATCTCGACCCGTTGCACCTCGATCCACAGATCGCTCAGACGAACGTCGGTCGGCAAATGGGTAGTGGAATAAAATTCGTCGGGGAATACGCCGTCGGCAGGCGCCGGACGGACAACGCAATCGCGCTCCTGCTCGACCACGGCGCCGTGCGGTTGAATCGCGCGCAAAATATGGGTCAGGGTGGCGAGGGTCGGCGCCTTCACGATAATCCGCGCATGCGACGGGTCCTCACGGGTACGACCGATCTCGACCCGGTCGAGATCGAACGAGCCGCCCATCGTCAGAATCAGATCCAGGACCTTCGCCAGGATCAGTGAATCGATGATGTGGCCACGCAGGACAATCGTTTCTTGAGCCGTCGTCATCCAGCCCTCCCCGCTGTCCTCTTGAAATTCTACACCCTCGGCATCCGAATAGGCAGAGGAATGACACAGGGGCGGGGAATCAGAGGAAGGATTGGCCTGCGTCGGTTAACGCCCGGCGGCCGGTTTCATCACCTCGCGCAAGACACTCGTCGCATAGGCTCCTGGGGGCAGCGCAAATGTGAGCGTGAGCGCCGTGCCCTCGAGCGCCCACTCTAATTCGGCCAGCGGCACGCGCAGGGCCCGCCGTTCGCCGCGAAAGCCGCATTCTTTGGCCGCGGAGACTAAGGCCTCTTGCGTCGTGCCCGCTTCGGTAACGACCGCTTGTTCAATCGCCCCCGGCTCGCCTTCGGCCCAGGACGCGCGCGAGCCGAACAAAATGCCTGTCGGGCTGATTTCAAAACAATCGGCGCGGACCTGTTCTTTCTCGGCATCCTCGACTAAAAAACAGGCGCCATTCTGCGACTTCATCGCCCAATCTCCAGCAAACAGCCGGTCGATCCGATCGATGCGCCGGGCCAGGATGCGATTGAAAAGATAGGACTGGTACGTGTTCAAATACCACATCCGCTTAGAACGGCTCAGCTTACCGCGCCGGCGGGCGTCGTTCAGCAAGGCCGCGCCGACTTCATGGTTGTCGCCGCTTTTCCCCTGCCGCTGAGGACCGAAATAATTCGGCACCCCGCGGCGGCTGAGTTCGGCGAGAATGGCCGGCACCGACTCCGCCGCATGCGCCGCCACATCTCGGACGACCAAACGAAACCGGTTGCCCGCATGATGACCGGTTCTCAGCCGGTTGCGGTGCCACCCCAATACCTCCACCTTCAGCAGCTGTTCGCCGATCGCCAGCCGGGAGATCCGGTCTTGATCGACACCTTGAACCGAGACCATCTGGGTCGTTACGGCACGCGCATCCTTCAAGCCGGCGACACCAATGGCTTGGGCTTTCACCCCCAAGACCGACGAAAAATTCTTCACCAGGTCCGGCGTCGATAGCCCTCGCTTGGTCACGCTCAGATACAGATGCTCGCCCTCTCCGCAGGGAAGATACAACGGGCGTTCGTCGACTTGAAAATCTTCATGGGACACCCGCATCGCCCCGCCGATGCCGGGGATTGCGGCAGTGAGAAACGGCTCGGCCTGTGTCGTCACTCTTCACCATCCAATGGTTGTGGCAGAGACAAATCTCTGCACTTGCTTCGAGAATGATCGCGGCGCATGATATAGTGAGTCATGTGGAAACGCAGACCGCCACGTCCATCCGATCATACCGGAAACGTTTCGACGATGCCGCTGCTTCTCGCCATCGCCTGTGCATGCTTGGCAAGCGGGTATCCTCTGTCCGTTTCAGCCGATTCCGATCGGCCAGGGAAGCCATCCGACGTCTTCCGCCAATTCACGCAACATATTCAACGGCAAATCGAGTTGGACAAAACAGCCTTCGCGCAAGCCAGCGGCTGCACCAACTGGTTCTATCACCAAGAGAAACATCCCTCGGCGCCACCGCTCGCTCAGCCCATCCGCCTGGAGCCGGTCCTTCAGTCTCCAAGTAAAGAAGAATGCCTGCGGACCTACCCGCGCGGACTGGACGCGGTCCGCCAGGACTTTCACCACACGCAAACATCGCTATCCGTCAGCCTGACGTTCTATGAATATGCCCTGGTGGGCGACCGCAACGACGATGGCCGCTACAGCCGGGAAGAGCTGCAAGATATTTTCCCAGCCCTATCCCTCACCTTCGATCCCAACCGTTCTCCCAGCGCCCAAGCCGCCTCGCTCGCCGGGCGCTTCGATGACTGGTATCGCCTGCGGGACCTCGAACACCTCATGACCGGCATGGCTCAACTCTATGAAAAGGGCTATCGGGTCTCGCCCGCCGACCGGGCCGAAATTGACCGAGTCACGAAATGAGGAGCGCCCATTCGTGGTCCGATCGTGTCCGGGAATTTGTCGGTGCGTGCCTGAGTGAACCGTTCTACCGCTTCTTCAGTCTCTTTCCGCAATGCGAAGTCGGCCTCTCTCAGCATGCCGTCACCCGTCTAACCTTTCCCCATCGAGTGCTGGCAGGCCACCGGGCCGTCCATTTGAGCGACCTTCATCTCGACCGCTATCAGCCCCGCCATGAACGGATCGTCGATGAAGTCAAAACCCTGGAGCCGGATTGGATTTTCATTACTGGCGATCTGTTGAATGTCCCGGAGGGGCTGCCTCATTTGTTTCGGTTCCTCGCGCAGCTGCGAACCATCGCCCCAGTCTATGCGATCTTGGGCAATCACGACCACTATAGCGGCGTTCCCATCGAACAGTTTCGCGACTGGTCAGAGCGTCATCAGATCGTGTTGCTCGTCAATGAATCCACGACGATTCACACCAACGGCGGCGAGCTGGCCCTGGCCGGGGTGGACGATCCGTCACTGCACCGGGCCGATCTCCGCTGCTTACCGGCGCAGGCGCAACATCGATTTACCCTGCTGCTCGCGCATGCCCCCAATATTCTCGATCAAATGGAGCCACAGCATCACGCCAATCTGATTTTGTGCGGACATAGCCACGGAGGCCAGTGGAGAATTCCCTGGGTTCCGACGATCTGGCTGCCTCCCGGCTGCAATGGGCGGATTGCCGGACACCACGAGAAACAGGGCCACCGGTTGTACATCAATCGCGGCCTCGGCTGGTCGTTTATCCCGCTGCGCTGGAACTGCCGGCCGGAGATCGCACTCATCGAGTGGACCGTCGAATCGGCCGCGCCAGCCATTATGGCGGCGTAAGCCGTTCCAGCGCTTCCTTGGCGCGGCTGCGCGTGGTCTGATCCCAATCTTCCTTCATGACTTCTTCAAGTTTTGCCCGGGCCTCGGAGGCGCGCAGGCGGCCCAGTCCCAGAGCCGCGCAGGAGCGGACATAGGCATGATCGTCTTCGAGCGCGGCAAGTAACAGCGGCACGACCGAACGGTCCTGCAGCACACCCAAGTGGCTCGCCGCCATCCCACGAATGCGATGTTGTTTCTCCCCGACCGCCCGGCGCAACGTGCTCACCCAAAGATCTTTGAGCGCAGGCGCCACCGCTTCAAGCCCGCTCACCCGATACTCAGTCACTTCCGCCAAGGCGAAGGACAGTTCGAGTTTCTTGTCGCGAACGGATTCCCGCTGAAACGCCGCGAGCAAGCGCTCTCGTCTGCGTGTTCGCTGCGTTCGCCGGCGGATCTTCTTGACGATCACCATGACCAGCACGCCAACGCCAAGCACCGCGGCGGCCAGCGGAATCGCCTGATCGATCACGAATTCCTGTGACTCCAGCGACAGGCGCTTCCATACCCACACCGAGGTAATGACAATCCCCAGCAGGATGACAATGGCGCTCAGATTGGCCTGGCCCCGGTCGGCGCGTCGCAGCATGGGAGCGGATCATACGGGCGCATCACTCGCGCCGTCAATGAAGGACCTCTCGTGCCTTGTCCGCAGCCATTAGAGGAAACCCTGGTCTCTTGACCCCTTGCTCGATGCAGAATATGCTCAACCCATGGAACTTCCCGATCTGAAAGACGACCCGCATCTCAAGTTGGTCAGGCCAATAGTGGAAACCTATCAGGCATTCTGGCTTGCCAATAACCGCCATATCCGTTCCTTGAAACTAACGCCATCCCAATTCGACGTCATTGCGACGCTGGGCGATACGGATGGCATGACCTGCTCTGAATTATCCGCCAGAACGCTGGTGACCAAGGGAACGCTCACGGGCGTGCTTGACCGGCTGGTGGCCAAAGGATTCATTCGACGCGAGCCCGTCGACAACGACCGCCGCCGGATTAGGGTTCAACTCACCGAAAAGGGTGACAGCCTCTTCCGCGAAACCTACGCAGCTCATATCGCATTCTTGAAACCGTTTTTCGAACGGGCATTGAGTCCCCAAGAAGTCGATGACGCGCGCGCATTGCTGCTCCGGCTTCGCGACAGTTTCAAGCAAGGACCGTCTTAGAATGCGGCTGACGATTCTCGGCTCGGGCACAAACCTGCACCCGGCCAGAGCCGCCGCCGGCTACCTAGTCAAAACCGACCAGACGATCCTGTTGGACTTCGGCCCCCGGACATTGTCCAATCTCCTGAAGACCGGCGTGAATCGCCACCGCATCACCCACATTCTCTTCTCGCACTTTCACGCCGATCACTTTTCCGACTTCATTACATATTTTTTCGATGCGCTGATCTACACCAAACACAGCGGCGGCTGGCGCCCCGACCTGACCGTGATCGGCCCGCGCGGAGCGAAGACCTTATTCCGCAGCATCATGGCCACGTTCCCGAGTTTCGCGAACCCGCCGTTCCGAGTGCATCTGAAAGAAGTGGCGGACCGGTCGTTTCACATCGGCGAGACTCTCATTACGCCACGGCGGGTCGTGCATGTTCCCGATTTGAATAGCGTGGGCTATCGCATCGAGTATAAGAACAAGACCCTGGTCTACTCGGGCGACGCGCAATACTGCGACAGCCTGGTCCGCCTCTGCCGGGAAGCCGACGTGGCCGTGCTGGACTGCTCGTTCCCAGCCACGAAGCCTGGGCCGGTGCATATGCATGCGGGTGAATGCGGCCAGGTGGCGGAAGAAGCCGGCGTAGACCGTCTCGTGCTGTCGCACTTCTATCCGCCCGCGGATCGAGCCGACGTGAAAGCGCAAGCGGCGGAGCATTTTCGCGGGACAGTGATAAAGGGGAAGGATCTGCTGACGATTAAGCTCTGAGGATGGCATATCGATCATAGAACCAGAGAACCGTTGTAGTGCTCCACTAAAATCAAGCAGCCCGGTGCAATCCGGCAAATCAGGCGTTCTATCAGCGGCTCTGTCAGGTAGGGGAAGCGAAGAAGCTCGCGCTCACGGCGTGCATGCGAAAGTTGCTGACCATTCTCACTGCGATGCTGAAGAGTGCGACGCCGTAGCGAGTGCCAGCCAGCCGTCTTGATGTTCAAGACAGTTGCTGGCCCTATTTTCAAATCAAGGTGGTCTGATGATCTGCAGAGCGATTGCCAACCTTAAAAAGACTCCCGACCCCTTTGATTTGCCCTGACCATTTTTTAGCCGTCCGTCACAATACGCCGCTCAATAATCTCTTGCCCTTTCGCATCCTCGGGGTACGTATAGGTCAAGAGAAGCTCGTCCCCCCAATTCAGAATGATCGGCTTTGCTTCGTGTCCAAAATCACATCGAATCCCAATGACATGCCCTTGCGGAGATTCCAGAGTCCATACCGCATGTAAAATAGCCCCAACACATTCCGCAAAGGGCAAGGGCCTGCCTAGATCACGCACCACCATACGCCCATAGGTCCCCATAGAAAGATCCAGAATGGGAGGCGCCGCATCAAGACACAAATGCTCACCATCTGGGGCTCCGGTAATATGCCGTATCGTTTGCCCTGCAAAGATCAGCCAAATTGAATCGGGCATGGCGCTGATCTCGGTCTCACGATAATAAAACCGCCCTTGAATCTGGCGTAGGGGGATTCCAATGACATCCTCCCAATAGGCATTCACCTCGATAGTCATTGTCCAAGCGCCTTTCTCACGAGTAGATGGGGTCCAGTAGATGGGGGCAGGTCTTGCAATCACGCATCCGCCACTTCCGCTTGCTTCAACCGTCGGCTCACGGTAGCCAGGTGGACGCCCAGATGTGCCGCAATCACGCCTTGCTTGAACGTCAGGCTCGTGAGTTCGAGCGCTGCATTGTAGGCCTACGTGACGCTGTTCCCATTGGGATAGCTCCCGCTCGTGCACCGGTCGGCGTTGTCGTACCCGAGCGTGACGGTTCCCATGGCGGCATCAAATGCTGAAGAAGGGGATTTACTGACGATTCAACTCTGAAGAAAGCGCGCGAGCGAGGCCGGTAGGCTACAAGCCTTCTTCTCGTGGCTCTCCGCCGAGGATTTCGATCAGTGTCGTAAACCGCGCGGTCTTCACCGGTTCATCCATCTTCGAATAGATCGCCAGAAGGTTCTTGACCATGCGTGAGAGGATGGCGCGGACCGGGCTGTGTTGCAGATACTTGTCGTCAAACCCATAACCCGCTTCGGTGAGGAACCGCGCACAGTTCTTTTCGGTTAATAATGCTCCGCCGTTGAAGCAATCGATGAAGATCTTATAGCGGTCCGCCTCGTACTTCACGAGGAAATGGCCCGGCATGCCGATGCCATGCAGCGGCAGGCTCAAACGTTGCCCGATGAGGAGATACACCACCGACAAGCTGATGGGAATGCCCACCCGCCGGTCGATCACGCGGTTCAGATAACTGTTCTCGACCTCGTAATAGTTCTTGGTATTTCCTTTGAAGCCCTGCTCGGTGAAGATGTAGCGATTCAGCGCATTGACCGTTTCTTCCCCCGATGCACGCGGGCCGATGCGTTCCCGCACTTCCTGGGCCATCGTATCGAGGAGCCGTCGATAGTCCGCCGTATCGAGCAACGGATAGGTGTAGCGAGCGATGAGGAAGGCGCCCTCCTCTAAGCTCATGGTCTCGTCAGGGCCTGCAGCCAGAACCCTCATTTCGTCTTCGAGCTTGCCCCAGCGAATCTCTTCCAAAATCGTCGCAATGCGATCGGCCATCTCCGGCTGCTCAATCTCGGCTTCCTGAAGCAGCGGCACAGCCACGGGGCCGATGTCGATCAGCTTGCCGCTGATCGTCTCGACAATGCGCGCATCGTCATCGGACAACAGCCGGATAAGCGCGCGAATCTGACTTTCTGGAACTACCATTGTTCTCGCCGATCCTTTTCTACCAGTACAGAAGCAGGATGCTCAAAAAGACCGTCCGCAAGGCCGCAGCAAGCAAAGAAGCGAACCGTAAGAATGCCGCTGGTCGGCAAGTTCACCTGCCTGTTAACCCATTGCACGGCGGAAAGCCTTCGCCCCACCATATAAACACAAGGCATCGAAAATGAGCATCACGACTATGGCCATCCCCACATGCGGCAGAGCATCGCTCCAGCCGGTGAGAATCAGTGGCCGCACGGCGTCAATCGCCCAGGTCATGGGATTGAACTGCGCCAGGACACTCATCCAGCCCGGCATGGCGGTCAACGGCACCAGCGCCGAACTGAGGAAGATCATCGGCAGCGACAAAAACCCGAGGACCGAGAAAAAGTCCCCATGGCTTTTGACGGAAAACGCCATCGCCATCGAAATGGCCGTGAGCCCCACCCCGAACAGCATCCCGATCAAGAGAATCATAGCAACACCGGCCAACCCGGTCGCGGGATGGACGCCAAAGAGAAACGCGATGCCGAGGATCACCAGAACTTGCAGCGACGTGATGGTCATCACGAAAATAAACCGGCTGAGGATGACCGAACTCCGGTGGATCGGCGCGGACATCAACCGTTCGAGAAACCCGTTTTCCTTATCGAACAGCAAATCGACGCCACCGGCCAGCCCGTTATTCAGCACCGTCATCACGACCACCCCAGCCGCTAGGAAGCTGATGTAATTGGGCGCCTGGGTCACTTGCACATCCGCGGCGCGCTGAAACAGGTTGCCGAAGAAGATCAGCCAGAACAGCATCGGCTGCACCAGCGTGAAGAGCATGCTGAATTTTTCCCGGCTCAAGCGGCGAACCCACCGCAGCGTCAGAGCTCCGATTTCTTGCCAATAGTGCGCCATGGATCTCCTAATTATGTTCTTCCGCCACCGGAGCTGCGTCTTTTAACGAGCGGCCCGTGTGGGCGATAAAGACATCGTCCAGCCGGGGACGGTGATAGTCGATAAAATCAAGCCGGCATTCGAGCTTGTTGGCCGCTTCCAAAATGGCTGGAAGGGCCTTCTCAGCGGACTCGACGCGAATGTCGAGCCCGGTCTCGGTCGTGTTAACAGTGCGAATAGCCGGCTGCCCTTGAAGCGCGGAGGCCAGTGCACCGAGCCGTCCGGTCTCCTTGATCGTGAGCGACACGATGTCGCCGCCAAGCGCCACTTTCAATTCAGCCGGCGAGCCGATCGTTTTGACCTTGCCGGTATCGATGATGGCCAGGCGATCGCACAATTGGTCCGCTTCGTCGAGATAGTTGGTCGTCATGACGACGGTCATGCCGCGTGCCTTGAGCATCCGAATATAGTCCCAGATGCGCAGACGGCTCTGCACGTCCAGCCCCAAGGTCGGTTCGTCCAGAAAGAGGATTTTCGGATTCGGCAGCAGGCCGCAGGCGATATCGAGCTTCCGCTTCATGCCGCCCGAATAGGTCTTCGCCGGCCGGTCCGCGTGCGCTTCGAGTTCCACCAATTTAAGCAGCTCGGCAATGCGGCGGGTGGCTTCTTCCTTCGTTAGATGGTAGAGCGCCCCAAGCAACTCCAGATGTTCGCGCCCGGTGAGAAATCGGTCGATAGCCCGCTCTTGCGGCACATACCCGAACAGCGTCCTGACCAGATCCGCCTCACGCACCGTGTCGTGCCCGAGCACCGACGCGCTGCCGGAGGTGGGATGCAGCAGCGTGATCAGCGTGCGCAGCGTCGTGCTTTTCCCGGCGCCGTTCGGCCCCAGCAACCCGAAGATTTCTCCCGCGTAGACTTGAAACGACAGATCGTCGACGGCCTTGTGGCCATCGTAGCTCTTGCAGAGCCGGTTCACGTCGATCGCAATTGTCCGGTCCATTACCCCCAACCCTTCGCGCCTTGTTGATCATGCACCATGAACTGAATCAGGTCGCTCAAGCGACGCGCCCGCTGGTGGAGACCTTCGGCTTCTATAAGAAATTGTTTTTCCAATGGTGTGCAATCCAAGTACGTCGAGAGCGTATTGACGAGCACTTCGTCTTTCACATCGTCGCGGAGCAATCCTTCCCACGTCGCCACATCGTCCCGCACGCGCAGATATTTCTCCAAGACCGTCATCAAAGCCCGGCGCACTTCGGGCGCCAGCGAAGGCTCAGCGACGGCCTTCTTCAACGCGATTCTGGCCTCCCGATACGGCTTCTCAAAAAACTCTTCCTGAATTTCGTACCGCTCCAACCCCTGGAGCAGGATATTCGACCGTCCATCCGGCAGAGGCTCCACACTCAAGAGACGCCCCACACAGCCGATCGGATAGATCGCCGGATGGCCGTAGTAATCCTCTTCCCATCCTTCCTTCAGCAGCGCCATGGCCACGCACTGTCCGTCCGCCGCAGCGTCCGCCACCATCTGACGATAGCGCGGCTCAAAAATATGGAGCGGCAAATACGTCTTCGGGAAAAAGACCACGTTCGGCAACGCAAACACCGGAACTCGGTCCGGGATGATAAACGGGATCGCGTTGTCGTAGGGATCGTTCGTGGGTTGGTCGCGCTCACGATCAATCTGCATCGCTCACGATAGCCGAGAGTTGTGAAAATTGTCAACGCCGAAACCGGCGTTCATCCGCGCGCGCGGCAACGCAAAAGACCTCGCCAATACAGGCGATTTGTGCGCGGCATTTCCCGCATGCTATAAGCCGCAGGCGGAAATACATCCCCTTGATGGTGCGTCATGACATCCCGTTCTACTTGCCTTGCGAGACAGCTGCGACGGATCGCCGCCACCGGGTTCTGGTTGTTTCTGTCGCTCACCAGTGGAGCGGTGGCAGCGCCGGCCGATCCGGCGGGCACCTCCTTTCGTCCGGCGCAAGAGGGCTATCGATACGAATTTCCGCGAGACCACGGCTCGCACGATACCTTCCGCACCGAATGGTGGTACTACACCGGCCATTTGGAAACCGCCGAGGGACGGCGATTTGGATTTGAACTCACGTTCTTCCGGCGTGGGATCGAACCAGATCAGATCGAAACGCGCCCCTCCCGCTGGTCGGTGGATCAACTCTACCTGGCCCATCTCGCCATCACCGACGTTACCGGTCGACGCTTTCACTTTCATGATCGTATCAGCCGCGCCGGTCTGGGCAAGGCCGGAGCCGATGCGACTCACCTGAATGTTTGGCTCGACCAGTGGCGCGCTGAATCGCCGGAGCAGAGCGAGCAACATCGGCTCAACGCCAAGGCCGATGGAGTTGCACTCGCGCTGACACTCGAACCCACCAAGCCGCTCGTCATCCATGGAGAGCATGGCATTAGCAAAAAAGGCGCGGCGGCAGGACAAGCCTCGCACTACTATTCCTTCACCCGCCTCAAAACCGGCGGCACGTTGACGCTCGGCACCGAGACCTTCCGCGTGACCGGCACCAGCTGGATGGACCACGAGTTCGGTTCGGCGGACTTGAGCCCGGAGCTTGTCGGATGGGACTGGTTCAGCATTCACCTAAGCGACAATCGGGAATTGATGGTCTACCGCCTCCGCCTCGCTGATGGAACATCAGACCCGGCATCGAGCGGAACCCTCGTCGAGGCAGACGGCCGCACGCAGCACCTGTCGGCTTCCGACATTGAACTAACGCCACTGACTAGCTGGACCAGCCCAGCCAGCAAAGCCACCTACCCGCAACAATGGCGCGTCACCATTCCTTCGCTGAACCTCTCTCTCGAACTCACCCCCCTCCTCGCCGATCAGGAACTGCGCACCTCGCGCAGCACGCAAGTGACTTATTGGGAAGGCGCCGTCGATGCGATCGGAACAGAGCGGGACCAACCCATTCGCGGGAAAGGATATATAGAGCTAACGGGATATGCGGAGCGGATTAAGCAAAAGCTGTGACGGGCTGGAAAGTACGTCTTGCTGACTTCTCGCACTTGCTTGATGTACGAGGTCAAGGATAAACTAGCTCAAACAAAAGTGGTCTGACACCTTTGTCCGCTCAACCCATCCCTGATACGGTAGACCTCGGAACGACTGCTTAGGCAGCGTCGGTTTCAATCTTGCCGGGAAGCTTGCTGAGGGTCAGTTTCTGTAGTTCGACTTTGTTGGCGGCATTGTCGATGTCGATACCTACCAACCGTCCATTCGAATCGTAATCGAGCACGACGCCCTCGGACACTTCACGACTTTCTACACTTAGCCTTTCAGAAAGATCGATATACAGGGAATCCGTGTCTGGATGGTAGTTAAGCTTCATAGTGTAAACCCTAGAAAAGAACGGCTGCACAGCTCGCTGCAAACAAGTCTACTGAATCGTCCGGCATTTATCTATCGTCTCATTCAATCTCACCAATCCGATGACGCGTTTCACGAGAACATGAACAAAAAGTATCCGACCCCTTAAATCGCCTTCGTGCGTATACTTCATGGTGGTGTCGAAATCCTTGTGACCGAGCAGTTCTTGAATGGCCCGAAGGTCGTATCCGGCCTCAAGGAGATGCATGGCGAACGAATGCCGGAACGTGTGGCACCCGACATGCCTGACTAGGGAGAAACCATCGGAGACATTTTGAATTTCAGCTGACGGCAAGAGGCAAACCGCCTCATCTGCTCAGAAAAACCAGAATGCCCCCGTTAACTCCATCCAAATCTGTGGGCTACGTTCGGATATATCTTGCAACTCGATGAAACAAAGGTGTCTGACCCCTTAAATCTGCCTCGTGACGGCTAATGTTCGAACTAGGCAGACGACGACGGCATGGCGCTACGCGATACTGGTGCCAGGCCTTCATTTGTAAGTTGGGGCCTGAGTACTTTCGACTCGATGCCATGCAGCAGGGCAGAACGAGTCATTATTGCAATGTCAGTAATCCAGAAGAACATATCCGAGGGGTTCAATAAAAATGGAGTCTCTAGTGTCTTTCTGAAAAATAGCTCATAGTAGTACTGATTATCGAAAGGTTCTCTAGCTACGACGGAACTGACTGACCAACCTACGCCTTTCGCTCCATCCGAAGTAGCTTCGAAGTGTTGGTTCAGACCCGTGGGAGACGATTCTTGGTCCACCGGGAAACAGTACATAACTACGATCTGCCGAACATTTGCGTCTACCTGAACAAGAAGAGAGAACTCCTTGTAGTGAATTGTGTAAAACGCGCGTGGTTGACCAGCCTGGTGATCCATTGACACGCGAACGGGTTCGCCGTTTAGCTTACCGAAGGCTGGCATTCGAATTTTTTCGAGTCCCTGCCGAAGAGACTGTGAGAAGAAAGCATCCAGCCTGGTACAAAGCCGATTCACTGACATCTCTCGTTCTGCAAACAAAAGCACGAGCGCTGCAGCGACTCCAAAAGCAGAGAACTGTGCAAGATTGAGTGCCGGCGCGATCCAGTCCCTCTTATCTTGATAGAAGGCTGCATGTGCAAGCAGCACGCCGGCCCCAAAAGCCACAATAAGGATTGCGAGTGCGACAAGTTTGACCCATCGCGGTACGTGAACAATATCCTTGTACTCCATCAGCGAACTCCCTTTGTGTTTGCGACGCCTAACAATGTTTGGACAGACTGCATAACCCTGTTACGGCAAGCTGTCCACTTCTGCCTAAACCGGCGGGTACACACCGATTGCCCGCCCTATCAAAACAAAGGTGTCCGTTAAATCCTGGGAAGTCCCGTCTGCCCCCTTAAATCTCCGCGACAATAGTTTTTACCTCTTCGTCATCGAAGTACGACTCTCAATGTTCCGAAACATTCTCAGCATAACGCATACCGTTTCACCTGGTGATGAGCAATCACTACAACATCTGCCTCCGCGAAATGAGTACGCTGTCAGTTAACGGCAGGAATGCTCTCATGCCTCCGTCATCAACACTACCCACAACTCGAATGGTGTCACCGGATTGGTCGTCCCAGAAAAACTGGATCTCGACTTGATACGTTTTGCCGCTCACGGCGCTAACCTTATGAACTTCGACATGCTGCGCCTCGACTAACCGGGCAAGCTCAAAATGGCTGCTACCGACGAACCGAGCCAACTGCTCTTTAAGTATCTATTGTCCATGACGTACGAACGACCTAAAGGACAAACTCCGCCGTGCGATGAAACAGCTTCCACAGCAGCAGATTAAAAGATGCAGATCTACTCACTGGCTATGTCTCCCCTACCATCTTCCCCTAAACTGATAGCATCCGCTCACTCGACCATAGTTCGTAAGCCTTAAGTCATATTCGTTGATCCTTCCGATAAAATACGCCTCCTCAACAGCATATTTGGGGGCTCAAATGCCAAACGATTCTTCTGCCTCTCACTTTCAGCGAGGCCACTGGAGAAATCTCACTGCGCGCGTCGAATGAGACCATTCGACACCCAGGCGTTAGCCGAACAATGCATCGAGGAGCTGATCGCGGGTTATGTCGAAATGCGTGGCGACATCGGCAAGAATGACCGAGAGCGTTCCAATGCGAAGCGGTGTATGTTGCGGGATTGTGATGTGATGTTCGCCATGCTCATGCGTTGTCAAACGAAGATGGCTACCGGTTTGGCGAGTGATGCGATATCCGAGTTTGTGCAAGGCTTGGGCGACATCGTGTCCAGAGAGGTCGCGGGGCAACCTCATACGGCAATGACTTCTTCTCGAACATGGTGCAGACGAACAACCCGAGGAGCCATCCCCTCCTGGAAATGACAACGCACCGCGTCCCTCACCTTCTCGGGCAGTTCGGCCAACGTGTCTGCCTCGGTAAAAATCGACTGCCCGAGCGCCCGAGCGATGAACCCACCTTCGGGGGCCTCTTCCACCACAAAGATTAGTTCGGTCATCGAAGCATCCTCTCAAGGGGTAATTGTTGCTTATGGTAGTCCGGCAACTAGCCAATGTCCAGCTCTCACACGGTTGCTATTATTTTACTTTCCCCTTCAGCGAGCCGGCGGGCAGAGCCTCCCCTGCGCGCATCGAACGAGGCCCTTCAGAGGGCGCGCGTTCCGCGAGCATCGAGGCTTACTGGCCGTCTCCCCGCCCTCCTTCTCCCTCTCATTATTCCCTTTGTCATCATCAAGAGGCGTGGCTCGGGCGATCTCCCACTGCGCGCATGGACCGAGCACCGCCCTTGCGTAATACTTCGATCAATCCCGCGTGCGCTGGGCGCGAGCAAGGGAGATCGCCCAGGCCATGTTTTACTCGGGTTTCTGATTATGACAGTGTCTAGCAATGAAGATGCAGCGCGGACAGCGCTATAGCTCCTAGCGCCGCCATGGCTCACTGCCGCGAGTGGAAGGACACTACCTTCGCGTCTGATCAGTTATGCGGCCTGGAGTAGGAATTCGACCTTTACAGCCTCGTAAGGGAATTCGATGCCGCCGGTTTTCGTACGATTCAACAAACCTGCGGACAATAGAGCCGTGACGTCGCTGTGAACGGCCTTCACATCCCGCTGAACGCGGCGTGCCGCTTCACGGATAGATACAGGTCCGGCGCCGCACAACGCTTTCAGAAGTTCCCAGCGCTTGGCGGACAGCACCTTCCACAGCAACTCAGGAGTCGCAAAGCCAATGCGCGTCGCTCGATTTGGCTTGCCCGATTTCCAAGCCTGCGCAAACTCGGCCAGGCCTTTCTCTGGGGACCGCACTTCAAGTATGACCGTTTTCATGATCCCACCTCGCAATCGCACGTTGAAAGTCCGCAATCAGCTTCTCGATCTCAAAACAAAGGGGCCTGACACCTTTATCCGCGCTCAGTGCTTCAGCGTGGTAATTTCAGGAAATTATACGCATTCTCCCAAAAGAACTTTTCTCGATACTGTTGGTATTCGGATCGATCCATTATATCTACGAAGACGTTCAGGTATTTGCGCGTGTTATCGACCATGTCTGGCATATGCCAATCCGAACCGTACGCCACTTTGTCCATAAAATTATACGACCCTTTCATCTTTTGGGCACGTTTGATATTAGAGATAAAGACTTTCAGATTGGCCTCTTCGAACAGCTCGGTAATGCATCCCATCTCACAGTAGACGTTCGGATAGGTGACGCACAGCTCAACAACGATTTTGGCAAAGTTGTCTGGATGATCCCACTCGCCATCAGACTTGGCCATCCAGCCGTGCGACTTCAATGATCCGTTTTCAGCGTAGCCACCACCGGCATGGCCAATACCTAGCCGTAGCGTTGGCTTCGCCTTCAGTACCTCTCTCCAATACTTCGGATGGGCATTGGCCCCCTCCTTGTGGCGAGTCTGAAAACCCTGCGGAGTACAGTGCGCGAAGATAGCTGCGTCCCGCTCTTCACAGAACGCGAAGAATGAATCGATCGTCACCTGAATAGTGGAATCGTTGCCAGAAGGTCTGTACCCCATGGCTGGATAAAACTTGAACCCCAGAAAGCCTCTCGCCATGGAGTCCTCGGCCTCTGTGCGCCAGTCCGTTCGCCGAGGGTCAAAGGCAGAAAATCCAAATAGACGAGCGGGATTGGCTCGCTGTAGTAACTGCATACGATCCACCTGGACAGGATGAAAAGGATAGTACGGCGGCTTCTGTTTCTCGTACGCCATCTGCATGTCCATCATATAGTGCGAGATCTGCAAGGGCGGCAAGTCATTGCCGTATCCGGCTACTAATTTCTCCAACATCTTCTCTTCCGATTTCAACATAGTCAGGAAAAACTCGAGATAGTTTTCCGCCGCACCCCATGCCTTGGAATCCATCAGCTTCGTCACCACCCCCAAGGCATTCTTGACTACCCCCCTAGCCCAGCCGAGAAGATCACCGAAGACTAAGGACTTATCAAGATTAGCACGGGACCTCACGCCGGCCTCGGCGAATGGAAGTTTGTCCTTCCATCCCTCTGCCTCATAGTCAACCTCCGACAAATCTGCAATGATACTCATCAGCTTGGAATTGCGCAGTACGTCGAAATCGGCAGCGTCTATAAACTTCTCATCTAACGCGCCTGAGCCCTTGCGCATTATGTCTAAGGACCCCGTTGCAACTAGTAATTCGTGCTTGGCAATGTTCCAAATTCTTTCGAGTCGATCTTCATCTGACATGGCAGAAGACAGCAACCTCAAACCGCCCGCTTCTTCGTAGGAGGAGCCCGTCAAGAACTCGAGTAATCTTGCGACATGATTTGCAAGGTTGCTTTCATCCTTACCCATAGCATTGGCGATGACACTGGCCAATGGAATATATCTCGCATTGAACAAATGTGCGTGAAGATCAACGATCCGTATTGGCAGTGCCATGCCTTTCTCCTTCTCTTATTTATGAACCCTTGAAAAGCCTACGAACCAAGTCCCGCCTTTACCTGCAGCATCTCCGTGAAGACCGGACGACAGGCTCATGCACCTTTCACTAGGGAGACAGGCTGCCTCTCCGAACTAAGCAAAGGCTACTAAGCCCTTCTTTCTCTTCACTCACTAACTCCAGCAAGCATATGAAGTGCCCCATAAGGAACGAATGGGAGCGTAGCGCTTCAAAAACAATTCGTCAATAAGCTTTCCGCACTAAAGCATACGGCATTACATAATGTGTGCACTAGAGCGATCCGACTCTCTGGCTTCACCCACTCGACACATCCGATGCAGATGGCTCACTCCAAGAAAGAAATCACTGACCGACTCCCTCCTTCTTGACGCCACATCGAATCCTATGATTAGGTCCACCCCTGTCATGCTGATTCGTACCGCATTCAGATTGGCGTCGCTCGCCTTCCTCGTCTTCTCCCTCGGCTGCGAGAAAGAGAGTGAGTCGATTGTCTCCATTGCACTGCATCCGACCAACACCCAGATTCTCTACGTCGCGACGAACGATGCGGTTTACAAATCCCGTGATGCCGGCTCGTCGTGGGAACGATTCCCAAGCTTTAGCGCGCGCCGCGTGACGACGATCGGGATCGACCCGCAATTTCCGGCCACGGTCTACGCCGGGACAATGGCCGACGCCGTCTATAAAAGTCCGGACGGCGGGCAACATTGGCTTCCCCACAACGTCGGGCTCAAGGAACACGTCTCGTTCATCAATGACTTCGTGTTCGACTCCACCGATCACGAGCAGATCTACATCGCCACGACCGTCGGGGTCTTCTCCACCAAAGACGGCGGGCGCGAATGGGAAGAGCGCATGGCGGGGATGAAAGAGGTGCATATCGTCACCTCTATTGCGATTCATCCGACAGCTCCCCGCATTCTCTATGCGGGGACCACCGGCGGGGTCTATCGATCTGAGGACGGAGCGGCTTCGTGGAAAAAGATCAATGCCGGGCTCATCCCAGAAACGGAACTGATGGCCGCGATGGCGCTGGGCGTGAATGCGATTGTCATTGATCCTGTCACACCGGACGTCGTGTACGCCGGAACGACGAAAGGATTGTTTCGCACCGCGAACAAGGGCAATACCTGGGAACGGATCGGGAACGGGCTGAAAGATCCTTTTGTCAGCAGCCTGCTCATCAACCCAGCTCAACCAACACAACTCTATCTCGGCGGCCCCGGCGGCGTGTGGAAAAGTCTGGATAGCGGAAAAACCTGGCAGGCGATCAATGCGGGGCTCACGTCTTTGAACATCCGTTCGCTGGCCATGAGCCCCAAAAATCCTGAAGCTCTTTTCGTCGGCACGAACGGCAGCGGCCTCTACCATTCCACCGATGGCGGCACGAACTGGACGCCCATGCCGCTGAAAGCCGCTACCGCGAAAAGTTAGCCTGGCTTCTTAGTAACCCGTCTTCGCTCCTGCACTGCCATGCTGATAGCGGCCGCTGTACGAGAGCATTTGGTCGGAGAGGCTTTTCCACTCATCGGCCATCATCAGCTCTTTCATCTTGAACCGCAGGGCAAGAATTTTAGACGAAGTCTTCGTCCGCTGGCTGCTCGCCTCATCGAGAACCTTGGTGAACTCCTCGGGAGTCGCCGTATAGCTGGCATTCAGCGTATACAGCTGGCGGTGATAGGCGCGCTCCTGCTCGCGACCGGTCTTCAGTTCGGTGACGATCTCATCGACCAGCGCTTTCACCTGGATGGCCTTGGCCGGATCCTTCACCGTCCGGTCGATCAACCCCGCCATGTCCTGCTGCCCTTTTTGCCAATAGGCATCGCCCTTGCTCGATTCCATCATCCCATGATGATGGTGATGGCCGGAACAGCCGCTCAACGCCAACAATCCAACCACCGACCACATGGCCCAACGCATGCTCTTCATACTGACCTCCTGTGATTATTCGCAGGCTGCTCAAAAAGGCCGCTCGGCGTCAGGCGAGCACGCCGCTGGCGGCCTTTATCAATAACCGGCGAGTACTTGTGACTTGAAACCATCATACCGTATCATCCGGGCTACGACTATGCCTGAACCACCCCTGCCATCGCACGATCCGCTCCAGCGCTTGCGCGAGGAGTTCCGGGCGCATCTGGAAATGTTTTACGCCAGGCTCAAACTTGCGCCGCCGTATGAGAGTGTCGAGAAAGCCATTCGCACATTGACCACGACCGTGCATGCGCTGCCCAAAGACGAACAGGCCCGGATTGCCGGCGACCCCGCCTTGCAGTGGCAACAATTCCGCCAGGCCTTTGAAGCGTCCGGCCTCGTGAAGAAACATCGCGGCATCATCGCCGGGCTCGCGCGCAATCGCGCGGCGCTCGACCTGCCCCAAGAATTCGATCAGTTTTTAGGATTGTTCAGCGCGTAACGGACGCCTGCCCGTTGAAGGCTTCGGATAATTCCTGCTGCAGCACCGCAAGCCGGTTGTTCTCCATGCGAAGGGCCATGACCACCGTCACGAGGCCGGAGAAAATAAAGAACAACCCGAGCGTGAGAATCCCTCCGCCCATCAACACCCCGCTGGAATTGGCCAGGCCCCCTTCCACCACAAAACTCACGACCGTCGCCAGCGTGCCGAACGCGACGATGAGAAACCAGGCCCCGGTGAGAATCGCTGACGCCCACGGAATGCGTTTCGTCAGAGTCAGCACAACCGCGTCGCCGTCTGTCTGAAGATCGACCGTGGCTTTCATCGGCCAGATCCAGAGGAACGCCCAGAGAGTCGGATAGCGAGGCCGGAGCAACACCCGCTCGGTCTCGATGAACAGGCGGGCCACACCGTGCCGCATCGTCAGAAGCCCTAGCCTATCGAACGATGCGTGGATCCGCGCCAGGCTCATTGACTCCAACCGCGCGGCCCCGCGCCCAACCTGGCAGCCGTAGCGGCTCGCCTCGGCGGAGAGCGTGCGGAAGTACCAGCGGTCTCCCACCAGCAGGCCGAGGAACAGCGCTCCGGCAAATAATCCTGCGAGCATCATGGCGCGTACCTATCCCACAGGCATGCTGCGCGAATCAAGACAGCCTCGAAGAAGCATCTTCCGTCTCCATTCGTTGAGGAATATTTCCTCAGAAGAATCAGTTGACTCACCTTCATGACTTGGCTACAGTAGCGCCGTTTGTAATCCAGGCGGGTCTCTCGCGTATCAAACGGGCTCCCGCCTTTTGTTTTTCCCCAGGATGGTTGGGTTCTACGCCAGCCTGCTCCCGCAGGCGCGGCCATTCCCACATCGCACAGGGATTCGGAGGACTCATGGATTTGAAGAAAGTGGAGCGGGTCTACACGTCCTACGCGGGCGTCTACGATCAGATTTTCGGCAAGGTCTTTCACGAAGGGCGCGAATCGGCCATCCGCAATTTGAATGTGCAGCCGAACGAACAGATTCTCGAAGTCGGCGTGGGCACCGGGCTCGCCCTCCCGATGTATCCGCGGCATTGCAAGATTACCGGAGTCGATCTCTCCGAAGGCATGCTGGCCAAGGCGAAGGAACGGGCGGAGATGCACCGGCTGACGCACGTGCAGCTGCATCGCATGGATGCCGGCGCCATGGAGTTCGCCGACAGCAGTTTCGACACCGTTGTCGCAGCCTACGTCGTGACCGCCGTGCCGGACCATCGCAAAGTGGTCAATGAAATGATCCGCGTCTGCCGCCCCGGTGGCCGCATCATCATGCTCAATCACTTCAGCAACGGCAACAAGATCATCGCCGCGATGGAGAAAGTCATCTCCCCGCTGACAAAGCATCTCGGCTGGCGCACCGATCTCTCCTTGCATACCGTTTTGGAAGGCACATCGCTGCACGTCGCGCGCAAGCAGAACGTGAATCCGCTACGATTCTGGGCGCTCGTGGAATGTGTGAACGGAAAAAATGGATCGCACGGGCAGGGTGTGAAAAACGGAAACGGCACTGCCGTCCATACGAATGGCGCGAACGGGAACGGCCACATCGCCGGGCACCATAGCAACAGCACCAACGGCCACTTCGCCAACGGGCACTCGCACTAGTCGGGCAAGCCCGACTTCACCCAATTCGACGAGTATGTTGAGTCTCTGAACGAAGCGAGACCAACACGGGCTGCAACGTTCAATACCCTGCGCTTCTGGAGCGCCACGACTCCCACTCCCGCCCAGGAATAATCGTCGTTCCCACGAGGCAACTCCCGGCATACCGCTGTGTGATCCGATCTGCCAGTACGGTCAGCACCCGGCTGACCTGCGGATCTTGCGTGCCGAGCGCGCGAAGAACCACTCCAAATCCCTCGCCATCCGGCGCTCCGTAGACCAACACGCGCACCGCGTTGCCGCGCGGGTTCGTTCCATCGCCGGACGGAGTCAGATCGCCTTCCCATCGTGCCACCACATCGCGTGCGCGCCGCTTCTTCGAGATGATCCAAGAACAAGGAGTGCCCGCTTCTTCCAGTTCCATCAAAAACCAGGACGGCGTCGGCACCTCGCCGGAATGCCCCTGAAAGGTCCAGCGGGCCAATTCCGGAAGCATCTGTCCAGTCAAAACCGGCGTGGCAATCTCCTCAAGCTGCGCCTCTTCACAGACCACATAGAGCTCGCCTTGCGGATCGAACCAGAACCGCAGCCGCCCGCCGCTGCGTTCCGCTTGAATCACACTGAGCGCCGACGAATCGCTGCCTTCTTGCTCGAAGATCGAAAAATCCGTCACCCCATTCATCACCAGCTTCGCCACCCGCACCATCCCGCGCAGCTGATAGCGAATCGTCATCGACACCGTCGTGTCGGCCAGCACGTCGCGGCCGGACTCTTCGTCGAACAGCCGGCGTTTCGCCATCTGGAGATCAGTCACATAGCCGGAACGAAAGCCGCCCGTATGGGCCATCAGCCACCGGAGATCTTCAATCGTCTTAATTGCGTGTTGCATCGTCATGAATTGTACCGTAGCCCTATCCGAAACCGCTAGGCAGCCGTTGGCAGGCTTTTTTTCAGCCGCCTGCTAGGAGCGTCGCCACCAAGACACCACCGGCGGAATGCGCCGCCGGCGCAATGTCACACGCACCTCACAGGAACGCTCACACTTCAGTCCCGCCTGCCGGCAAAGATCGGCGGCCACAGCGGCCTCTTCAGGCCCCTGGTTGACCATGACAAAGACACCGGACGGGTTCAGATTCATCGCAACACGCGCAAACAAGGCCCGCGGCGCCAGCAACGCCAGCGGCAGCCGCCAGGCCAGCACCGGCGCCGGAGTCACGAAGGGATACCAAGCCACGATCGTGTCGGCCGGCTGCGCGTACTGCGCATAATCGGCAATCACAAATTCAGTCTGCGGCAGATCGCGCACATAGCCTTGCGCATAATCGTGACGGCTATAGCCGTTGTAATAAATACGATGGCCTTCCACTTCGACGCCGGTCAGCGCCGCTGGAAGAAAAAAGGCGTGGAGCGCACGGGCATACCAGAAGTTGGACGCCCCCACATCATGCACCACCCCACCGACCGGCCGAGGCTGCCCCCACGTTGTCCATGCTTGATCGAGAATATCGAGGTAGTCGTAACTCTTCAGTGTCGTGAGTGCGGCGCAATATTGTTCAAAGCGGACATCGAACTGGCGGCGCAACAGAGCAATCCTCGCCTGCTGGCTTCCGCTGAGATGCGTGAGTTGCCCCACCGGCTGCTCGCGATACAGCCCACGCGACCATTCCAATCCTTCGCCAAGCCAGTACCAAAAGGCGTGATAGCCGGACCGAAGCCGCTGAGGCAGCGAATAGCGCGGCGCGGCTGTGACCATGACCGGCAGCCTGCGTTCAGCCTCCTGCACCGGGCAATCGACTTCGGCAATCATGCACTACTTTTCGGATATTTTTGGAGAAAGCTGAAGAGAGAAAAAGAAAGACGTGCGATAAGGCTGGGGACTGCTTCTACATTGTTGAACGTCACTTAGCCAAACTCTCCCCCGTGACGAAACGTCTCCCAAGATTTACGAGAGTGCCATTTTTAGCCTCTAGCGCTTTACGATACTTGATAAAATCACCGAAGATACTTATCGCGTTGTCAAAAGTTTTTCCATTTCTAATAACCGCGTTGATCACTGCCGCTGGGGATTCGGTGGGATGAGCTGATTTAAATAGCTCAAGCATTTTCATGATCGTCGAGTCCCAAGACTGAACTGCCGGACGAACCATCCTTCTTAATTGTGCATGGCCACCCCCCAAGGCTTCGACATATTGACGAACTAGTAATTTCAGATCAACCTCGCTACCCAAGGCTTCTAGTTTTTCCAGTATCAACTTATTGAACTTCTTATCCTCTTTAAAATGATTGATGTCCATACGCACCGAAATCCCAAAGACCATTCTGCTAGCATCACCTTCTCCACGCCAACCCGCCGGATAGACAACGGAATGGATTGGAAACCCATGATGCTGAACAGTATTTCGAAGCTCCCATATAAAGCTAGAAAGAAAATTCCCCTCGGAAGGCTTCGAGTAAACACCTGCAACTAATACATTTGCGTCAACATTATCGGTTAGAATTTCTTTAGCGACTCGTCCTGCACAGTCTACATATGACCGAAACGCACTCAGCAAGTTAGCTAAACGTCGATTGAACAACCGTCGTTGTGCATGACCCCACTCATAATCCTGATTTTCAAGCACCATGTTTTTGACTGTGGATTCTAAAAAACTGGCCTCCAGCTCCAAATAATTTTCCACAACCAAATCGAATTGTTCCTCTGCGGAAAGCACTTTGAATAAACCGTCTTTCGCTTTGGCAATCGAGATGTACTCGTCTTCTGTTATGGGCACGAAAGCGGTTGAATCAAGAACAAGTCTTGTGAGTCCGTACTCCATACAACCTCATGGTTTTCTAATTTGCATTCGTCATCCTGTTAACTACTTTTGATTAAAATCTAAGCCTAGGTTGAAAGTACTCCGGCGTCAATGCATGCCGCTTGCCTCCAGCATGCCCCCCTCGAAGGCCATGGAGCATTCACACCGACGCTGACAGGCACAGTATCAGCTTTGACCACTACCCCCTTTCGCAGGACGGTCTACCGAAAGACGCAGGTGCCCCACTGATCGTGATAGGGGACCGATGTCAATGAACGACTACTTTTAGAGGTGGGGAGACTGCATCACTGTCATGAGGAGCCGCATGTCAGCGTCGTCCCTTGGAACCGTTTGTGTGGCGAGAGGATCGCATTGACAGCCACTTTTCAAGGGAGGCTTGGCTTTCACCAGACGCCTGCCCGAGCAGCAAATTCTCGACGCTGATATCCTCGTCGAGATCGCTCCAATGAATTCCGTAGCCCTTCCCAATGACCCGCCAGTTGTTCCGTTCCTTTTTTGTCCCATGCACCAACCGGGGATACCACGCAAGAGGCGCAGAGATCGTTCTCCCATCGCTCAGATCGACACGAAACATATCGTCGGTGACGACCACCTTTTGTGCAGTTGGCACTTCAGTCTCAATGGTTGAATTTCTCATAGCAGCGCGCAGAACTCGTCAACGGTCAGGCCTGCGTCGCGGGCGATCCCGCCCATGGTCATGGCGTTGACGGGATTGTGACGCGGGATAGTGAGGATACGCTGACCGTTGCTCATTACGATGTGCTTGCCCTGCGAACGACGAGAAAACCCGCTTTTTCCAAGGCCCGCACAGCCGCCAAGTGATTGACCCCGGGGATCTTGGGCAAGGTTACACCGCAACGTCGATCTCGCGCACATCTTGGCCGCGGGTTTCATCCTCACCGACGGCCAGATACTCGCGAATCGCATCCTGAATATTCTCCAACGCCTCTTGTTCAGTGACGCCTTGAGACCAACAACCGGGCAAACCAGGAACCGACACAGCGTACCCTTCGTCAGACTTGTGGAGAGCAATACGATATTTCATGAATAATCTCCCACTGTGTTACCTACTGAGAGCTCGGCCAGGCTTGCCGACCGACTTAGAGACAGTGTATGTATCCCGTTGGTGAAAGTCTAGATTGGCGACCGTTCCCTCTATCGACATACACCCTACTATGCGCGCCGTCTGCCTCCAACATGTTCCCTTCGAAGGTCCCGGTGCTTTTGCGACGGCGTTGACTAATCGCGGCGTGACGCTGACGCATACTCTCGTCCCGAAGGACGGTCTGCAGAAAGACGCGGGCGATTTGTTGATCGTGATGGGCGGGCCGATGTCGGTGAACGATTCGGATGGTTGGATTGCGGAAGAAACGGCGTTCATCCGTTCCGCGCTGCTGTCCGGACAGCCAGTGATCGGCGTCTGCCTCGGCAGCCAGTTCATGGCGAAGGCGCTCGGCGCAACGGTGAGACCGGGCACAGCGCTAGAGATCGGCATGACGCCGGTAAGACTGACTCCAGACGCAAAACAGGATCCGGTCTTCGCAACGCTGCCCGATTCGTTCGAGGTCTTCGAGTGGCACGGGGAAATCTTCGACTTGCCCAAGGGCTGCGTCCCGCTGGCCAGTTCTACCGTCGCCCCACTGCAAGCCTTCCGTTACGGCACTCGCGCCTACGGACTGTTGTTTCATTTGGAAGTGGAGTCTTCTGGCATCGACGCGCTCTGCCAAGAGTGCGCGGCTGATCTCACCAAGGCCAACCTGACCGCACAGAACGTAAAAGCGGCGGCGATTCCGCATCTCCTAACCCTGCATCAATTTGCCGACCGGCTGATCGGCCACCTTCTTGCCCCTGGGCGTTGATTGCCGCCATAGTCCTACTGTAATCTTGTGAGCTCTGATCGCAGGATGGTCAACACGGCCGTCCGGCGAGGCCGCAGCGAGCGAAGGGCGAGGCGTATCCCCTGAGATGCGTTGAGAGTCTAAGCGATGCAAGACGACGCTGGCGGTGGTGTTCACCATCCTGCAAAAAGGAGTTCGTTCGACATGGCTGGCTTTCCCATAGAAGTTGCAACCCGCATTAAGACCTTGCCTCCCTATCTCTTTGCCGCCATCGACAAGATGAAGCAAGCGGCGATTGCCAAAGGCGTCGATATTATCAACCTCGGCATCGGCGATCCGGATTTGCCCACGCCGGCCCCGATTATTGAAAGTCTGGCGCAGGCCGCCAAGGACCCGAAGCACCATCAATATCCCTCCTACGAAGGCATGCTGTCGTTCCGTACGGCGGTGGCCGATTGGTATAAGCGCCGGTTCAACGTCGCGCTGAATCCCGCCGACGAAGTGTTGACCCTCATCGGTTCAAAGGAAGGCATTGGGCACATCCATCTGGCCCTTGTAGATCCAGGCGATGTCGTGCTGGTGCCCAGCCCTGGCTATCCGGTCTATCCGGTGGGGACAAGTTTCTGCGGCGGCGTGTCGCACATCATGCCGCTCACCAAGGCCAACGGTTTCTTGCCCGATCTGAATGCGATCCCGAAAGATGTGGCAAAGAAAGCCAAACTGATGTGGCTGAACTCGCCGAATAACCCGACCTCAGTCATCATGACGAAAGACTACTTCAAGCGGGCCATCGAGTTCGCGCAGGAAAACCAGATCGTCATCTGCCACGACGCGGCCTATTCGGAAATTTATTACGACGGCAAGCGTCCGGCCAGCTTCATGGAAGTGGATGGCGCGAAAGATGTTGGCGTGGAATTCCACTCGCTGTCCAAAACCTACAACATGACCGGCTGGCGTCTCGGGTTCGTGGTCGGCAACAAGGACGTCCTGGCTGCGCTGGGCAAGGTGAAGAGCCAGCTGGACTCAGGCGTGTTTGAAGCGGTGCAGGCCGCCGGGATCACGGCGCTGGGTTTGGACGAATCCGTGACTGACGGCATCCGCAAGATCTATCAAGAGCGCCGGGACACGCTTATTCCAGGGCTCAAGCAATTGGGACTGGAAGTCGATGCGCCGCCCGCCGCCTTCTACATTTGGGTCACGGTGCCGAAAGGCTATTCCTCCGCCTCGTTCACCGCTCATTTGCTGGAAAAGGCTGGGATCGTCACGACACCGGGCAACGGATTCGGCGCGCCAGGCGAAGGCTACGTCCGCATGACCGTCTGCACAACAAAAGAGCGGCTGGCCGAAGCGGTAGAGCGGATCAAGAAAGCGGGATTCTGAGGAGCGCGAGGGGTGACGCCTCGCCTGTCACTCCTCACTCATCACGGCTATGCGTGAAACCGTCTACATCGGCTTCGGATCGAATGTCGGCGACCGCCTGGATTTCTGCGACCGGGCGGTGACCCTCTTGAGC
The DNA here is from genome assembly GCA_022226955.1 of Nitrospira sp. Lineage (NCBI taxonomy): Bacteria > Pseudomonadati > Nitrospirota > Nitrospiria > Nitrospirales > Nitrospiraceae > Nitrospira > Nitrospira sp. The sequence goes on from CP092079.1 coordinate 2,087,060, forward strand.
CTGCTGCCGCATTCTCAGGTCACCGGCATTTCCCTGCTCTACGAAACTGAGCCGGTCAACGATCATGCGCAACCTGGGGAGGGTTGGTTCCTGAATGGCGTCGTGCGGCTCAACACCGACCTCACGCCCCGCAGCCTCCTCACAGTTTTGCGTGAGATCGAGCGCTCGCTGGGACGCGATGAAGACCATCGTTCCGGCCCTCGCACCATCGATCTGGACATTCTGTTTTACGGCGACCGGATCATCCAGGAAGCGGATCTTGTCGTGCCGCACCCCCGGCTGCACGACCGGCGGTTTGTCCTGATGCCGTTAAATGAACTCGATCCGCTGTTGATTCATCCCTCGCTTCAACGCACGGCCACGCAGTTGCTCACCGACAGCACAGACCGGTCGGAAGTCCGCCTGCTCTTCCCGCAACCGTCGGTTCGCTATGGATCGCGCCCGAGCTGTAACCCTCGCCAGGATGCATGAAGATCCTTCGGACGCCCACAGCCATGGCCGCCTGGAGCCGGCAACTCCACCGCGAAGGGGTCACGATCGGATTCGTTCCGACCATGGGCGCGCTGCATGACGGCCATCGGGCGTTGATCCGCGCGGCCCGGCTGCAATGCGATGCGCTGGTCGTGAGCATTTTTGTGAACCCGGCCCAATTCGCCCCGACGGAAGACCTCGCCAAATATCCACGCCCGATCGCCAAAGACCGCGCGCTCTGCCGCGTGGAAGGGGTCGATATCTGCTTCGAGCCGGGCGCCGCCGCGATCTACCCGGAAGGATTTGAAACGGTCGTCACAGTCCCCACCATCGCGCGGCGCTGGGAAGGCGAGAGCCGCCCGCATCACTTTGCCGGCGTCGCCACAGTGGTCGCCAAGCTCTTCGGGATGGTCCGTCCGGATATCGCCGTCTTCGGGCAGAAAGATTTTCAGCAGGCCGCTCTTGTGCGGCGCATGATCCACGATCTCAACCTTGGCGTGACGCTGATCGTCCATCCCACCGTGCGTGAAGACAATGGCCTCGCGATGAGTTCACGGAATGTATATTTATCCGAGAGCGAGCGCGCACGCGCTTCTATTCTCTACAAGAGTTTGCAGGCCGGGGCGGCGGCAATTAAAGACGGGGTGACAGCAGGCCGGAAGATTCAATCGATCATGACACAGGTTTTGCGCCAGGAATCCACTGCAGCCATCGACTACCTTGCGGCATGCGATCCAGACAGCCTTGCGCCACTGGAATCCGTGCAAGGCCGGGCCGTCTTACTGGGAGCCATTCGCATTGGAACGGTGCGGCTCATCGATAATGTCGTCGTGAAAAGACCCGCAAAGCGAACGCACCGCTAGGCTCGCGCCAGAAGCGGCCGTCAGGAATAGGCAGGCGATTGCCCGCCCTGGCCGACGAGCAGGCCCAGCACGACTTGACTCAGACGGCGCTGCTCATCGGGCCTGAATTCCAGAAACTGTATTCCAACCGATTCCGGCCTGACGGAGCAGACCATCGCGGTTTCGATTCGGATTTCCTCGCCCTCGATACTCGACTTCAGGATCAGCTCGACAAACGCCCCCTTCGCCAACCCTTCCGCCAAGATCGCGCAGCCTCCCATTGAAATATCGGTAATTCGATTAGTAAAGGGCAGCGGTTTGCTATCGACCACTTGGGCGTCCATGGCCGTGGCCAGGCGCTTGAACTCGCGGCGATCGAATGCCTGCGTGCTTTGGCTCGAGCTCAGATAGAACACGCGGAAGCGATTGGTGCAGAGTTGGCAGCGAAAGGGAAACATATGGATATGGTTAAGGGCTTTCTCAACCATGCCTTCGTTCGAAGTCACCCGAACGAACGATGTCCCGCAACTTGGACAATGCAGCGATTTCATGCGCTTCGCAACACCTCCTCAACATCCCCGAGCGGCTTCTGAGCTCCTTCAGGAAAACTCCGTTGCACGGCTAGTACTGGTTCAATGTTGGCCGGTGAATAGGTCGGGGGCTTCACCCACTTCCCGTCTTCGCGCTTATACCCGCCGACTTTACTGAGATTCGACCGGTGCACCTCTCGAAACACCGGCTCCATATCGATACCGTACGATACAGCGGTTCCGTACACGACATAGAGCAGATCCGCCATCTCTTTCGCCAGCGCGGCCAGGTTGCCCTCGGCCATGGATTCTTTGAGCTCGTCGAATTCCTCCTGAATCAGACGGATCCGGAGACGTTTCGTGTCCTCGCTGGCTGCTGTGGGGCTGGCCTGCACAAGAATATCGAATTTCTTATGGAATTCTTCAACCATCGACTGCTCGTCTGTCATGCCTGCTCCTTACTCACCGTCAAAAGGCAATGTTCGTCGCGGGACTATTTCAGCCGGCTCCAACTGTGGAATCTCTTTATCCGACGCCACGCCGAGCTCCTTAAACCGGCGCGCCGCCGGCAGAATTCTTGTCTCCAACGATCCCACCGCCCGATTGTAAGCCGACACGCTCTTGCCCAAGGCTTGTCCGACATCATTCACATGCTCAGCCAAGACGGCCATGCGCTCATAGAGATCCTTCCCCAGTCGGCCGGCTTCCTCCGCATGCGCATTCATCTGCTCCTGTCTCCATCCATAACCTACCGCACGCAGGAGCGCGATCAATGTCGTGGGCGTGGCGAGCACCACCCCGCGCGTAAACCCTTCTTCGATCAAACGCGGATCGTGATCCAGCGCGGCGCCGAGGAATTGCTCGCCGGGGAGGAAGAGTATCACAAACTCAGGCGCCCGTTCGAATTGCGTCCAGTAGGCCTTTAACGACAACTCATCCATCCGGCTGCGCACCTGCGCGGCATGCCGCCGCAAGGCGTCGAGCCGATGCTGATCGTCCGGAGCCTCATGGGCATCGAGATAAGCCGCCAGTACCGTCTTCGCGTCGACGATGATCTGCCGCCCGCCCGGGAGCCGTACGACCATGTCGGGACGGAACCGTCGATCCTCGCCGGTGACGCTTTCCTGTTCGAAAAAATCGCAGTGATCGACCATTCCCGCCAGCTCAGCCACCCGCTTCAGCGTGATTTCACCCCACTGACCGCGGACTGTGGGCGCGCGAAGCGCCTTGACCAGGTTGCCAGTCTCCTGCTGGAGCCGTTGATGGGATTCCGCCAGCGACTTCAGGTGCTGATCCAACCCGCCATACGCCGATTGGCGCGATTGCTCAAGCAACCGCATCTGCTCATCGTAGCGCTGGAGCGACTCATGGAGCGGCTTCACAAGTCCGTCGATCGCCTGCTGGCGTTGCGACAGTTCGCCTTCGGCTTTCGCCTGGAGGGTTTCAAACGAGACGCGGGCAAGATTCAAGAAGGCCTGATTGTTTTTAGTCAGCGCGTCGTTCGAGAGCGCTTGAAACGAATCGAGCAACTGTTGACGGGATTGATCGACTAATTGCTTCTGCTCGGCAACATGCTTTCGCGCTTCTTCCGTACGCACATCGGCCGAGGCCCGCGCTTGCTGCGCGGTCGCCAGATCCGCCCGAAGCTGCGCGCCTTCCTGGCGGTCCTGTTCAAGCTGCCGACGCAACTCCGTCTCGAGCGACTCCGCTCGTTCGGCTCTGGCGCTGAGTTCGACCATGTGTTGTTGAAACTGTCGGGAGAGCCGGCCAGCCCCAAGCAACCAACCGGCAAGCGCGCCAAGAATGAGCCCGATGACAATTCCCAGCAATACGCTGGTCACATCCATTGCGCTACCCCCTCCGTCTGCTGGCGAGCGGCATCTTCACGGACAGAGAATTTATTGGACAATGACCTACAACTTTAGATGGGTCGGGAGCGTACGAGATGCATCAAGAAAGATCAAGCGGCAAAAAGCCCTAATGCCATTCGGCCCTATCACTATTCACCTAAGGATGCCCCGCCATTGAATCAGAGCCTCTGTGGAGGGTATCCCGTCATCACTCGCGATGATGGTCACGAGAGGGCTTCCGCCGTCGCACCGCTCCGACGGTGGCATCAAGATCGACTATGTCCCCCTCGCGCACCGCCATCATGATCCCCGGGATGTTGGCCACCGCCGGCAATCCGTACTCGCGGGCGATGATCGCGCCGTGCGACAAGGTGCCTCCCATCTCGGCCACGAGTCCCGCTGCCATCCCAAACAAGGGCGCCATCCCGGGATCGATGACGGGAGCGACAAGCATGTCGCCGGGAGTCACCTTCTTCCAATCCTCCAAGGTTCGGATCAATCTCGCCGGACCCGTCGCAGAACCGGCGCTAATCGGCACGCCCCGCCACATCGTGGCATCCGGCGAGCTCGCTGCCGGAGCGTCTTCTTCTCCATCGATCAACCGATCCGGCGCGGCCATCTCCAGATCGCGGGCACGCGCCTGTCTGCGCGATTGCACCAGCGCGCGCCAATCGCGCGCCTCCAGGGTAAGCAGCGGCAGTTGTTCCTCCACGCGGACAAAAAAGATGTCCTCGACGCGATCCACAACGCCCTGCTCCGCCAGCAAGACACCGGCATGCAACAACAACCGGCGCAGCGCACCCGCGTAATACATGACATGGTGTCGATTGGCTTCCCGCAACGCATAGAACCGGCAGAGCCGCCGATACCACCAGGAGAACACTTTCCAACGGAACCACCCACACCGGGCTCGAATTGCTGCACAGCCCTGCTCGCACACCTTTTGCTGGCGTGCGATAATCTCAGCCGGCGATTGCGTTGTTGGTGCATTGACTTGGTGACGCAGCACGTCCAGCACGATATCCGGTTGATCCGAAAACCGCGGGGACATAATATCGGACTCTCCCACCCCTCGATGCCCATAGTCGGCGAGATACTGCTCAAATAACGCGCTAAACTGCGTCCCGCTAAGCATCCGATCCGCCGTCCGCCCATCCCAATCCGCGCAGGCAAACAGACGCCGAACCGGTTCCTCGCGACGCGCCACCTCAACCAATTCGGCCAGTCTGACGATCTGCTGCGCGCTAATGGCTTGCGCCTGCCCTTGAAGCGCCGCATTGAGCAGCCCGCGCCAATCATCTCCCAGCCAGCGCGGCAACAGAAAACCCAGCGCCTGTAGACATTGCGCCACACCGCCGGCAATCCCGAACGTCATTTCTCGATGAAGAAACTCCTCATTCAATGCCTGAATGCGTTCGCGGACTTGAGCCAAGGTCAGCGTCTGCACAAATGTGCGACGATGCTCCTGCCCCATCCGCTTCATGTCGGCGAACCAGCGCGCCGACTGGCGAGCCGCCTGGCGAATCCACCAGGCGGCCAGCAATCCGGCCCGCAGCAAGGCCCAAGGACTGAGCTGTTCGATAGGCAACGGCCGGGAAACCGTATGTCCGCCCATATGCTCCGCCAGCGTCGACGTGTTGCCCCGCAACTGGTCAATCAGCGCATACATCAGACTCACATTGAGGTAGGGACGCCCCCGATAAATGCGAACCGACGACAGGCCGGGAGGAATCTGGCATCCCAACCGTCGATAAGGCCCCATCAGAAACAGATCCATAAATTGTTCGAGAAACGAGATCCCGAGCGGACTGGGCACATCCGGCATCGTTTCTTTGAAATTGGCACGAGACCATTCGCAGTGAGCTTGCGCCGGTTGAGCCGGCGTCGGGAGGATCGTCACCGGGCGGGCTTGCAAGAGCCAGAGCCGCTGCCGATCCATGGCCCATTCAATGTCGACAGGCTGATGCAGGGCCGCTTCTACTCGCTTCCCTAGTTGAACGAGCGCCTCCAGTTCATCGTCCGTGACCGATGGACGCTCGCATTCGGATGGGACAAGCTCTTGATCGAACAGGCCGGCCGCTCCCAGTCGCAACGCGCGATCTTTTTTCGCCACGATACGCTCCTGTACGCTGACGCGTGAGGTCGAGGCCTCCCACCGCAACGTGAACTGATCCGGCGGCATCGTACCCTCGACCAAGCCCACCGCAAGGCCTGGCACCGCATTCACCAGGACCTGATCGCCACGCCCCGTGATAGGATGAATCGTATGCAGCACGCCGGCGGCATGCGCATCGAGGACCGGCTGAATGACCACCGCCATCGCCGGCGGACGCTCGCTCCACCCAACCCGCTCGTAATAGGCCGCCACTTGCTCATCCCACAGCGACGCCCAGACGGCTCGGATACTTGCCTCCAACCGATCTTCGGCCACCCCCAGCGCGGTGGAGTACAACCCGGCGAAGCTGGCGCGCGCATCGTCTTCATTGGTGGCGGAGGAGCGCAAGGCCCAGAGTTGTTCAGTCGGTCGCTGCAATATTTCGACCTGTCGCTCCAACTCAGCGAGACACTCGCCGGAAATGCGGCCATGATGAATCCGTCTTCGGCAGTCTTCGAGAAGCGCCGCGCGAGTTGCTCCCGTAGCGCTCCGCACCTCCTTCCAAAGCGTCTCGACGTCTATCTGCAGCTCGCACAAGAATTGACGGTAGGCTTCGACCGTGAGACACAGCCCAGGAGGAACGGGAAACCCTTCGGCCAGCAGGCGCGTCAAGCCCGCCGCTTTCCCTCCGGTCAGAAATCGATCGGTGCAGGCATTGAGAGGAAGTATGAGTGGGACCGCCATGAAGCGGATACTAACTAGAGTGCGAGCAGCAGGTAAAGGTCATTCACATTGGTTCCGGTAGGCCCCGTGACAATGTGGCTGTTCAGAGTTTGAAAGGCGGGATAGGCATTGTGCTGTGAGACGGCGCGGCGAAGATCGATTCCCTTCCGTTTGGCCTGGCCAAGCGTGGAACCGGACACCACAGCCCCGGCCGCATCTGTCGGACCGTCAGTCCCGTCCGTTCCGATTGCGGCCACCCAGGTTTTGTGCAGTCCGTCGATTTCACAAGCCGCCGCCGCCGCAAACTCCTGCGCGCGGCCGCCCTTGCCATTCCCTGTGACGATAACAATGGGTTCTCCGCCGGCCACCAGGCAATAGGGCCGTTGAACCGTTCCTTTCGCTTCGGAGAAGCGACGCGCCAGCGACGCAAACGCCACTCCGGCTTTGGAGGCTTCGCCCAGAATGGGCGTCGAGAACAGCACGGTCCGCAATCCCGCGCGCGAGGCGGCTTGCGCGGCCGCCTCGAGAGACATCTCGTTATTTCCGATGATCTCATGCTGCACGCTCCGAAATCGGGCCGCCCCCGGCTTCGGCGTTTCACTGACAACACCACGCTCCCCGCGCTGGAGATGCCGGCGAATCGACGCGGGCGCCTTGGTCCAAATGCGTCTCCGCTTCAAGATCGCAATCGCATCGCGATAGGTCGACGGGTCGGGAGTCGTGGGACCTGAACCGATAGCCGTTAATTCATTGCCGATGACATCGGAGAGAATCAAGGTCACAATCCGCGCGCGAGTCGCCTCGGCAAGACGCCCACCCTTGATCATCGAGAGGTGCTTTCTAACAGCGTTGATTTCCTGAATGGCCGCGCCGCTTCTCAGGAGCAATTGCGTAAGTTGCTGTTTGTCGGCAAGACGCACACCGGCGACCGGAGCGGGAATCAAACTGGAGGCCCCGCCTGAAAGCAGCACGATCAGCAGATCGCGAGGGCCCAACTCGGCCGCTTGGGCGTGCAGTCGTTTCGCGGCTTCTATTCCGTCCCGATCAGGGACCGGGTGGCTGGCTTCAATGACAGTGATGCGCTTAGTAGGAAGACGATGGCCGGTTTTGACGACGACAAACCCGCCATCCAGGTAGGCGCCTAAGACTCGTTCGAGGGCCTGAGCCATTCGCGCCGACGCTTTCCCTGCCCCGACCACGACAATACGCTCGAATGATCGGAGGTCGTACGTGCGACGCCCCACCTGTAAACGGTGGCCGGTTCGATGCACGCGAGCGAGCAGCGCGTGAGCGGGGTCCGCCGCCCGCAACCCCGCTCCGATCACGCGACGGAGAATCGAGCGGGCGGAAGATGCTGGCAACGTAAGAGCCATGTGATTTATGGGGTTTTCGCCTGTTTGAAACAGCGGCTCGGGCACGTTTGCCGCGGAACCCTGATCTGATAGGTGCCTGGAGGCAGGACATCCTTCTTGAACTCGGGGTTGAGCATCTTCAGCTCCAGGAAATACGTCCCATATTCTTCGGCAATGGCGGTCAAGGACCGTTGCGATTCTTTCACATTTACCGTGACCGTCTCGGTTTCCAACGGCACATAGAGATCTTTCTTGCTCAACCCCAAATACTTTTCAGGTTGTGAGTAGATCTCTTTCGCGGCAATGATCCGGGGCACGTAGCGCATGGTTTCACGCGGGCCGTGCATCTTCCAATAGTCGGTGATCTTCTGCTCCTTGAGGAGCTTGCGCACGCGCTCCTCGCCGGCATTATAGGACGCCATCGCCAAGAACCAATCGTTCTGTTGAAAGTCTTTTAGATACTTCAGGTACTTGACGGCGGCCTCTGTCGACATTTCAAGGTTGCGGCGCTCATCGAGCACTGAATCGCTCTTGAGGCGATACCGCTTCCCAGTCGACGGGATAAATTGCCAGGGGCCGGAGGCTTTGGCCTTGGAATAGGCGGCCGCAATGCATTTGCTCTCGACCAAGAGCATGTACTTCAGGTCGTCCGGCAGCCCGGCATCGGCCAGCTGTTTTTCAGCCGGCGGGAAGCACCGCCCAGTGCGCTTCGCCAGAATAATGCTTTCGCCCTGATCTTCTAAAAATTGATAGAACTCGTATTCGATGCGCTCTCTGACCTGCCAATTATCCAGTGGAACCGGAACCCCTCCGAACGTCAGTTTGTCTGGCAATTTGAACGAACTCAGAAAATGCCGCTCCCCTTCCCGCTTAATTTCCGGGAGAATGACCAATCGATCTTCCGGCTCGGCTTGATTGTCCAGCGGTTCAGGAAGGAGAAGGTCGCGAAATCCAGATTCGGATTTTGCCGCGTCCTTGCCTTCAAAATGCCCTTGGACCGGTTCCGCCCAAGCCTGGCCTGCCCCCCAGCTAAGAAAACCTGTCAAAACCCAATAGACAATTCGCGCACCAGACTCTGCCATCCGAGATACTCCTCTATGTATTCAGTGGACTCATCAATGTCGACCGGGGTCATGCTAACAGCATGACGAAACACCGGCAAGCACGAATGACTTCTCGTTCATGATACAGTGATCGACCATGCGCTCACTAACCTTACTGAATCGCGCGATCACCGACTGCGCGGCCTGTCCGCGCCTGGTGGCCTACCGGGAAACTGTGGCACAGACCAAACGCAGACAGTATCGGGAATGGACGTACTGGGGACGGCCGATCCCCGGATTCGGCGACCAGCACGCGGAACTATATGTGCTGGGACTCGCACCGGCGGCTCATGGCGGAAATCGAACGGGGCGCATCTTCACCGGCGATCGCAGCGGGGACTGGCTGTACGAAGCCTTGCATCGCTTCGGGTTCGCCAACCAAGCCACCTCGGCTCACCGAGACGACGGATTGGCGCTGGCAAATTGTTACATCGGCGCGACCGTCCGCTGCGCCCCGCCTGGAAATAAGCCGTTGCCCAGTGAATTTGAACAGTGCGGCCGATTCTTGCGCGAGGAACTGCGGCTGCTCACGCGGAAACGCGTCGTCATTACGCTCGGGAAGATTGCTTTCGATCACTATCTGAAAACCTGCCGGGCCAGCGGGCAGATCATCCCGTCTCCCGTGCCAAAATTCGGCCACGGCGTCGCGTACCGCCTCCCAGGGGGAGACCTCCTACTCGGCTCCTATCACCCCAGCCAGCAGAACACGTTTACCGGGAAGCTGACCCGGCCGATGTTTCACTCGGTCTTTGCACAAGCACGCCATGAACTCGACGGTCCAGGCTCGCACCTCTAGCGTCCGAGCTATTTTTTCCCCTGGGCATCCCAGTCGGCCAAAAATTTCTTCAGTCCGCTATCGGTCAGAGGGTGCTTGATCATCTGCTGATAGATGCTGAACGGCATCGTGCAGATATGTCCGCCGGCCAGCGCCGCTTCCACGACATGCTGCGGATGACGCACGCTCGCCACTAAGACGAATGTCTTGTAGTCATAATTTTTATAGATCGTCAGAATTTGACGGATCAGCTCCATGCCATTGGAACTGATATCGTCGAGACGCCCGATGAAGGGCGACACGCACCAGGCTCCAGCTTTCGCCGCAAGCAATGCTTGGGTAGGCGAGAAGCACAGCGTGACGTTCACCTTGATGCCTTCAGCGGCCATCCGCTTGGTCGCCTTCAATCCTTCTGCAATGAGCGGAACCTTGACCACGATATTCTTGTGGATCTTGGCCAGCTCTTTTCCTTCCTTCACCATGGCATCCGCTTCGACGCTAACAACTTCCGCGCTGACCGGCCCATCGACGATGTTACAAATTTCGACCAGCACTTCCTTGAAACTGCGGCCTTCCTTCACCACCAGCGAGGGATTGGTCGTCACCCCGTCGAGCAACCCAAGATTGGCCGCTTCCTGAATCTCTTTCACATTCGCCGTATCGAGATAGAATTTCATGGGCACATCCTTTCATTTCATGGCCGAGATGATGTCAACTCATCCTCTGTGTCGGACATTTTAGGTGGAACTCAAGCAGGGTGCAATGCAACCCCGTGGTTTGACAGCTCTCTAGACGGGAGTTAGAATTTGCGCGTCAACCGAGCCGCGCATCTCCCGTTGTGTCTTGCATCTGAGGAGGACCTTGCTCATGCGTTTCTCTGCTGTGCTCTTAATCGGCTGCTTATCGGCTCTGACCGGCTGCAGCGCGAGCAACCCTTACCTCGAAGCGTCGCTCAAACCGGCCGAGCTCCAAGGAAAAGACAAAGCCTGGTTTGAGAAAAACTGGGGGACGCCCGATGGAAAAGCGCCTCGCTTCTTCGGCGGCGAAACCTGGACGTACTACCGCATCGCCGGCGGAAAGTCCGGCCTTCCCCTCTTTAATTTCTCACCGAACCAATGTCAGATCTTGCTGAAATTCGACAAGGAAGAAAAGTTGTCGGACTACAGCTACTCAGGCTGCTAGCTAGCTCGTTCGCTGCTCTTGAAACTTCGCCGCGCATTCCTGACTGCAAAAGTAATTGGAGCCCTCTCCGACCTGCTGAACGATGGCATTTTTTCTAGGAACGAACACTCCGCAGACTGGATCTTGAACCATCTGATCTCCATCTAATGGCGGAGCTGATGGTCTACCGGCCAGCTTTGAATTTCGATAGATGCTCTTTAAGAGCGTGAAAAACACGATCAGCAATCCCAAAATCAGAAATAATCTATACATAGTGTGTCCCAGCAAAACTAACCACAATCCTATGGAAGCGTTCTAGAGCTGTCAAGACCGAGCACCTTGCAATGCATGGTATGTGTAATATAGACATGGCCAAATGGCCTAGTGGAACACGGGCCAAACAGGACTCTTTCTCCCCTCCATCCAGTACTTCAGAAGGATATGCATCCATTTTCACAAATGTTACAGTGCGCCCATGAAGACATGCGATAAATGCAGCGGTTCAATGTTGCCAGAGCGGGCGGTGGATTTGGACGCAGGACTTGCGATCACAGTGTTTGCGTGCTTAAACTGTGGTCGGAGAAAAGCAGCGGACCAGGAACCACGGCCCATCACGGCAAGACATTGACCGTCTATGGCAGAACCAAAACCACTCACCTACGATGAGCAGAAGGCTGCCGAGGCAGCGTTCGTAGGAGCGCCTTCGAATCCGAAATGGACCGAGGCGGCTCAGTTGCTCTACGTCAGGCTTTCGGCGACCGTCCAGGCTCGTTCGAAAGAAATGGTCGGCGCGTCGATTGGACCCGCGCTTCACGATAGAGATACGTCTCGTCGATGAAACCCGCGGTGACGAAGTTGGCGGACGTACCTCGGACTGCCGTCTTGTACGGCCCCTCCTGCTATCGCATGATCAGCCATACCAGCGACCAACTCGTCATTTGTTGCGACGCCTGCGACCACAGCTTCTCGCAATCTCCCTCTTCGTCTGACCTTCCCCCCGAAAACTAGACCATTGGCAAGGAAGTGTACCCTGTGCTGAGATGGGCCTTACAGGAGAGGCCCATGACCAGGAAACGACACACGGAGGAACAGATCATCGCGGTGCTCAAGGATGCCCAAGCGGGTA